>JAKQJD010000231.1 GCA_029561355.1 Bacteroidota bacterium | reverse complement strand
CTGAACGATGCTGCCTTTCTGACAGCGGCTTTCAGGGGTGCCAAGGCCGTTTATACGCTCATTCCGCCTACCTGGCAGGTTACCAACTGGCGCCAATACCAAACGGAAACAGGATTTGCCATTGCCTCGGCCGTTCAGGCTGCCGGTGTGCCGTATGTGGTGAATCTGAGTTCTCAGGGCGCGCATTTGCCGGAGGGCGCCGGACCGGTCAGCGGCTTGTTTTATGTGGAAACCATGCTGAACAGCATTCCGGGTTTGAATGTAAAACACTTACGCGCAGGCTTTTTTATGCAGAATTTCCTTGCCTTTACCGGTATGATCAAGCACCTGAACCTCTACGGTTCGTCGCTGAAACCTGATTTGAAAATCCCCGTCGTACATGCGCGCGACATCGCAGCGGTGGCTGCGGAGGAATTACTGGCCCTGAATTTCACCGGCAATTCGGTGCGTTTTGTAGCCGGCGCAGCAGACGTGACCATGGCGGAAGCCACTTCTATTCTGGGTAAAGCCATTGGAAATCCCGATCTGCCTTATGTGCAGTTCAGTCAGGAAGACGAATTACAGGGCGCGTTGAAAAACGGCCTCCCACTTGCCATCGCTGAAGGATACCGCGACCTGTATCATGCCCTGAATGATGGGAATTACCAGGATGGATTCGAACGAAACGAGCAAACTACGACTCCTACTTCGTTGCAATGGTTTGCAGAAAATGAGTTTGGGCAGGCGTATGGGGCAGCGCAATGATAAAAGGGGTTGATGAGGGTTTATAAGGTTGATGAGGGTTGATATTTAGCCACTCGGGGAATGAAGAAATCTTTCTTTTTTCGAGTGGCTAAATATCAACCCTCATCAACCTTATCAACCCTCATCAACTATTTCAAAAATTTCCCTTCAAAAAACGCCTCATTTCCCCGGTCGTCCGTCACCGTCAGGTGCAGCGTGTGTTGTCCGGGCGGCACGTGTTCATCGAACGTATACGTAATGCGTTCGCGTTTCTGGTCGAATGAGAACAGCACCCATTTTCCGTCGATGGTTCCGCGGAAGCGCAGCCCCCGGGCTTTACCGCTGATGGCAAAATTGTCGCGGATACGGAAAGCGATGGCGCTTTTTTTGCGCATGTCGTCACCGAAAATCACCGGAACGATAGTGGGCGGGTCGGTGTCGGCCATAATGCAATAATCGCCGAAACTACGCACCTGCGTTTTGAGAATACCATTGACCCAAACGCCGCCGCAATTGTCGGGACGGCCGTCGTTGCAGGCGGCAATCACCGCTTTGGAGCGCAGGTCTTCGGGCAGGTTATCGGGTTTTATA
>JAKQJD010000228.1 GCA_029561355.1 Bacteroidota bacterium | reverse complement strand
GTTTGTTGCCAGTGCACATTGTCGTCGGCCGTGCCGTGACAGATCAGGTAGTTATCGCCGCGCAGCAGGGTCGCGAAATTGACCGGAGAATTTTCATTGTAACCCGCCGCATTGTTTTTCGTAGTGTGCATGTAGCGTTCGGTGTAGGCCGAATCGTACCATTTCCAGTTGGTTACCGGCGCAACAGCCATGGCCATTTTAAATACATCGTTGCCCTTCAAAACGCAGGAAGTACTGAGATAGCCGCCGAAACTCCAGCCCCAGATGCCGATACGCCCCGGATCGACCCAGGGTTGTGCACGGAAGTATCGGGCTGCGGAAATCTGGTCTTCCGTCTCATATTTACCGAGTTGCAACTGGGTGCATTTTTTGAATGCGCGCCCGCGGCCGCCAGTGCCGCGGTTGTCGACGCTGACGATCACGTAACCTTTTTGTACGAGCATCTGCTGCCAACTGCCGAGGAATCCGTCGTAACTGTTCAAAACCGTTTGGGAGCCCGGACCGCCGTAATTATCAAATAATACCGGGTATTTGCGGGTAGAATCCATGTTAGCCGGCTGCATAATGCTTGCATTGAGCACGATGCTGTCGTTGATTTTGATCTGAAAGAATTTTTTGTCGACAAAACCGTATTCGCGGCGCAGACTGGTTACGCGGTTATTGCTGACCAGCGTACGCAGGGTTTCGCCCGAACGTTTGCGCAGTGTAACCACCGGCGGCGTGTTGGCGTCCTGCCAGGTATGCGTGAAATATTCGAACGTGGGACTGAATACCACGTCATTCGTGCCGGTTTTGGGTGTCAGCAAACGCGGCGCGCCGCCTTTCAGGTCGCCTTCCCACACTTCGCGGTCGAGCGGCGTGGGGGTAGCCGTCTGGTAATAGAATTTGCCCGTTTTATCATCGACGCCGTAAAAGGCCGTGATGTCGAAATTGCCCGGCGTCATATCCTTGCCGGCGTCGTTCGGTGCGCCGGAGAACTGGTGAATATGCTGAAAACCGCTGCGCTCGCTGGTCCACAAAAAGCCGCCGGCCTTCAGAAACGTCAGTTTATATTCGGATTCCAGTTCGACGTATGCGGCGTCGGTTTCGCGCAGCATGGGCCTGACCGGAATCCATTTAGTGCGGGTTTCCGGATCTGCAATGATACGTTCCGTCATTGCCACCAGCAATTCCACGGTATCCTGCATCCGGTTCAAACGGCTCATCACCAGTTTGTTGTCGTTGGTCCAGTGAATGCGTGGTACGTAGTCGTCGGGTTCGAGTCCCATGAGTTCGCCTTTGTCGTTGCCTGCATCGGCATCGTACACGCGCACACTTACAATTGAATTGGGCGCTCCTACTTTCGGATATTTAAAAGCCGTGCGGCGCGGATAGTTGGCGCCATCGTACCAGGTAAGCGGGAATTCGGGCACATTGGTTTCATCGAAGCGGATAAAAGCGAGCATGGAGCCATCGGGGCTCCATTTGGCTGCCACCATACCGTCGCCGTCGACCGGACTGAACTCCTCTTCGTACACCCAGTCGGGCAAACCGTTGATGATCTTGTTTTTTTCGCCGTCGCTGGTGACCTGGGTCGTCTTTTTGTTAACTAAATCCTTGATAAACAAATTATTACCGGCAACGAATGCAAGGCGTTTACCATCGGGAGAAAGCGTAACGAACTGCTGTTTGCCCGATTCGTATACCGGCAGCGTTTCTCCGGATTGCAGGTTGTAAACGAAATAATTCGCCAGAACCGAGTGTCTGTAAACGGGTTCCGTCCGGGTGCGCAAGAGCAGCAAGGTTTCGTCGTCGCTGAAAACAAACTGATCGAATTCGGAAGCCGCGGGCGTTAATTTCAGGGTCAGCACCGAATCGAATTTTTCGTTCAGCACGCTTCTGATGTGCAATTTCCCTTCTTCCGAATCGATGTAATGCAGCCCGTCTTTCATGTATTTGTAACGGGCGCCCGATTCGGGGTAAAATTTGTAAAACACGAAGCAATCATCCAGGGTAATCTGTTTTTGGGCAAACAGGAAACCGGCGCAACAGAACAATGCTGCAAGAACAAGCGTTTTTTTCATCACGATCATTGTATTTTTGGCAGGGTGCAAGGTAAAACACCGGTTTGAAAGGGCGCCGAAAATCCGACAAAGTGGCTGTTGCGGCGACAATTCGGTAGATTTTGGGTAAGTGTTCTGTTCTGCTACGCCCCTCGCAGGAATAATTGGAACGCGGACGACGCGGGTTTTTGCGGAAAAAAGCGGACTTTTTATGGCCTTTCGGCCATTTTTTATTTTTTTACCACAAGGACACAAAGGCACAAAACGTAGCGTTTCCCCAAAGTCCCATTCGTTTAAACTTGTTTTAAGATGACATTCAAACTTTTTTCCTTCGGTGCACTGATTATTGTTGGCGCCACAGCCTTTTTAATGGCTCCTTCCAGGCAAATGACTGGAGTTGAAACGAATATCTCAACGGCCGAACCGGCGCCGGTTTCCGGAGACCAGCCTGAAGAACTCGGCCTGGTACACTGGCTGCGCGACCTCGATGCCGGACGCGCGGAAGCACAAAAAAACGGCAAACCGATTCTGATATTATTCCAGGAAGTGCCCGGGTGCTCCAATTGCACCCGTTACGGCAATTTTACCCTCTCGCATCCGCTGATCGTGGAAGCCATCGAAACGTATTTTGTACCGGTATGCATTTACAACAACAAAGGCGGAAAGGATGGCGAGGCGCTGAAAACCTTCGATGAGCCCGCCTGGAACAATCCGGTGGTGCGCATGGTGCGGCCCGACAACCAGGACCTGGTGCCGCGCATTTCCAATTTCAACTCGCCGGCGCAATTGGTGCGCGGCATCCGTACAGCCCTGCAAACTACCGGCGCCTCCGTGCCGCAATACCTCGATTTGCTGCTGGAAGAACTGGCTGCCCGCGAGATCGGGCTGGAAACCGCCACCTTTTCCATGTCCTGTTTCTGGAGCGGCGAAGGCACGTTCGGCAGTATTCCCGGCGTCATCGAAACGGAACCCGGCTATCAGGACGGGAAAGAAGTGGTAAAAGTGCAATTCAACCCGACTATCGTCAAAAAAGCGGAACTGGAGGCACTTACACAACCGAAAGGCATCAAAACATGCGGCTGGAACGGCGGTTTTCGCAGCGACCGCGAACCGAAATACTACCTGGCGCAAACCGACTACAAATGTGTGCCTATGACTTCCCTGCAAGCCTGCCGTGCCAATAGTATGGTGGGAAAAAATCAGTCGCCCGACGCCCTGCTGTCGCCGCGCCAACTGGCGATACTGGAAAATGTGCGGCAAAATCCCAAAAGCAAGGCTAAAAGTGCGATCGGGAAGGATTTGAAAAAAGCCTGGGCGGAGGCGGCTAAATAGTTATTGGTTATTGGTTATTGGTTATTGGTTATCAGGGTGGCAGGGGGCGATCTGCACCTGTGAGGAGTGTTCCCGTCTTCTGCACCCTCCAACACGTAATTCATCCCATCAGATACGTCTGCCTGACCCTCCAATACGTCTTCTGCACCCTCCAATACGTAATTCACCCCATCAGATACGTTTGCCTGACCCTCCAATACGTCTTCTGCACCCTCAAACACGTAATTCACCCCATCAGATACGTCTGCCTGACCGTCTAATACGTCTTTCACCCAAACCAATACATCGTTCACGTAAAAGAATACGTCCTGCCACGTATTCTTTTACGTCCCGAACGTATTAGAATACGTGTCGGACGTATCCAGACAGGTAAAACACGTATTAGAATAGGTAGCACAACCTATCAGGATACATCGGCCACGTATTAGCCGGTCAAAGGGACGTATTTGGGGGGGCAAAAGACGTATTTGCATAGGTGTTATAGGCCATTTGCACCTGTATTCGCCCACACAATCGGACAGCGAAACACAGGCACTGATGGCCCCCGACCACCCTAATAACCAATAACTGATAACCAATAACCAACAATGAATTACTTTTCGGCCAAACTGGTCCCTGCATGTTATTTTGGTCGGTCATATTTACCTGGATTGGCATCGTTTATGGCGGTGTATGCGCCGTATTTTACTTCGGGCAGGATTTTTTCTTTTTCCGCCCCGAGCGGCTGCCCAAATGGTTTATGTACCAGTACCCGTTCCCCTTTTCGGAGGTAAATTTTGAAATGGAAGACGGCGGCACGGTCAATGCCCTGCATTTCAAGGTACCCAACAGCAAGGGCGTCGTTTTTTACATCAAGGGAAATTCGCGCAGCATCAAGGGCTGGGGAAAGTTTGCCAAGGATTTCGTGGGCAAGGGCTTCGATTTTTTTATCCTCGACTACCGGGGTTTCGGGAAAAGCCGGGGCAAGCGCACCGAGGAGATCCTTTTTTCCGACCTGCAGCAGGTCTACAAATGGCTGGCGACGGAGTATGAAGAGGAAAAAATTGTCCTCTACGGCCGCTCACTCGGCAGCGGCCTGGCAGCACGCATCGCTTCCTGGAATACACCGGGCATGCTGATCCTGGATTGTCCGTACTTCTCATTTTTATACCATATCCGGCGGTACGCGTTCATTTTACCACTCAACTGGCTGCTGCGTTACCATATCCGGACCGACCGGTTTATCAAAAAAGTGCAGGTACCCGTCTTTATCCTGCACGGTTCGAAGGACCGGCTGATTCCTTACCGGCAAAGTGAAATGCTGCACCAACTGGCGCCGGAACGAATCGTACTTTTCCCCATTACAGGCGCAGGGCACAATAATTTACCCGAATTCCCGGCTTATCACGACCTTCTGTACGATATTCTGCACGACCAACTCGGTAACGCGGATTACGCGGACGAAAAAAGCGGATTTCGCAACGCGGATCTACGCGGATAAAAAAGCGGATTTACGCGGATTTGATGGCGGGTTACACGGCATTTCGTTTATTCAAGTACGAAATGCTGCCCTATTTCCAATCAAATCCGCGTAAATCCGCTTTTTTATCCGCGTAGATCCGCGTTGCGAAATCCGCTTTTTTTATCCGCGTAATCCGCGTTGCAAATTATTCGTCCTCGTCGCCTTCAAACGCTTCAAAGTCGAACAACAGGCTGAAACGCAGCGTGTTATCGAGCGGGTTGCGCTGGTTGGTAGTCGGTACCAGGTACGAGAAATTCAGGCCGAACACATTGTATTTTATGCCCAGGCCCACGCTGAAATATTTGCGGTTGCCTTTGGAGTAGTGCTCGTAGAAGTAGCCGGTGCGGATGGCGAACTGGTCGTCGTACCAGTATTCCAGACCTGCGCCGATGGTGATTTCTTTCAGTTCTTCGCTGAATCCGCCGGGCGCGTCGCCGAAGGATTTGAATACGCCACGGATGGGCGAGTATTGTTTGTAATCGGGCGTATCGTCACCGTCTTCGTCGATTTCAGGACGCGGTGTCGGCACCAGCAGTTTGTTGAAGTCGGTGGTAAACGTCAGCGTATTGTAGTCGTCGAGGTTTACTTTCCAGGCAGCGCCGATACCCAGGTTGCTGGGGATGTAGTCGCGGTTGATGGAATTGGTGTAGGTGATTTTGGAGCCCAGGTTGCTGAGCACCGTGCCTATGGTCAGTTCACTTTTTACGTTGTTGACCTTCAGTGGCGCCTTGTAGGTGAAGGAGATGTCTGCGGCGCCTGCGAGGCCCGGTTTGATCTCGTTGCCTTCTACCACGCGGCCGGTAGCCAGGTTGGAGTAAATGAATTTAGCGCCGACGGCTGCCGAAAAACGGTCGGTCAGTTTACGGGCATATGCGCCGGTAACCTCGAACTCGTTGGGGCGACCCTGTCCGAGCGACTGGCCGTTCTCATCGGTGAACTCGATATCGCCGAGCGAAAAATAGCGCAGGCCGAAACCGGCGGTCTGGAACTTGTCGATCTTGAAATAGCCGGCCAGATAAGCGAGGTATACGTCATTCAGGCCCAGGTTACGCATCCAGGGCGTGTAGGTGGCTGCGAGCGAGATGTTTTTATCGGCAAATGCCAGTTTCGACTGGTTGTAGTGCATACCGTTCGGGTCGGCCGAGGTAGCGATACCGACATCGCCCATGGCGCCGCCGCGTGCATCGGGTACGATGCGAAGAAAAGGAACAGCCGAGGTTACCGCGTTGGCACAGCGTTCGCCGGTGATCGGATTGTTCCCGTTGATACATTTGGGTGCAATCTGGGCATGTATCGCCGTTACCGCCATTACCCATATGGTTGCCAGCAATGCCGGAACAAGTGATTTCTTCATGAGTGTAAAAATTGATGTGTTTAGTGGCAAAATATCACCCGACCTGATTGA
>JAKQJD010000354.1 GCA_029561355.1 Bacteroidota bacterium | reverse complement strand
AAGGAACACCTACGGTAACGCCCACCATCAGCCGTTCATCGTAATTGCCGGCAAAAGACAGCACCATTTCATTCATGCGGCCGTACGTAGTGAGGGTTTGCGAGCGGTCGAGCACGGCATTCGGATTGTCGTACAGATCGTATTTCAGCGTATCGTTCTGGAAATAAATGGCATTGGTATTCCAGGCCAGTCCCGAACCGAACGGATACAAATCTTCTTCCGAGCCTCCGGAATTGAAGGTGGAACGTGCATCCGCAAAGAAGTCGTTCATAATGGAACCTTGCGCCTGCCCTTCGTAATAGATCGACTGGTGGTAATTGTTTTGCCGGTTCAAGCCGATGCCTACGTTAAAAGTTTTCCATTCGCTGTTGGTCGGCGTGGTATTGAATACCATGCCGAAGTTGTCGAATCCGAAGGCGCTTTTATCGTCGGTCAGGGGCGTATTGCCGGGTAGCCTGCTTTCGGTGCTGGAAAATTTCAGCGAAGGGGTTATCACCAGTTCGTTGGTGCGGAACATCGCCAGACCGGCAGGGTTCTGACTGATCGCCCCGAATTCAGCACCGAGTGCGCCGAACGCGCCGCCGGCGCCGAGATAGCGGGCGGTACCGCCCGGTTGCAGGTAAGAGTAACGTAAAACATCCGATACGGTTTGCGTGAAACCGGCCGCCGAGATGAATAGCATCAGCAGAGGCAAGAAATATCGTTTCATCTGAAAAGGTACATTTAACGGGTAAAAAATGTGGTTAAGGGCATAAAAAATGGGTGGAAAAGGCGGCAAGACCGGCTCCACCCATTTTTTACGAGTGCAAAGAGGTTGATGAGTTTATGGGTTTATAGGGTTTATGGGTTTAATGTTGATGAGGGTTGATAAGGTTGATGAGGGTTGATATTCAGCCACTCGAAAAAGGAGGGTTTGTTCGTTCAACGAGTGGTTGAATATCAACCCTCATCAACTTTATCAACCCTCATCAACATTAACTATCAGTTCCGGCCCCGGCTTCCGCCTCCGCTGCTGCTGCCCGATGAACTGCGGCTGCTGCTACCGGAAGAACTTCCGCTGCTGCTGCCCGACGAACTGCGGCTGCTGCTTCCGCTGTCGTAAGTGCGGCTGTTGCTGCCACTGTCGGAATTGCGGCTTGGACGGCTTTCCTGCGTTCTGGTCGGCGTATCGTTGCTACGGGTGCGCTCTTCCGTGCGGGAAGGACGTTCGTAGGTGCGTTGACGCTCTTCCGTACGGGAAGGACGGCTTTCCGGTTCGTTACGGCGTGTCGGTGTCGGTGATTCGGTGCGCGACGGGCGCGTTTCCGTTTGTTCCCGGCGTGTCGGACGTGTTTCAGCCGGAGATTCACTGCGGCGTGGAGTCGTTTCACGGCCCGGGGTGGTTCTTTCCGGTTGATCCGTAGTGCCCGGGCGGGTTGTAGTGCCATCCGGACGGCGTGTGCTGGTACTTTCCGGCGTGCGGGTGTTTTCCAGTGCAGGTTTTCCGGCAGGTCTTCCCGGCTCTACGTTTTTCACAGCAGGTGTGCGGGGTGCGCTGCGGTTTTCCAGAACAGGGCCGGTCTGCTTTTGATCGACCAGTCGACCGAGTCCGCCGTTGTTATCGGCAATACGTGCATAACCCGGATTGACGGTAGAGCCGCTGCGACGAACACCGGTGTAGGTTTTCGGCTGGAAGTTATTACCGTTATTATTGCCTACATTGCTGTAATAATAATCGTTATTGCTCCAGTTGTTACCATAACCATTGCCGTAGCCGTAGTAGGGGTTGTATCCGTTGTATGTCCAGTACGGGTCGTAGTAGTAGTTGTTGAACGCCCAGGGGTTCGACCACGGACTGCCGAAAGAATTGTAGCAGCTGCTCCAGCCCCAGGAACTCCACACAGGGCCTACGCCCCAGGAGTAGTAACTGTTCCAGCGTTGTGCGCGGCGCCATTGTCTCCAGGTCCAGTAGTCATTGTACCCGTAGGTGTAAATGCTGTTGCCGGGCAGGAAGTACGGATCGTAATAATACAGGTCTACATAGAACGGATCGTAATAATCCACTACCGGCGAAGGGCGGTGGAAACGGCGGATACGCGAAGAGTACTGGTACGCGTAATCATCGTCTTCATCGGAGTAACCGTCCTCGTCATAACGACGGGTAATATTACTAGGCTCCCGGTACTCAGAGTCGTCGCTGTTGGTCGTGGAAGTGGCCGGTGCGTGGGCGTCTGTAGCCGGGTCGTAATAGAGATCGTCCTGCGCCTGCGCCGGAGCATACAGCCCCAAAGTGCCGAACGCCAGGAAAACCCAAAACAGAGACTTATTTTTTTGTTTCATGATGTAGAATGTTTTTTTGCGAGTGTTCCGGTACGCAAGTTTTACAGGGTCAAAAATATTACCTTTGCGCACTTTTTTTGGTTAATGTGGCTTTAAATGCTGCTCGCGGCGTGGTTAAATTTGGCTTAAGGTAGAGGTTTGCACCTGCATTTTAGTTAAAATCGAAAAGTTGCAAGTCGATCCTCTTCTTTCTTTCCACTTTTTCCGCTCAAAACGGCGATGTTACTTTAGATGAATGAAACCTTTATTTGTAACATAGAGTTGAGATTTTAACCGGCATTTAACCAAAGAAGCCGTGTTTCGGATGTGGTGTTTCGTGTTTCGGAATTCCGTTACACAATACGCCGAAACACAATACACCATACACTAAACACTTAGAATAAGATAATGGCAAAAGAAATTACACCCCGTTCGGAAGACTACTCGCAGTGGTACCTGGATATTGTGCAAAAAGCCCGCCTGGCCGACAACTCGCCGGTGCGTGGTTGTATGGTGATCAAGCCGCACGGCTACGCCATTTGGGAACGTATGCGCGATGCGCTGGACGCCATGTTCAAGGCAACCGGCCACGTCAATGCCTATTTCCCGTTGTTTATCCCGAAAAGTTTTTTGAGCAAGGAAGCCGCCCACGTGGAAGGTTTTGCCAAGGAATGCGCCGTAGTGACGCATTACCGCCTGAAAAACGACCCGAACGGCGGCGGTGTCATCGTCGATCCGGAAGCCAAACTGGAAGAAGAACTGATCGTGCGGCCTACTTCCGAAACGATCATCTGGAATACCTACCGCGACTGGATTCAGAGTTACCGCGACCTGCCGATCCTGATCAACCAGTGGGCCAACGTCGTGCGCTGGGAAATGCGTACGCGCCCGTTCCTGCGTACCACCGAATTCCTCTGGCAGGAAGGCCATACAGCCCATGCCACGGCGGAAGAAGCGGTGGCTGAAACCGAACAAATGCTGGAAGTGTACGCGCGTTTTGCGGAAGAATTTATGGCGATGCCGGTGATAAAAGGCATCAAAACGGCCAACGAACGTTTCGCCGGCGCTGTGGAAACCTATTGCATCGAAGCCCTCATGCAGGATGGCAAGGCGCTACAGGCAGGCACTTCGCACTTCCTGGGGCAGAATTTCGCCAAAGCATTCGACGTGCAGTTCCTCAACAAGGAAAACCAGCAGGAATACGTTTGGGCTACCTCCTGGGGCGCTTCCACGCGCCTGATCGGCGGACTCATCATGACGCACTCCGACGACGACGGTCTGGTAATTCCTCCGAAACTGGCTGAAATTCAGGTGGTCATCGTGCCGATCCCGAAACCTTCGCCGGAACTGACCGAAGCGGCCGATAAAATTGCTGCCGCCCTGCGCGCCAAAGGCGTTCGGGTTAAAATAGACAATGACGACCAGAACCGCCCGGGCTTCAAATTCGCCGAATACGAAATGATCGGCATCCCGGTTCGCCTCGGCCTGGGTATGCGCGACCTCGCCGCCGGACAGGTGGAAGTGGCCCGCCGCGATACCAAGGAAAAAACCAGCGTACCAGTCGATACCATCGCCGACTACGTAGCCAACCTGCTCGACGAGATCCAGCAAAACCTCTTCGACCGTGCCAAAGCCTACCGCGATGAGCATATCACCCCGGCAGACACCTGGGAAGAACTGGTGGATATTCTGGAAAATAAAGGCGGGTTCGTTTCCGCACACTGGGACGGCACCACCGAAACGGAAGTGGCTATCAAGGAAAAAACGAAAGCCACGATCCGCTGTATTCCACTCGACGCGAAGGAAGAAGACGGCAAGTGTATTTTGACGGGTAGCCCGAGCAAGAGACGCGTTTTGTTTGCTAAAGCGTATTGAAGTGCGAAGTCGTCAGTGCGAAGTCCGTAGAGTAAGCCGTTTGATATTTGGAAATTCCAGAAATGAACGGTGTGCTCTACGGACTTCGCACTTCGCACTGAA
>JAKQJD010000212.1 GCA_029561355.1 Bacteroidota bacterium | reverse complement strand
GCAAACCCAGTACTGCCAGACCCCAGTGGCCGCTGAATCCGGCCAGAACAATTACAAGCAACATCACCACATACGTGACGACAATTTCGCTGATAGACAAATTGAATTCAAATTTCATAACAAGGGAAGAATTAGTGGTAATTGATGGGGCAAAAATCAGGAGCGCAGACATGTCGGCGGATGACAGCGGTCATAAATGCGGGTGATTTAAGTCGCCGGAGGGGTGATTTTGCGCGCCCCATTCATTTCCCAAATTTTCCCAAACAATACCCGGTTGCACGTTTTTTAGCGGCAGGTAAGGTCTTTGTGTAAGATAGTGGTAAGGTCAGTTCCTGCCAGATTCTTTCACCAAAGCCTTGTTCAAAATGAAATTACGGAAAATCATTCTCCCGACTCTTCTCCTTACGCTGTGTGCGTTTCAAGCCTTCGCTCAATTTAGTATCGGGCTGCGCGGCGGCATTCACCTCGGCGATTTCGCGCTGAAAAACGTGGAAGGATTCGCCACCAATCCGGAAAGCCGCCTGGGGGGCTTGTTCGGTGTCGTATCGGAAATCCGGCTGAACGACAACTTCGCCATCCAGCCGGAATTGAATTTTATACAAAAAGGATCCCGCCAGGAACTCAGCCTCAGCGACTCGCTTTTCGGCGATATCGATGTAAAGGCTGAAGTCATTTTGAATTATCTCGAACTCCCTGTCCTGCTAAAGGTCGGCGGCGATCTGGGTAGCATGGTGCGCGTCGATGCGCTGGCCGGACCCGGATTCGGATATGCCCTGAATGGAAAATTCAAAAACGTCTCAACGGTCAACGGTGAAACGGAATCCGAAAACGAAGCGATCGATTTCGATAAAGACGAACTTTCCCGCACAGATTTGAGTATTCACGTGGGGGGCATGCTCACGCTGAAAGCCGGCGAAGCAGCCAAAATTTTTGTGGATGGCCGCTATATAATCGGGCTGACGAATTTGAACACGTCCAATGAAACGAACGAAGCACGTAACCGCGGCGGATCGTTCAGTGCGGGCGTGTTGTTTACCTTGTAATATTGACAGCCTATTTATCCGTACGCGTCGATATCTTATCAACGATAAACCAGCCGGCATCCGTTTTAATCAGGTTGAAATAGTCGGTAAACAGCGCTTTGGGCGTTTCGAGTTCGCATTTTGCCGAAGCGATATTGCCGGTTACGTCCAGGGAAATAATTCGCCCTTCCACGCCCTCTTTTCTGGCCTGCGGCTTGAAACGCGATAAATAATCGGCACGGCTGATATCATTGAAGGTATTGTCGCGGAAATATTTGAGGTGGCAGGTCGCATGCATGGCTTTGCCGACTTTTGCCGTGTCGCCCGTCATCCAGCCTTCGAAATACAGGTCCTTGATCAGGGTTTCTATTTGTGTTTTGTTGTCCGTTTGTGCGTGCATAACGGTTAAGGTCATCATGGTCAGCAGGCTGAGTACAAGGCGTTTTTTCATTTTTTTCGAAGATTTTATTGTTTGTTTGCTTCAGGTTTTTAAATCGTATTCGGCATTGCAACGAAAAAAATAGACATACGGAGTCTTTTCTGGTTGCGTGTTTATATCGGTACCCCGAATAATATTTACAACACTACAAGATTTACGCAACCCATTTCAGTGCCAACTGCCGTAACATAATGCTTTCAGAAACGTCTTGAAAAAAACAAAAACATGCCGGACAAAAACCCTTTAGTCGACACCAAAATCGACGTTAAAATTAAACTCGCAGCCCTGTGGACCGCTGTGACCCTCTGTTACCTGTATGGCGACTATTTTGAATTGTACGTTCCCGAAAAAGTGTCGGGACTAGTCAGCGGAGAAAATCTGCTCGATACGCCGGTGAAACTGCTCAGCGCCTCGGTTTTGCTGGCCATCCCGGCAGTGATGGTGGTTTTATCCGTATTCCTGCAGCCGGGCGTGAACCGCTGGCTGAACATCCTGACCGGGCTGTTTTTTACGGCCATTATGGTATCCATCGCCGTTACCTCCCTGATGCCCTGGAGGGCCTTTTATGTGTTTTTGGCAGTCGTGGAAAGTATAATTACTGCCATAATTGTCTGGACGGCCTGGCGTTGGCCGAGACAAAACCGGTGATAAGGCTTAAATCCCTACTTATTACCCAGCACCACCACATCCATCGCGTTCACGTTTATCCGGTTACCAGCCGATTGGCCTGTAAGCAGATTTTTGTACTTGCCCTTTTTCAGTGCCGCATGGGTGAATGACACAGGATTGTCACTCCGGTTAATAACCACGATGACTTCTTCCTTACCCAGTTTGCGACTGAATGCGTACACTTTTTGGCCGTCGTCTGTTGCCAGGGTAGTGTAATTGCCAAGTCTGATGGATTTGTATTTCCCGCGCAGGCCGGTGAGTTTTTTGTACCAGTCAACCAGGTCCCTGTCGAAAACAACCTCGTCCGGGCTGTGTGTGCTCTGGTCGGGATTAAACGTTTCGGCATCATACTTTTGATCCGGCCACACCATTGGTTTGCGGCAGTCGGGGTCATTGGCGCCCCACATGCCTGCTTCATCGCCGTAAAAAAACATGGGCGAGCCGGGGTACAGCATTTGAAACGCGATGATCAGTTTTTGCTTTTGCCGTTGTTCGGCCGTCGGCTTGCGGGCATTGTAATTTTTGTTGTTGCTCTTCTGGCTCCAGTTGAAATACTTGCCCCAGTCGCCGAATTTTTTACCGTCGGGATTGGCTACGGCGCTGGCCAGACGGGTGGCGTCGTGGCTGTTCATCAGGTTCTGCATGTTCAAAGCCACGTTTTCACCGAAGGCTTCCCGCAATTCTTTCAGCCTGCGGTCGAATTCCGTCACCGAGGAAGCGCTGGTATCCTGCACAAAAAAGTCGTGCACGATAAAAGCGAAATTGTAGTTCATGGTCGCGTCGAACTCGTCGCCACCGAGGTAAGGCCTCGTTTTTTCAATTGGATCCACCAGTTCGGCAGTCATATACGCGTTCGGGTTGATGCTGCGCACCCATTTACGCCAGTCTTTCCAGAAAGGATGGCCCACGTCGTACGCCACGTCGAGCCGCCAGCCATCGATGCCGTGTGAAGCGCCTTTGTTCATGGGGTTCATCCAGCGCTGCGTGGAATTAAAAATGTATTGCTTCGGCCCCGCTACGATGCCGGTGCTGTCTTCCTTAAGTTCGGGCAGCGTTTTTACACCGAACCAGCCTTGGTATTCGAATTTGGTGCCTGCAACGCTGTCCCGCCAACTTTTTACGGTAAACCAGTCTTTGTAAACCGATGCCTGCTGGTTTTTCTCCACATCCTGAAAAGCGAAGTTCCTGATACCCAGGTGGTTGAACACGCCGTCGAAAATGATGTACATTTTTCGTTTGTGCACTTCTTCGATCAGTTTCAGCGCCAGCAGATCGGCCTTGGTCCACACCCAGGTTTCCGGTTTCAACGGGTCTTCCTGCGTCATCATTTTTGTATCACCTGCCGGGTCGGGGCCGAATGTAGGATCCACGTGGTGGTAACACAACGCATCGTATTTATGGGAGGAGGGCGACCAGAAAACAGGCGTCAGATAGATGGCATTTACGCCCAGCGACTGTATATAATCGAGTTTGTTGAGGATGCCCTGCAAATCGCCGCCGTACCTTCTGCGTTGCAGCTGGAAATAGATGTTTTTCCCGTTTTGCTGTTCGTACGGCTGTAGTTGGTACCAGTCGCTGGTCCACGGATGGATCTGGAATGGCGAAGTGACGTCGAACGGATAGGCGCCGTTCTGATCGCTTGCTTTCGGGTCGTTGGACGGGTCTCCGTTGCTGAACCTTTCCGGGAAGATTTGATACCACACGATGCCTTTGCTCCACTGGGGAGTGAAATCGGTTTGGGCGAGGGCCGGTGCAGTAAGAAACAGCAGCATTGGAACCAGGAGAACGGAGGTAAAGATTGGGTGCTTTGTCATTTTTATAATTTGACCGGTGTTTGCGTGTAGTGGGTAAATGTACGAACGGGAAGTGATGAAGCGATGTTTGGCGCCGTGCCGTCGTATGATTTTTATTGAAATAGCATTCATTCGCAGAAACCGGGAAATTATTTATCATTTTTTGCTCTTTCGGTTCACGCCAGGTTTTGAACGTGCATAAAACAACGAACGTCAAACGTTCCGGCGGAACAAATGCGGAGCTTAACAATTTGTTTCCTGAAAAAAAAACTGCAAGAATCCTGTTCACCCTAAATTAACCACGCATGATTCTCAACTATTCGTTTGCCCAAAAAACGCTCTCCAATCCGGATGGTACCTTTCCGGCTGAAACCGATGCTGTTCAACTTGCAGATGGCCCCGGACAAACACCGATCGGTATTTTGAACAAATCCTACAAATTTACCACCCGTACGTTAGCCAAAACCGGGGTAACGGCAAGCCAGTTCAATAATAAAAGGTTCTGCATATCCTGCGTATTCAAATCCACGGCCGCTGTTACCTCCCCGCAGACGCTTGTTTATTCCGACGTTTTTCCGGCTTCCGTTTTCCTTGACGCCGGTTCCAACGGTAGCTCGTTCAGAATCAAAGCCGCTGTAAACAATAACCAGAACGGCTGGACCGAAGTAGATACGCTGGCTCGCAGGGAATTCGAAAAAAATAAATGGTACACCATACACGTCGTTTACGACAATGATACGCTCTTGCTGGTACTACAGGACGAAGTAATATGCGTCGCAGGGCTTCCGAATGGAATATTAAAAGCCCGATCGAGCGGTTTTATCTATTTCGGTACGGCAGCCGATGAAAGCAGCCAACGACTGAACGGAATGATTGCAGGCGTTCAAATACACGACGGTATTCCCGACGCGCTTCAAAGCCTGGCCGATAACGCCCGGGAAAAACCGGAATGGTTCATCACGCACAAATTTTTGAATTTGAAAGTGTTTGCCGATTTCGATCCGGGAGAAAAAAAGGAAGATATCTTCCTCGACCATAACCTGCCCGCCTGGTGCTGGCAATTTGAAAACGGACTGATCTATTACAACGACGGTGCACCGGAAGCGCTGGAAATGCACGGAACGATATACCAGTACTACCGGCAGAAAAACCTGGCAGGCACGCTGGGTTTGCTCATCAGTAACGAAATGCCTGCAAACGCCGACGGCGCCCGGAAAAGCCTCTTTAAAAAAGGCGGCATCTACTGGAGTGGCGCTACCGGCGCCATTGAGGTGCTGGAAGCCATTTATATGGAATACGAACGCCTGGGCGCAGCGAATCATGCACTCGGCCTGCCCATTGCGCCGCAAGAGCGCGTCATGCTGCGCAATGGCAAAACACTGCGTATGTCGGGTTACAGACAACGGTTTGAAGACGGAGCCATGTACAGGGAATGGGATACCCTGCATCCCGACTTTAAAGCGTTCGAACTTACAGGGGACATCTATCGGAAATATCGGGAAACAGGCGCTATCACACGATGGGGATTCCCGCAAAGCAACGAGACGCCCGTCAAAAACCTGAAAGGTGACATCCTTGGCAGAAAAACCTCCTTGGAAAAAGGAGATATCTATCATGTTCCGCAAAAAGGAACGTATACCGTGTATGGCGGAATATTAGAGACATACAACCGGGAAAATAACAGTTACGACGACTTCAGCCTCGGCCTGCCCACGTCCGACGAGTTGCAGATGCCGCATTTCCCCACAGGTATTTTCCGGTATAATACCTTTACAAACGGCTCCATTTTATGGTTCGACCGAGAAGCCGTAGTGTGTAAAAAATTTCACCTCTTCATGGGGCAATTGATGACCGATGACTCTGATGACATTGCCGGCGAAAATGATGTCTTTTTTAATTTTTCCATCACTAAAAACGGCCGGAAAGAATATGAGCGCGATTTCCCGGAGGTGAGCGGCCAAAACATCCGGGAAATTAATTTTAAAGTCGGGGATTATCCGATCAACCCGAATAATATCCACGACGAATACCTGTTGCGCTGGGTGTTCTGGGATGACGACGACCCTTTCATCGATGAAATATTGGGGGTGGTGGAACTGACGCTGAACGCTGATAATGGCTGGGGTATGCGCGGAGGCGGATTTCTCCAACTGTCCGATAAAAAAGTTACGCGCCTCGAAGTAGCCATCCATCCGGTGATCGACCCGGAAACGCCGCCCGACTTTTGGAGTTTTACGAATGGTCCGGGTAACCCTGCCACTGCAGATATAACGTATCAGGAGTATGCCATCGGTTTTGACGTGGACGAGGATCCGAGCGACGGCTCTTTTACTGATTTGCCCGAGCGCATGTACTTTAATAGTTATGTCAGGAAATGCAGCCATGATGGAGCCTGTTACGGATTCACGCTCGCTGCCATGTATGCCTGGAAAAACCAAAGCCTTTTTCCCAGGCCGCTCAACGGTTATCAACTGGATGGCAACCAGCGTCTGATTGAAGAAATCCAGATACGTCAGGCTATGCAAAAGGGGTTCGAACCCATATACTGGAAATTCCAAAGGACACTTACCGGCAAAGGAAATGATCCGAAGGACGTCTTCCATCATACGCGCAAAATGCATGAAAGGAACATGCCATGTATCATTAATCTTAAAAATAACGGAGGCGGGCATGCGGTGTATGCCATCGATTGGGACGATCGTTCTACGCCCTGGCGGCTCGGTATTTTTGACCCGAATGTAGGATGGGGCGTCGATGCGGCTATTGAAATTGACCCGGATAACAATCGTTTCAGTTATAACAACGGTCACAATTACGATACGCTGGATAGTGGAAAAATCAATTTTACGCCGTATTTCCTGGTCAATCACAAACAGAAAACAAGTTATGACGGCCTCATATCAGCCCTCATCGGTGGCCCCGCCATCCAGGTAATGAATGAAATGATCGAAGTGATCGGTATCTCCGGGGAAGCCGGCGAACCTGTCGACGACGGATCGCTGACGCTGGGCGGTGAGAACCCTTCGGCGCGCTTTTTTCCGGTAGTAACTGCCGACGGACAGGCTCAGCGTAATACGCCGGGTTTGTGGCTGTCCGGCTATCTTCCCTGGAATAATGATCTGCCTTTTCAAAAAAGGAGGGCCACCGTTGCTCCGGCTACTTATTTCAAGCCCGTTTTACGCGGCTTGAAAACGGGCGATTTTCAGTTTTATATCAAAAACGGTTCATCCGCTTACAACATCCGGGGCGGCATAACGGAAAATGAAATCCAACCGTTGGAAATCCGGGGTCTGGGTACTTCGCACTGTACGTTCCAGTTGCATGCCGAGCGCGATAAAACGATGGATATAGGTATCTTCCAGGAATTGAGTGTGGGAGGCGACCGGATTAGCATAGATATCCGGAATATTCCTGTCGGAAGCAACCGGCCCGCATCGCTCGATATACGCCCTGGGTTGAGCGGATTTGATCTGATCGCCCGCTCGAAGAAAAAAATTGACGTTCTGGTGAAAACGCAAATCCGCGGAAAGGTGACGGAGCGGCAATATAAAGTCGGCCTTCGCAGCGGTGGTATCCGGCTGAATCTCTCATCCGTACTGTTCGAGAAGTCCGTTGCCAGCCTCCGGATCAGTGAATTACAGGGCGTCGGACGGAATCCGCAGCAAATCAGGGCGAGATAACGGACGGGGTCTGACAGAAAAACAAGGAGCGATGCCGTCACTTTTTGCAGATTAAAGCAATTGATGACCTTGTATTTTTTTTACGTCAACGACATGGGCCTAAAGGCTATGCGTTAACATGCCGCCACTAAAAGCCAAACAAAGGTACGATGATGGATCATGTTAAAAACATCCATCAGGTATTACAGACAATGGGCAAAACTTGAGTTATTTCAACGCAACCCTATTTCCCGATCTCCACATCCTTCGAAGACCGGATATCCCTCGACGAAGCGCCCGCTTTAATGCTGTACAAACCATTCTCCAGTTTCCAGCCGGCGCCCTGCTCGTCCCAGTAGCGCAAGTCGGCCACCGGAATATCGAAGGTCAGGCGCTCCGATGCGCCCGGCGCCAGCGTGCCGGTTTTGCCGAAACCTTTCAGTTCCTGCAAAGGGCGGTCGATGCCCGAATTGAGCTTCGAAACGTATATCTGTACCACTTCCTTTCCGGGCAGATTGCCTGCATTTTTCACAGAAATCGCTACGTGCAGGGTATCGTTTTTTAATTCCACTTCCGTATTCCCGTATTCGAAACGGGTGTATGACAGCCCGAACCCGAACGGGTAGGACACTTCCAGATTGGCCTTGTCGAAATGCCTGTATCCGACGTAAATTCCTTCCTCGTAGCGGGTGAAATCCTTGTTGCGGATTTTATCTTTTTCGGCTTTTTCGCCGTTGAAAAACTGGTCCATGATGCTGAACGCAGACCCGTCGAGCGGGAAATTGGCATTGGAAGCATGGTCGCTCAGGCGTACCGGAAATGTCATAGGCAGTTTTCCACTCGGGTTGGCTTTTCCGCCGAGAATATCCGCCACGGAGTTTCCACCTTCCTGTCCGCCCTGCCAGGCGCACAGAATGGCATCTGGCAGGCCTTTCCAGGAAGCCGTTTCCACGACGCCGCCGATGTTGAGTACCACGACCACTTTCTTGCCTGCCTGGTGGTAGGCCTGGATCACCCCGTTCATCATATCGTTTTCCTGCTGTGTCAGCAGGAAGTCGCCCTGTTCCACCCGGTCGCCGCCTTCGCCGCTGTTCCGGCCGATGGTAATGATGCCGATATCGGAACTGCCCACAATTTCCTTCACCTGATCGGCGGTGTAGGCCATTTGGGGCGGGTTGTAAGGATGGGTCATGGCATCGAGACCTTCCGGACGTTTAAAGGCTTTGATGTTGGCCGCCTTGTGTTGTTCGAAAGCCGTTTTCGCTTTTTCATTCACGCTGAACCCGGCATTTTTCAGGCCTTCTTCCAGCGACACGGTGTAGGCTTCGTTGACGTCGCCGGAGCCGGTACCACCCGCAATGAAATCGTAGGAAGTAACGCCGAACAAGGCTACGTTTTTTCCGGCCTGCATGGGAAGGGTGCTATTCTCGTTTTTAAGCAGCACCATACCTTCCGAGGCCGATTGGCGTGTGATGGCGGCGTGCGCTTTCAGGTCGGGGTTGTTTCCGAACTGGTAGCGCTGCATTTTTTTACTTGCCAAAACAAGTTTCAGGATGCGTTTGACGGAAGTGTCGATGACTTCCATGGACAATTCCCCGTTTTTCTGCGCTTTTGTCAGGGCATTCCATTGTCTGTTGGTGCCCGGTTCGAGGAGGTCGTTACCGGCACGCACCTGCGCAGCGGCGTCCTGTCCGCCAAACCAGTCGGACATCACCAGTCCCTGAAAACCCCAGTCTGTTCTCAAAACATCGGTCAGCAAACGCCTGCTTTCCGTGACGTAGGTGCCGTTTACCTTGTTGTAGGACGACATGATTGTCCAGGGCTGCGACTTTTTCACAATGATTTCGAAGCCCCGGAGATAGATTTCCCTGAGGGCCCGTTCGGAAATAATGGCGTCGTTGAACGAGCGGTTGGTTTCCTGGTTGTTGGCGGCAAAGTGCTTTACGGAAGTGCCCACGCCGTTCGATTCGATACCATTAACCATAGCCGCTCCGATATTGCCCGTCAGCACGGGATCTTCCGAGTAGTATTCAAAATTGCGGCCGCAGAACGGGTGGCGCTGAATATTGGCGCCGGGGCCCAGGATTACGTCGATGCCGTATTCGAGCGCTTCGTTGCCCATGGCTTTTCCAACTTCCTGTACCAGGTTCTCATTCCAGGAGGAGGAAAGCAGCGTACCGATGGGAAACGCCGTACAGTAGTAAGTGCGGTCTTCCCCTTTCCGGCGGGGTTCGATCCGCAGGCCGGCCGGCCCGTCGGAAAGATAAACCGTAGGAATGCCCAGCCGGGGTGTAGGAACGATGGTGCCCACTGCACCCGCGATACCCGTTCCCGGTTCCACCATGCCCATACCCGAAGCCATGCCCGAGCCTTTGAGCAGGTGAATTTTTTCTTCCAGCGTCATCTGCGAGAGCAGGTCGTCGGCGCGTTCGTCGAGCGTTTTGCGGTCGTCCTCGTATATGTCGAGTTTGCCGTTGCCGTTTCTGTCCGGAAACGTATAGCCATCCACGGTGAGTTCGCGGAAATCGAGGTTTTCAGAATAGTCCTTTTCAAAAGTAAGGAAAGTCGACTTGACGTACATCCATCCGCCCAAGCCGGCAATAGCCAGTACGACGACCAGGGCGAGCAATACGATTAAAGTCCGTTTGAAAAACTTTTTCATGGTTTGAACTATTTGTGACGAATTGCCACAAATGTAGAAAAACATTTGTTTGTGGCAACTTGTCACAAATAATTATTTTTGCGGCATGGACCTGAAATTTTTCCTGGAACGGGGCGCGGAATACTTTCTGCCCAACCTGTCTGTCGACCTGGTGATCATCGGATACGACGGGCAAAGCCTCAAGTGTCTCCTGTTGAAAATAGGGGAGAAGTGGCTGTTGCCCGGCGGCTATATCGACAGAGACGAATCTGTGGAAAATGCCGCCGGGCGCGTATTAAAAGAGCGAACCGGCCTGGACAACCCGCACCTGAAATTCCTGGCGGTTCTGGGAGAAAATACCCGCCGATTTACCGACGAATTTATGGAATACTGGCAGCGCATGGGGATTGAATGGCAGCCGGATTCCTGGTTGAACGCCCGCTTTGTGTCGCTGGCATACTACTCCCTCGTCGATATACGGAACACCTTCCCGACCGTGCACAGTCTGGACGAGGATTTCGGCTGGTTCGATTTCGACGTCCTGCCCGACATGTGGATGGACCACGCTGCCATCGTCTCGGAAGCCAGAAGCCGCCTGAAAAATGACCTGAAACACGAAGAACTTACCTACCGACTGCTGCCCGACCAATTCACGATGCCGGAATTGCATCAACTGCATGAAGCGATACTGGAAACCCGGCTGGACCGTAGCCGGTTTCAGAAAAAAATGCTGTCGACGGGCCTGTTCGAGCGATTGCCGAAACGGCAACAGGGGGCTCCGGGAAGTAACCCGTATCAGTATAGTGTGAAGAAGGAGGAGGAGGCGAGGATTTGAGGATTTGTCTGCTGACGAATCATTTACCAAATCTTCGCATCCTCAAAAAAACTTAAATCGCTCAATGCTGAAAATCACAAATGAATCACCATATCTTAAAGGCCGTTGTTGGCTTCTCCGCCAACAACGGCCTTTAACGCTCTTCTAAAAAACCTCTTGTTCGACGATTTAAGTAGATTGAGAACTATTGTTTAAATATTTTTTTGCTAATTACTCCTTGTTGAGTTTGAAGAGAGATTACTAATATTCCACTATTAAAATCGGACAAATCGATCATGAAACTATTTGCGTCTTTTGAAATTGCGATTTTCAACTGATACAATGTCTTGCCCAACATGTCATAAACTTTTAGATACCCTGATTCAATATGTTCACTTTCAATTTTTACATTTAAAACATTTTGCACAGGGTTTGGAAATAATGTTAATTCGATGTCTTTTAATGCGTGAATATCATTAACGGCAGTAGGCGTTTGATTTCCTGCATTATAAAGTAAAATACGTTGCATCGGTAATGCATAATCTCTAATTAATGAGGGTGAATAAGTATTGGGTATAGGCGAATTAGCAAGCGTTTTTAAATTAATGGAGCTTCTCCAAAAATAGTAATCATTTGTACTTGAAAATTGAGATAAGTCTAAATTTACTATTTCTTTCGGAATATACCTTGGTGTGTAAAGATTAACAGGCGGCGTTAAACCGTAACCCAAAGGATACGGCGGATTGTTTTGTGGAATATTTGCATCGTTTGGATCAAAATTAAAACCGGATAATACTTTTGTTCCATATTGCAGATGTGAAGACACGCCATTCCCAGGCATTGTGCACTGTGCTATTAATCCATAGCCTACTCCTTGCAAATATGCTGCACCATTCACGGTGCCAAATGTCCCGGCAGCAATATTATTACCTTTTACAAAGGTAGTTTTACTTAAATTGGAGTTTAAACAAAATAAACTGTTTCTGTATCCAATGAAAAATGTAAAACGCTGTGCATAATTATTTATCGAAGCAGTTGTTGGCGAAAATGGTTGATCTTTTATCAGTGCATCTTGGGTGTGATCGAACAGAAAATTACAATTTTCTACAAACCCAATTGACTGTTTGTTAATATGGTAAGGCGTTCTGGAAGTTTCACTACTTTGATAATGGATTGCTGTTGGCGCACTAAAATTGCAATTGTTAAAATAATCAGTAACTCCCTGTTCCTGATAGAAAGAATTAAAATCTCTGTAAGTACAATTAAAATCGCTATTTAAAATAATAAAATTGCCACCTGCCTGTATGGTATTATAGCCGGAATAATCAGAGGTTGGATTTGAGCCTTTCGCTCCGTATTGAGTTACACCAAACTGATTTCCGTTAAAATTGCAGTCTGAAATTAAATGACAAAAAGCCTGGTTCCATCCTGTGGCAAATCCAATAGTGTTGTTTTGAAAATTACAATGCGCTACTGAAAAACATTCTCCCAAAGCGCCGGAAAAACTGGAGCAGTTACCACTATTCGGATCTGTTCCTACAAATTGTGCTTGAATATCATTTAAACCAGTCAAAGGATTATGTGCCATGATAGACCTTTGAGTGTTAAAATGCGTAGCCACCCCAAGCTGACCACCAATAAAATCACAATTACGGAAACTCCACAGATATACCGGCTTTGACTTAATACCGGGTTCAGGCAGGTCTGTGCATAATGGGTCGACTGATACGATTGCCTGGGATGGGTTTGTACTATTTGTTACCCCTATTATTGATTTTATATTTCCATCATTTACAATTAGTGTCAAATCTTGCATTCTTGACATTCTGGAATTTGTAATGCCAAAAATACTCAAAACATTGCCAAGGCCATTAATTATTGTAGTACTTCTATCACTACCTGCTATTAATATGGATCTGCCGGACCAGGAAAGCAGGTTTGTCGGGCTACCGTAGTGCCAGGGTGTAGGGGATAATGCTCGATAAGCGCCCGTTAAAGTTAGTGTGTTAAATTCTAATGTTTGACTTATATCGTACTGTCCATCGGGAAAATACAATAGTCCATTAGATAATACCGCCGTATCTATAGCAGTTTGTATTGCCAGATAATCATCCAATCCATCATTTGGTATTGCACCATAATTCCTGACATTTATTAAGATGTTTTTCCATAATAACTCATGGTTTGAGGAAGGATCATTTGGATTTAAGGCATTATAAGACAAGCCGAATGTTGGCAACCCGAGTGCTGATGGAGCGAAATCAGATGGTATAACAACCCTGTTTTCTAAACTATCAACATTATTAAGAAATAAATCTGAAAAGGCGCCATCATCATAGCTGGAAGGTGGGTCATTTCCCACTAATACCGGGCTTCCATTGTTCAAGCGAGTCATGTTGCCCATATTTTCAATATGATTTCCGCTACCTAATTGGATGTCAGCATACATACTTTGAGGTATACTGGTAGAATTTGCCATATTAGGGTATACGGGCAACGATGCTATTTTGTTCCCTAACAGAATAATATCAGCATTGCCTAAATTTGTTCCGGCACTATTCATTATCATTTTGTTATAACCTTCTTTATTTATATTGCCTAAAATAAATGCTTTACCATCAACTGCTTGAAAGTCAACCAGCGCAATCTTTTCAGCACAAACTCCATGAAACAAGCCACCTTTTATCACAGCGGAATTTGATTTGAAGATTATTTCATTTCCATACCCGGAAACTTTTGCAATGGCTTTAAAAATCCTGTTACCAGATGCGCAATCTGCAAGAGTTGGGCTTGAATTTTCTGTTTCATTCCTTAATCCTGCTATAATATGCGGCCCCAGGGAACTCTTGCTATCAAAACGGTATTCATAAGCACTACTTAACATGACATTATTAGTGTTATAAATACGAACCCTTCCTTGTTTTTGCCATATAATACAGGCACTATCCCTCATGAAATTCAAATCGTCAACATCTGAAAGCGGAGGATGAATAATTGCTCCAGTGGCCGGGTTGTTGAGTCCATAAGGGTATGCAAAGCTTCCAGTATGTGTCCCGTTGATATCTGTCAACACTGTTTTTGCCAACGGGAAATTGCCATGATACAACCAGCATTGTCCCTGAGTCATCACAAAATCGGCATCAGGGTGATTAATAATGTAACCTAAATTGGGCACCCTTGAAGATTGAACTCTATAAGTACCGGGCGCATTGATTTTGAAACTACTTGCTTGCTCAATTTCTTGAATTTCAACATCATGAGGCGTGTTGCCGGCATTGGTTTCAAAACGAATACCGGCACCTTTCCATAAAGCAGGGTCACTGCTTGCAGGTTTACTGGTTCTGATGGTTAAGCCAGCGAGGCTGAACTTATTCGTTTTTTTTACAATAAATAAATCTTGCCCTGCAAAATTTGTGCTATCTGTCAAAAGGGTGCCTGCCATACTCAAACCATGAATATAAACAGCCCCCACTCTGTCAATGGTAATGGGTTGTTGTATTTTATAAACTCCTGGAGCAAGTACCAAATATACAGGGTCGTTGGTTGGAGTGTTGTTGATGTGATAGGAGATTTGCCACGCTTCAGTCACAACTTTGAATTGGTTGTACGAAGTAGGCGTTTGAGCAATTCCATTAAATGCCAATAGAATGCTAACCACCGTTAGAGTGATGATTTTAGACATGGTTTTTAAATTTTTAAAGGTTGTCGTTGGCTTCCACGCCGTAGCCTGACGGCTATGGCGTGGAAGCCAAAAACGGCCAAGGATTGATGGTGCTGTACTTGTGGAAATCAGTTTTTAATAAACGCTACCGTTCTGGACCGGCCGTTTTGGGTAAGCACCAGAAAGCAAGCGCCCGAAGCAAGGGAATGACAGTCGATCGTACTGCTGCCGTTTTTAACCAATCCCTGCGTCAGCATTTGCCCCCGGGCGTTGCAGATAACATACCCCATATCGCCGGTGTCGTCTTTACCCTGAATGCGCAAAAAATCCGTAGCGGGGTTCGGGAAAACCTGTATATCTGCTTCTAAATCACTTGATTGGGTGCCCGTATAGGTGTCGTAATCGTAGTCGATTTGCAGCGACTGGAAATAGGAATTGGTACTGAAATCGATGTAGTAATAGCGAAATTGTTGCAGTGATTTATCCGCATTGTAATCTATCTCGTAACCGCTGTTGGGGCTCAGGCCCAGGGCCGTGTACAAGGCTAACTGGTAGGACGTTACCTGATTGTCGGCGTTGTAATAAGTGGTGGACGAACTGTAATTCGACCAGGCGCCGTTGCTGAACGCTTCGGTGAATATGGTGGTCACCGTTGGCTGATAACTGTAAGACGTACGGTTGGCGGGCGTCCAGTCATTCCACACCTGCGACCACACATCCGTAAACCGTACATCCACTTTATTGTCGGAATCGCTGTACAGATAGGTTTCCCGCTGCTGGTTGTTCCAGGTGTTGTTGCTGTAGTTTTGGCTCGTAAGCGTTTCCTCGCGGTCGTCGGCATCGTACGTGTAAATACTCCGGTTGCCGAAACTCTGGCCGTTGAAATACTGAAATGTCGTGCGCTCGAGCACCTTGTTGGTCGCGGAATAGGTGAGCGTAACCATGCGTTCCAGGTCCCACTGGCTGGTGGAGGTATTCAGGCGTTCATACGACTCCGACAATCGGTTGCCGTCGGGATCGTACGTGTAGGAATACCGTTCAAGGTCGGTATAGCCGTTGGCGGCGTCCCATTTTCGGGTGATGGTAGAAATGAGTTTTCCGCCGGGATCATACGTGAAAAACCGGGTGTTATCGTAATTGAACTGCGTACCGTCCCAGAGGTCGGTCTGAAACTGATCGGTCAATCCGTTGGGCAATCGGAAATAAGAGCAGCGCTCGTAATTGTTTAAAGGAGCGCTCGCGCTTTGCGCTTGTTTCGAAATATAGCGGGTGGGTTCCGGCGCCGTGGTTTGCGCTCCGAGCAACTGGCTGACGCATAATGCTGTTGCAAAAAAGTACTTTTTCATATTCAGAAAGTTTGTGTGGCTGGTAAGGTGAAGGGTGTGCGGTTCCGGTATCCGGTGTTCCGCATGTGGTTCATTATTAACCTTTTGCGAAACACCGGGTACAAAAACCGGACAATGTTGAAAGAGGAGATGAATTGTTTGCGCCTATCGGTACATGGAGTAGGTTGCCCCGCTGCTGTTTACCATGGTTGCGCTGGTGGGCGTAAGCTCGACGTTGTAATTCGTTCCGAGCAACCGTACGCCGTTGGTAATCGTTTGTGTGGAAACCGGCGTATTCTGAGCGGTGGAGATACAAATGGTTCGGCCGTCTGCGATAGAATTGTATTCGAAAGCGCCGGCTGTGTTTTTCCGCTTGTAAATCAGTACACGGGCCGTTTGTCCGCCGTCTGTTATCACCAGCAGCTCTTCATCCACGTTGTTGTCCCAGTCGATCGGTGACTGCGAGCCTGTCTGGTCGGACAGTAACGATGCGCAAACGCTGGCAGCATCTGTGAGCACGGACTCTTTCTGAACGATCACATCCACGATGATGATAACGGTGGTTTTCAGGCTGATTTGTACCGGCGCGCTGAACGACCCGTCGGGGCAAACGGTTCGCAGGGTGATTTTATAATCGGTATCGGGACTGAGGCCTGTGAGGGTGAACGAGGTGCCCGTGGTCGTAAATGGCCCCGGCGGCACGGGCTGGGGCGAAACGGATATTTCAACGGTGGTATTCGGCGGTGCCGACCAGGTGATGGTGGCGCTGGTAGGGCTTATGCCGATCACCTGCACGTTCGTCGGCGGGTCGCAGGGCTCGGGTTCCGGATCAGGATCGCAACATCCGGATTGTAATGACAGAGCGGTAAACAGAACTACGAATCCTGTGAAGGAAGCAAGTTGCAAAAAAAGTTTTTTCATGGGTACGGTGTGTGTGCGGTTTGTTTTTGATGAAGCGAAGGTAAACGGCTGCGAACCTGCCATACAAAGACAGTTTTTTCAATTTGTACCATGGCTACAAGGTGGATCAGGACACTGTTTCTTGTTTTATAACAATAAATTTTCGATATTTTGCAGGAAATTTACTTTGCGGACCCGTTATTTGTCCCATAAAAAAATATGCAAAACAGTACCCTGATTGCCGTATTTCGTTTGTTTCGTGCGGACGAAAATGAATTGTTGGCGCAGTTGATCGACACGCCGTTGTTCAAATTGCAGAATCGGCACAACGACACGAGCCGATTGTTCCGATACCTGTTACAGGAGGCGCCGGATTTCCGGGATGAGACCGGTCTGTCCAAAGAGCAGGTAGCCTTACGGTTGTTCGGGCACCGCTCCCAACCCCAGTCGGAGTTGCGCAAAGCCATGTCCAATCTCCTGGGCATTTTAAAAAAATTCGTTCTATTTCAGCAGTTCACCAGTGTGCCCGGCACTCCGGGCGGCGCTTTGTTGCGCGAAATCCAGACAGATCTGGGGGTGTTGAAGTGGCTGGCCGAACGTACCGGCGACATTGCCCAGACATCGCAGGCTGCGAAATCGAAACAAAAACGGCCTCCGAAAACCCGCGTCGTCCTATCGCAACAATACCGGACACTACAGGAAGCAGGCGCCGGATTTTCCGATGCGGTGCGGTCCTTCAATCAACGGGAATACAGCGAGTGGCTCCTTTCGCGTTTCTGGCAGGAATACGAACTGTACGACTACTTCGGTTTGCAGCGTTCGCTGCCGGAACAACAGCAGCACCTGTTGCGGGCGCTCGAAGCGCTGGATCGGTTTTACTACCAGTTCAAGATGACTATGACCGTGCATTTACAGGTGAATTTACTGACACAGATTCCTTCAGGCGACTTGGCGCCGATGGTCGACGACCAGTTTAACCATACCCTGCATCTGGCCCGGTTGCCGCCTGCCCATTTGTCCGAAACGCCCGGTCACCAACTCTATTCGGCCGTTTTTCACATGCTGCTCCGGCAGGACGCACAAGACAATCAATATGAAACCATCGAGCAATTGATGCGTCAGGAAACGCTCTGTTTGCCTGATCAGGTGCTTCAGACGGTTCGTATCGTACTCAATGC
Source organism: Bacteroidota bacterium (assembly GCA_029561355.1). Lineage (GTDB taxonomy): Bacteria > Bacteroidota > Bacteroidia > Chitinophagales > Saprospiraceae > M3007. The sequence continues at coordinate 5,454 of JAKQJD010000212.1, read as the reverse complement.
GTATTGCGCCATTATGTACAACCGAACGGGGGATCGGATCTTTTTACAACGCAGGCTGGAACTTCAGAAAACCGACCTGGAAAACGAACTGCGCGCGAACGGAAATACCATTACCGCCACCCGGCTCTCCGGAACGGTGTCCAATGCACTGCTTGCCGGCGAACAGAATTACGCCTGGGTAGCCGGGCTGCTGGAAGGATTTCCGCAAGGGGCCGGTATTCTGGCTACCGATACGCCCCGCGAAGTGTACAAAGTGAACCGGGCGCATCTGCTTTTTCATCAGGGCGCCTACCGCGATGCTGCCGGAGAACTCATCGGATACGAATGGTACGGAAGGATCAATGACGCGCAAATCCTGCTGCTGGCCATCCGGATCGATCTGAAAATACAATTTGAACTCGGACAATTCGAGTCGGATTACATGCTCCGAACACTGGATGCCGCCGAAAAACGGATCACCCGGCTCCAGGACATCAACGGGCAACTGCAATCCATGACGCTCCATTTTTTACGGCTGATCAGGCAAATCGGTCTTGCAAGGTTAAAAGGGCGATCGTTCTACACCCGGCAGGAGTGGAAAAACAAACTTGCCGATTGGGAAAATTATATTCAGGAAAAACCTATTGCCGAAAAAGCGTGGCTGAAAGACTTGCTGGTGAAAATGTCGGGACTAGTGGCGTAGGTTGGGAACAACCTACCACACCATCTTCTCCACCGCGACCACCCGGCCGCCTTCATCTTTCAGGGTGGCCACATATAGCCCGCTTGCCAAAGCCTGAAGCGCTACCACACTGTTGCGATACACCTGTGCCTGTTGCAGGAGCCGCCCGTCGAGTGCATATAAATCCAGCGTATAGGCAGCGTCTTGCGCGCCGCCGGCAATATCTACAAATGCCGAATGCACGCTTTGTTCCGGAACGATGCGGAAACTGATGCCCGAAGCACTGAAACTGAGTGCCCGGGCGGGGCTGTACCAGTTTTTATCGTCCCGGTCCGTTTGTTTCAGGCGGTAATAGTTGATGCCGGGAAGCGGCTCTTTGTCGGTGAAACGATAAGTGGTATTTCCACCTGTTCCCAGGCATTCCTGCCTGCCGATCTCGGTCCATTTGATTCCGTCGGCGCTGCGTTGTATGTCGAAATGTTTGCAGTCGACTTCCGTAGCCGTTACCCATTCCAGCCACGCTGTACCCTGTTGCGTGCGGGCTTCGAACGACACCCATTCCACCGGCAGGGAAATGGCCTGAATGGTGGCAGCCAGCGCGTCGACGCGGCCGTAGCCGTACACATTGTTCGGGCTGGTAGTGGCGCCGATGCCGCCGCAGCCTTGCGCGGAAAACAAAGGCACCGCGGTGTTTTTCAGGATCGTTTCCAGTTGGTACACGTTGCCCTTCAGGTCGGGGCGGGCGCTCATCATCAATGCTGCCACACCGGCCACGTGCGGGCCGGCCATGCTGGTGCCCTGGAGGTTGACATAGGAATAAGAGCCTGTATTGTTATCGGTACCGATACACGACAGAATGGTAACACCCGGTGCGCTGATATCGGGCTTCATGGTTGACCCGTACACCGTCACAGGTCCGCGGCTGCTAAAACCGGCAACGACGTCGGTGTTTTGCAGCGCCCCTACCGCAAAAGAGCCTGTGAAAATGGCCGGCGGATCAACCACCGAACTACAATTCGGTCCGCTGTTACCGGCAGAAACCACTACCAGAATGCCCGCCGACCGCACATTGTTGATCGTGGTATTCATGGTGGCGAAATTGGTTGAATTACAACCCTCTATTGTAGGACAACCCCAGGAATTATTGATGACGTGCGGTGATTTGCTTGCATCGGGCGTATTGTTGGCAGAATTGGTAGGAGCGATAAACCACTGAAAACATTCGATGTAGGTGGCCGGCGTGCCGTCCCCCTCTTCCATGTTCCGGCAACCGATCCATTTGGCGTCGGGAGCCACTCCGTAGGTAGAACCGGGTGCATCCGGTAACCCGCCGCACATAGTACCCATGGTATGGGTGCCGTGCCCGTTGTCGTCGCAAGGCGCTGTTAGGTTGATGCCGCAGGAGTTGCTGCCGCCGCTGATCAGACTGTGAATAGCGTCGTGGAAATTGTAGTTGTGGTCGGCCGAGGCGCCGCTCCAGCCGCGGTATTTATCCTTGATGGCCGGGTGCGCCCATTCATAACCGGTATCCTGGCCGCCGATGACTACGCCGGCGCCCTTGATGTCCATGGCCCACACATCGTCGGCGTTGATTTGTGTGAGTCCCCACGACATCGCGGTATTGGCGCGTTCCGAAAGCATTTCGGCCTCCGTAACCTGCGGCGGAAGGTTGAGATGGATTACCGGGTTGTTTTCTACCCGTTCTACTTCGGGCATCTGGGCCAGTCGCTCCACAAGCGCTAAATCGCCTTTCGACCACAGGGCATTGATCACCCAGAAAGATTGTAGCGGTGCGCCGGCATCCTGCAACACCTTCCGTACGGGAGGCTGCGTGGATTCTGAAAGTTGCAGCAGGGTTTCATACACATACTGCCCCTTTTCTTCCTTCAGCGCCATTTTGTCCGCAGCACTGACGTCCGCCTGGGCAGTGAGTATGACCAGGAATTCGCAGGAGCCCTCCGACTGTATGCGGTTACGCAGGGCCGGGTCGATTTTTGAAGGCCAGTGGAGGGGCTGGGCAGAAAGGTTTGCTGCACCGAGCAGCAATATGCAAGAGAAAAGGAGAGAGTACGGGCGCATAGTGGATAAAATGAAACGCAAGGTAGGTTGATTAGAGGGTTTAGCGGGGGAAAATTTGGCAAATGTACTGCTCGAATCGCTTTAAACCTGTCGAAGAAGTTTTTGTCAATCGTTTCTCCCTGATTGGACATTTCAAATGGTGATTTCAATATCATGCAGAATCGTTTAAAAGTTTTTGCGTTCTACGAAAAAGTACATTTACAAGTTGCTCATGCGGGCTCAAAAAGATACACGTCGCTAAAGTAATCTCAAATTTCAAAACACCGGAAATGTACCGGACATTTGTTCCATATGAAAAAGATATTCCGACGCTTTTCAGCCTTTTCCTCCCGCTCACGTCGATGTGCGCCACACAAAAGGTGCCCGATCCACGCTACTTTCCTTTTGCTTTTCTTCTGTTGCACCGCCGCCACGATGACGGGGCAGAGCAACGTTCGAACAGCCCTGAATAATCAAATCCGGTACATCGAGACCGGCAGCCAACAGGTGGAAAGTATGGTAGAAAGCATCCGCGATCTGTATCCGGAAGTCCTCCGGGCGGCAGAAGGCAAAGGGCGCAACTGGATATCCTACCGTTGCCCGTATAACGACGAACCTTATTACCGCTTGCAGGCACAAACCAAAAGCGGGGTACAGGGACAGCAACTTCAAACGGAGTCCGGGGCTTTCCAAACGGCTTTGGAAGCAGTCGTGCAATCATGTCAGGCGCTCGATACCTATTTTAAACTGGAAACCTATAAAACCGACCAATATGCCGGCGCCCTCGCATTGATGCAGGAGATGCCTGCGCTGGTGGCGGAATTTTCCCAAAGCAAACAGGCCTATGAAGCCGGAATAAGCCGCCTTATTCCCGAAACAACCCATACAGGTCCCTACGGCTTAGCCGAATACCAGTTGCGTCGTGTCATGGAATTTCACCGGAGTATGATGTCGGGTTTTCAGTATAATTTCAACGAGCAAGTACATACGGGCTGGCCGCAACAGGAAGTGTTGACACACATCACCCAAATGCAGGATCTCCTGGATAACTTCCCCCAACGCAAAGCGCAACTCAATTACCCGGCTTCGGCTTTTTACGAATCCTGCCTGGGTTGTGCCCGCGATTTTCTGGAAAGCCAGCGCAACTATGTAGACGACTATAACATACAAGCCCAAAGCACAGACCGGCATGCCAATGATTATTACCGCCAATGCCTGAACACCTACAACGATTGTCTTGTGTCGTTTTACAATCAGTTCACCGATGCCGCCGCTTCGGATGGGTTTATGGCAGTAAATAAGGCCCGTATGGTGCCTGTTTTCGCCTATAAAACGGTAGAAGTACCGCCGGATAAAGCCGTCAAAATTTACCGGGATACGGCGGCGCCCGCCCTGACGGTAACGCCCATACGTGTTACCGCAAAAACGGTTGCCGCGCTGAACACCTGTGTGCAGTACATCAACGAATGTGCCCGCAAAAACAATAACCTGTTGACGGTGCTGCGCAACAACGGCATTCATTATCGCCCTTTTCCGGATAAAAACGCGCTCTATTTCAATTTCGAGACGCATACGCTCCCGTGGAGCCTGCTGGCGGAAATGGAACGGCAGTCGCGCTCTGTGCCGGAAACCTGCCGGCCGCCGCTGCTGCTGAAGGCGCGGCAATTGATGGATATTTCGGTGGAAATGGACGGCCTGCGTCAGGTACTGGTAGATTTTTCAAAAGAAAAACGCTGGCAACGCGAAGGTTTTGCAGCCGTGGAAAACATCCGCGACCGATACGTAGTCCTGTTCGACTTGTTTGATCAAAAAAAAGAGCAACTCTACGCCGACATTGCCCGAATCTATACTGCGTACCCGGCTGACGCCGCCACCGCATCCACCTCGTGGCAGCGCAGTTACGAGGCGCTGACCAGTGTGGTGCTCGCGGATAAAGCGCTTTGCACGTCGGTACAAGCGCAATCTTCTGTTTTTCCCCATGAACCTGTCGAAAACGCTGCCGTGAAGGCTATACAGGATGAGTTTACCAATATGAAAGGTATTGAAAAACTGGGGCGCTACAACGGTTTGTGCCCCTACACACCCTACGAAGACATCGGCGCCGACTCCAGGCGATTGGCGGAATATGCCCGGACACCCGAACGCAGGAAACCTGCCGATTTTACCTATCTGTACAATGAAATCGTGGAGGATTACAACCGTTTTGTGGAGTTGTCGGATCAGCCTTTTTTGAAAAATACCCGCCAGATGGATGTGTTCAGGACCGGGCCGCCGCCCGCTGCGCGCCCTCAAACGGCGCCTGTTGCTGTCGCAAAACCGCCGGCTGAGGAGGTGCCTTCCACTAAACCCACGGTACAAATCGCGGGTAACCTGCGCGACACCGTTTATATCCGCGATACGATTTACCTGGAAAAACCGCCCGCCGTGAACGAAAGATTCTACTCGCTGGAAGGTTTTCCGGCCAATAACCTCGTTTTTCTGCTGGACGTATCTGGTTCCATGAAAACCGAAAACCGCCTGAACCTGCTGCAATCTTCCATCGGGCGCCTGGTGCGTTTGCTGCGCGAGCAGGACGATATTGCTGTGGTCAGTTTTTCGGGCAAAGGCCAGGTGCTGCTCCCGCCTACTTCCGGGAAGAAAAAAGACCGTATTCTGACGACGATCGACGGTTTAAAACCCGAAGGCACGACCAATATCGCGGACGGATTAAAAATGGCTTTTCAAACGGCCCGCCA
>JAKQJD010000210.1 GCA_029561355.1 Bacteroidota bacterium | reverse complement strand
AAATAAAACCGGCTCCCCTTTCCCACTTCGCTTTCCAGTCCGATTTCGCCGCCCTGGGCTTCCACAAATTCCTTGCAGATGGCCAGTCCGAGGCCGGTACCGGTACGGGCGCTGCCGGGCACCTGGAAATACCGGTCGAATACGCGGCTATGAAAACGCGCTTCGATCCCTTTTCCAAAATCCTGAACAGACACCAGCAGGGCGTCGGCTTCCGGTTTCATTTCAATGCGGACGGCGCTGTTTTCCGGCGAATAGTGAATCGCATTGGTGAGCAGGTTGATCAATACCCAGGCCGTTTTGTCGGGGTCGATTCGAACGGTTGGAAGGTTTTCATGCATGTGCGCTTCGAGGCTGACGTGCTTTTGCGTGGCCTCGACCTGTACCGTTTCGAGGGCGTCATTCAGCAACGTCCGGGGGTCGCTGGGCACGATATTCAGTCGGATATTTCCGGTTTCTACCTGCGCCAGGTCGAGCAATTCGCCGGTGATGCCCAGCAGGCGCTGGCTGTCATTGCGGATGTGGGCCAGCAGTTTTTGCTGTTCTTCATTGAGCGGCCCGACGCGTTTATCTTCCAGCAGGCTGAGCGACATTTTGATGCCTGAAATGGGCGTTTTCAGTTCATGGGAGATAGTAGCGATGAAATTGGTTTTTGCCTGATCGAGTTCTTTGAAAGAAGTAACGTTTTTGAGCAGGATGACCGCGCCGGCGTCGGCAGGAAAGTTGGGCCGTTCGACGCGAACGGCGAAGGTTTCTTTCTGGAAAAAACTTTCCTTTTCGTGGTAATAGATCTTGAGTGTGTCGCTGGATGAAGTTTGCAACAGGCTGCGCAACAGGTCGTTGTGCAGGGCGGCATCGGGTGCGTATTTGCCAAGCAGATCGCTTTTTTTAACCGACATCAGTTGGCAGGCCACGGGATTGATAAACAGCACCCGGTTCTTTTCATCGAGCACGAGCACGGCATCGGTCATGTTGTCGAGCAGGGTTTCCATCCGTTTTTTTTCGAACAGCAGTTCCGCGAGGTTGCTGTGTTCATAGGCATCGAGGCGTGCAGCCATGTCGTTGAAAGCGGTGGCGAGTTCGCCGAATTCGTCGTGGGATTTAAAAAACAGGCGTTCGCTGTAGTTTTTGTCGGCAATCTGTCGAATGCTTTCCGTCAGTTGCCGGATCGGGTCGGCGATATATCCGGGAAAATTGACGAGAAACACAAAGGAAATAAGGAAAGAGAGGACGGCAATGATGCCTAGCAGTACGTTGGCCTGTTCGGCAGTATGCCGGGCCGCTTCATTTTTCCGGATAATGGCGGCCATGTTCAGGTCGCCGATCTGATGCAGGAGCGTGCGAATGTTCATTTCCCGACTGGCAGAAAGCGCCGAATCTCTTTTCAGGAGTTCGAATTGTTCGCGCAGGTTATCGGTGAGGTCATTCTCGCCGGCTTCCGTGACGTTGTTTTCCTGTTGTACCAGTTTTTTTGCAAATGCCGCTACAAAATCCTGTTTAACGGTTTCAACCGGATCTCCTTCTGTGAGGTTCGTTTTAAAATCGTCCAGCCCTTTGCGCATATGATCTGCCAGTTCGAGGCTGAGGTAATTATCCTGCAAAACGGCCTGCGCATCGTTGGAAAGGCGATTCAGGGAATACAATCCCGCCGCTGTGAGCAGCACGATGACGGCAAACAGAAAACCGAGGCCGAGGGAGAGTTTTGTTTTTATGCGAACCATGAGAAAGGGGTTGAGAATGTTGAGGGGTTGAGGATGTTGAGGGGTTGAGGGGTTGATAAAGGTTGAGAAGGGTTGATATTCAGCCACTCGGGGAACAAGGAAGTTTTTATTTATCGAGCCGTTAAATATCAACCTTTATCAACCCTCATCAACCCTTATCAACTTTTACGAAAGAATAATCAAATCCACTTTATTTCCCGATAAATGCATCAATAACTGGCTGAAAATACTGGTGTGCAGGATAATCTGCCACAAATTCAGGTGCGGTTTTCCGATGCAAACCGTAGTGATTTCGCGCTCGCGGGTCACATTCAGAATGGTTTGAGCGATATTCGGACTTTTTACACGAATTACTTCCGCGCCCAGTTCGGTGGCCGTTTTGAAGTTATTGATCAGGTAGCGTTGCAGGGCCAGATTGATCTTGTCGGGCTCTTCCTGCGGTGTTTGAACGTACAAAACCATCCATTGTGCATCGTAGTAGGCCGCCAGCCGGGCAGTTTTACGAATGACCGTTTTGGCCGTGGCGTCGTTGCTGCTGATGCAAGCCAGGAATCGCTCGGTGCGCAACTGTCCGCTCCTCGGTACTTCGGCTTCGATTTTCCGTTCCACCTGGTGCGCCACTTCACGCAGCGCCAGTTCGCGGAGTTGCAGGATCTTTTCCGGCTGAAAAAAGTTGGTCAGGGCAATCTCCACTTTTTCCGGCGCGTAAATTTTCCCTGCCCGCAGCCGCGCTACCAGTTCGTCGGCCGTGAGGTCGATGTTTACCACTTCGTCGGCAAGTTGCAGGATGCGGTCAGGAATACGTTCGCGCACCTCGATGCCGGTGATGTGGTGTACGTCGGCGTTCAGGCTTTCCAGGTGCTGGATATTGACGGCACTGATGACGTTGATGCCCGCTTCGAGTAATTCCAGTACGTCCTGCCAGCGTTTTTCATTTTTGCTGCCTTCGATATTGGTGTGGGCGAGTTCATCGACCACCACAATTTCCGGATGCAGGTTCACAATGGCCTGCACGTCCATTTCCTCCAGTTCTTTTCCCTTGTAAAACAGTTTGCGCCGCGGCACCACCGGCAGCCCATGCACCAGTTGTTCCGTTTCTGCGCGGCCGTGCGTTTCCACAAAACCCACACGAACGTCTACGCCATTTTGGAGCAGTGCATGCGCTTCCTGCAACATCCGGAAGGTTTTTCCGACACCGGCCGACATGCCGATATATACCTTGAACTTGCCCCGTTTGGAACGGCGGATGAGTTCGAGGAACTGGTTGGCAGATTGGTCGCGATCGGTGAGCGGCATGGAGGTCTTTTTTTATTGTTGATAAGGTTGATAAGGGTTGATGAAGGTTGATAAGGGTTGATGAGGGTTGATAAGGTTGATGAAGGTTGATAAGGGTTGATAAGGGTTGATAAGGGTTGATAAGGGTTGATGAGGGTTGATATTTAACGGCTCGATAAATAAAAATTTCCCCGTTCCCCGAGTGGCTGAATATCAACCCTCATCAACCCTTATCAACCCTTATCAACCCTTATCAACCTCATCAACCATTTCAAAACGCCACCGCCATCGAAGCAGTGACACAAAAATTGGTGTTCGTAAAGCCGCTTTCCGTTACAAAAATCTCGTTTTTATCCTGCAACAGGCGGCCTTCGAGGCGCAAGAGGGCATTGCTGCGCGGGGCATAATCGATGTTTAGCGAGTAGCCGGTCGTCTGGAATTCGGAGCCGATGATGACGCCGTTTTCGTCGTTGTAATGTTCCACGCGGGCAGCCAGTGCCCACTGGTCGTTGAGGGTAAATTTACCGATCAAAACGGGTGTATACCAAACGTTTACGTCGGATTTTCCTTTCGTTTTCTGTTCCGTTCCGATGTCGAAACCCGCCGTCAGGCCGAAGTTGTCCGACACCTGGAAAATACCGTACAGGTTGTGAAATACACGCATCAAACGGGCATCGTCAGGTTTATCGGAGCCGATGAACGTGCTGTAATTGAGCGTGGTTTTTCCATTCGGTTTGTACAGTATCTGCGTGCCGAAGGCGGGCAGGGAGTTGCCGTCGACGCGGCGGATGCGCTGCCAGCCGTTCATGACCAGCGCCGACAAAGTCCATTTGTCGTTGGGCGTAACAGTCAGTTTGGCGCCGCTCTCGTAATACGGCGAGTTTTCCGCCAGCAGTCCGCGGGTCAGCGTCCAGCAATCTTTGGAAATGGCGCTTTCAAACCCGATGTGGGAAGGCAAAATACCTGCATCGAGCCAGACTTTGGGCGACAGCCGTACCCCAACATTGGCTTCGTAGATGTTTTTCAAAACACCCGGTTCGGCAGCGAGGTTGGCATTGGCGTAGGTGCCGGCCATCAGCGACAGGTTGGCGCGGATATTTTCAGCGCTGTACGCCGCTTTCACGTAGGCCAGGTTGATATTGAATTCGTTGTGCCGGTTGTGGTTGTACAGGAACCCGGGCCGGTTGTGGTCGGCAGGTTCGTTAAAGTCGTAACTGTAGTACGTTTCCACGTAGGCGCTGAGGGTGATTTTGGCGGAGTCGGGCGTTTGTGCCTGTGCCTGTGCCTGTAAGATGAACAGGCATATTAAAATGGTGAGTGCGTTTTTCATGTCAAAAAAATGGTTTGATATTGAATGGGTTCTCCGCGTAGTGGTGGCATGGAATTGTGGACCGAGGGCAAATTTATTTACCTGTCGGGTAAATAAATTTGCCCTCGGTCCACAATTCCATGCCACCACTACGTCATTATAAAGCATCCAGTGCCAGGTTGAGATCTAATACGTTCACGGTAGAAGTTCCGAACAAGCCCAGCAGCGGTTTTTGTGTATGCTCATCAATCAGCCGGTTGACCCGGGCTAGATCGATGTTGCGTACCCGGGCGATCCGGGCGGCCTGTATTTTTGCTCCTTCGGGCGACAAATCCGGGTCGAGACCGGAGCCGGAAGCAGTCACCAGTTCGGACGGCACCTGAGCGGCAGTAACCCCGGGATTGTGCACCAGAAAGGAATCTAGCCGGGCTTGTACGGTGGCCAGATAGTCGGGATTGGAAGGGCCTTTGTTGGAACCCGCCGAACCGGCAGCATTGTAGCCAACGGCCGACGGCCGCGACCAGAAGTATTTGTCGTCGCTGAACGGTTGACCGATGCGGTGGTAGCCAATTGTGCGGCCGGCGGCTTGCACGACTTCACCTTTACCGCTATTCGGCGCGATGGCCAGACCGATGCCGAACATAGCCAGCGGGTAGAGCACGGTGAGCAGCAGGGCGCAGCAAAGCGTGAGTTTTATTGCAGGAAAAATATGCGATTTCATGACGAATGATTTTATATAAACAAGGCTACTTCTTCGGGAAAATCCTGGATTTCAGGTTCTATTTGTACGGTTTGTTCCTGTTTTCGAAAAAATTGGGTAAATGGAAGCAGGGCTGTCAACAAAACAATTGTGCCCAGCGTAACTTTTATGGAAAGAGAAAAAGAGCGGTTCATGGCTGAAATATTGATTTTATTTTTTTTCTAAAACACCATCGCCACCAACAGGTCAATCAACTTGATCCCAACAAACGGCACCACTACCCCGCCCAATCCGTAAATAAACAGGTTGCGGCGCAGCAGCGCCGAGGCGCCGATGGGTTTGTAAGCCACCCCTTTCAGGGCCAGCGGAATGAGCGCCGGAATGATCAGGGCGTTGAAAATCACCGCCGACAAAATAGCCGATTCCGGCGAAGCCAGGCGCATGATGTTGAGGTGTTGCAGGGCCGGAATAGCCGTCATGAACAGCGCCGGAACGATGGCGAAATATTTGGCTACGTCGTTGGCGATGCTGAACGTGGTGAGCGTACCGCGCGTCATGAGCAGTTGTTTGCCGATCTCGACGATTTCGATCAGTTTGGTCGGGTCGTTGTCGAGGTCGACCATATTGCCAGCCTCTTTGGCAGCCTGGGTGCCGCTGTTCATGGCCACACCTACGTCGGCCTGCGCGAGTGCGGGTGCGTCGTTGGTACCGTCGCCCATCATGGCCACCAGTTTGCCTTGTTCCTGTTCGGCGCGGATGTAATTCATTTTATCCTCCGGTTTGGCTTCCGCAATAAAATCGTCGACACCCGCCACGTTGGCTATATATTTGGCAGTCAACGGATTATCACCCGTTACCATCACGGTTTTAACACCCATGCGGCGCAGGCGTTCGAAGCGCTCGCGGATACCGGGTTTGATGATGTCCTGTAGTTCGATCACGCCGACCACTTTTTCGTTCAGGGCAACCACCAGCGGCGTACCGCCTTGTTTGGCAATATCCGAAACCTGTGTTTCAGTCGCCGGCGGCAGCGGGTTGCCGGCTTTGGCGGCCAGGTTGCGGATGGCGTCGAACGCACCCTTACGGATGCGTGCGCCGTCGGACATGTCCACGCCGCTGCTGCGCGTTTCGGCGGAGAATTTGATCAGGCGCGCGCCGTCGACGCTCAATCCCTGCGTTGCTTCTTTTCCCGCCAGTTCCACGATAGATTTCCCTTCCGGCGTTTCGTCGGCCAGCGAGGAAAGGACGGCATAGCGGATAAATTCCGATTCTTTTATACCTGCTGACGGGTAAAAATGGGTGGCTTTGCGGTTCCCGATGGTGATGGTGCCCGTTTTATCGAGCAGCAGCACGTCGAGGTCGCCGGCCGTTTCCACGGCTTTACCCGATTTGGTGATCACGTTGGCGCGCAAGGCACGGTCCATCCCCGCTATCCCAATAGCCGACAGCAAGCCGCCGATGGTAGTCGGGATGAGGCAAACGAACAATGACACGTACGCCGCAATCGAAATCGGCGTATTCGCATAATCTGCAAACGGTTTGAGCGTCACACATACGATGACGAAGACGATGGTGAAACCGGCCAGCAAAATAGTCAGCGCGATCTCATTGGGCGTTTTTTGCCGGCTGGCGCCTTCCACCAGGGCGATCATTTTATCCAGAAAACTTTCGCCGGGCTGAACGCTCACCTGCACCACAATACGGTCCGACAAGACTTTCGTACCGCCGGTCACACTCGATTTATCGCCGCCCGCTTCGCGGATCACCGGCGCCGATTCGCCGGTAATGGCACTTTCGTCAATGGTAGCCAGGCCTTCGGTGATTTCTCCGTCGGTCGGGATGATGTCGCCGGCTTCACATACGAACCGGTCGCCGCGACGCAGCAGGGACGATGACACTAAGGTCACATTTCCATCGGCACCCAGTTTTCGTGCCGGTGTGTCCTTGCGGGTTTTACGCAGGCTTTCCGCCTGCGCCTTGCCCCGCGCTTCGGCAAATGCCTCGGCGAAATTGGCGAACAAAACCGTCAGCAGCAGCAGTACAAACACCACAAAATTGTAGCCCGGGTGGCCGAGCGTGGCTGTGTCGGCAGCAGGGTTCATGGAGAGCAGCGTGACCACCAGCATGATGGCAGTACCTACTTCCACGGTAAACATAACGGGGTTGCGAAACATCTGGCGCGGGTCGAGTTTGACGACCGACTGCCACAAAGCGGCACGTACCAGTTCGGGCTGGAATAAGCCCTTTTTTGATGTATTTTTCATTTTTTGTTATCAGTTATCGGTTATCAGTTATCAGGGTTGACAGGCAAGGCCCGAAGGATGTTGCCGATTTGTTTCACATGGAAAAAAACTCCGCGATCGGCCCCAGCGCCAGCGCCGGAAAATAGGACAGCGCGGTAAGGATGGCGATCACGGAAAAGATCATGACGCCGAAAGTTGCCGTGTCCGTTTTCAGGGTGCCTGCGCTTTCCGGAATGTATTTTTTTGAAGCCAGCAAACCGGCAATGGCGATGGGGCCGATGATGGGAATAAAACGACCGAGCAGCAGCACAAATCCGGTGGAAATATTCCAAAACGGGTTGTTGTCGCCCAAGCCTTCGAATCCGGAACCGTTGTTGGCATTGGCGGAAGTCATTTCATACAGCATTTCGGAAAAACCGTGAAATCCGGGGTTGTTCAACCAGGGCAGGTCGGGATTTTGCACCTGCATCCAGGCGGCCAGGGCCGTGCCGCCCATGATGAGCAGCGGACTAAGCAAGGCGACCAGCATGGCGATTTTCACCTCGCGGGCTTCCACTTTTTTACCCATAAATTCCGGCGTTCTGCCGACCATCAAGCCGGCGATGAACACGGCAATGATGATGTAGATAAAGAAATTGAGCAGTCCGACGCCGCAGCCGCCGTAAAAACCGTTGACCATCATCGCCAGCAATTCGTTCATGCCGGAAAGCGGCATCGTGCTGTCGTGCATGGCGCCGACCGACCCGGTGGATATGACGGTTGTCAGAATACTCCAGTAAGCCGACAAACCTGCGCCTATTCGCATTTCCTTGCCTTCCTGCGCTCCCGAGGCCTGGTCGACACCCATGGCAGAAATGGCGGGGTTGCCGTTCATTTCAAAAAGGATGTTCGGGATGACCAGCAACAAGAACCCAATGGTCATCACCCCGAATACCATGAGCGCAAATTTGCGGCGGCGCAGGAAAAAACCGAAGGCAAACACCATCGCCAGCGGAATGATGAATTGCGCCACCATTTCTACCATTGAGGTAAAATAGGTAGGGTTTTCCAGCGGGTGGGCGGAGTTGGCCCCGAAGAAGCCGCCGCCGTTGGTGCCCACGTGTTTGATGGCGACAAATGCAGCCACCGGTCCGCGGCTCACCTGAATGGTATCGCCCTGCAAACCGACGATGGTGTCTTTTCCTTCGAAGGTCATCGGTGTGCCGCTGAACAGGAGGAACAGCGTTACCACCATGGAAATCGGCAACAAAATGCGCGTGCAGGATTTCAGGAAATAGTCGTAAAAATTACCCAGCGCCGTGGTCTGCCGTTCGCGCAGGGCGTTGAACAGCACCGCCGCTGCGGCCATACCTGTGGCGGCACTCACGAAGTGCAGGAACATGAGCCAGATCTGGCCGAGGTAACTCAGGCCCGATTCGCCGCTATAGTGCTGCAAATTGCAGTTGACGACAAAGGAAATCGTGGTATTGAACGCCAGGTCGGGCGACATCGACGGGTTGCCGTCGGGGTTGAGCGGAAGCCAGGCCATGTTCATCAGTACGAACATGGTCAGCAAAAACCAAAGCAAATTGATGGTCAGCATGGCTTTCATGTGCTCTACCCAGGTCATTTCACGGGTGGAATCGATACCGCTGACGCGGAAAAACAATCGTTCGACAGGGCCCAGCACCAGATCGGTCCAGGTACGTTCCCCGGCATACACCCGGGCGATGTAGCGCCCCAGCGGCCAGGCCAGGGCCAGGGTAAGAAAAAAGGAGGCAAGGATGCCTGTGATTTCGGTATTCATTGTTGTGGAGAAAGTTGAGAATGGTTGAGGTTGTTGAGGGGTTGAGAATGTTGAGGGTTGAGGTTGTTGAGGGTTGAGGGTGTTGAGGGTTGAGGTTGTTGAGGGTTGAGATTGTTGAGGATTGAGGTTGTTGAGGTTGTTGAGGGTTGAGGTTGTTGAGGGGAACAGTTGAGATGATTGGGCGAAGCACCCTCAACATTCTCAACATTCTCAACCCCTCAACATTCTCAACAACCTCAACCAATCAGAATTTTTCAGGTTTCAGCAACACATAAACCAGGTAGCCGAAAACCATTATGGAAATAATGAAAAGCCAGATCATGGAGAAGGCAGTTTAAATTTTTTCGAAAAAATCGGTGGCGCGGAAAAACAGCCCGAAACAGAGGAGTCCGGCAGCGAGCAATAGTAAAGTCATGGTGATTTTTATTTTGAATCGAAGTGAATTCCGATAAACAAAATTTGATATTTTATATTCATATTCTATTGATTATGATCATAAAACCAACTGATGTTCATTGGAAATAGTTATACACCGGATGTGTTTATCTGCGAGAGATAGGCGCGCTGCAACATGGGGGGCAACAGCCCCAAAACGATCTTGCGCTCCTGACCGAGGCGGTCAATCAAAGTAGACAGCGAGAACATGTAGTCGTTCTGAATGACCATTTTTTCCTGGCTGTTTCCTTCCTGCAGTTGTTTTTCTGCAATCAATAAACACTGCCGGAGTTTCCTGTACTGGCGATCTAAAATACAATCACGGGTGAGTGCAATTAAGCGGCGCGACCGGTGGAATACTTCCATAATATTTTGCGTATTCATTTTTCAGGTGTGCCATCCCTTTATTCATCTGATGACACACATGCCTCTTTGCCAAATACGGACCAGTCTTTAATTATTTTTTAAAAAAATATTATAATATATTGACAATCAACCTATTAAAAATAAATTCACTGCATGTTTGCTGTACCGGGTTGTTCGCCGACCCTACCAAAATGGAAAGGTTTTTTTCAAAATGGGAATCGGACAGGAGTGCCCGGGTAATCATCCGATGACTCGAAGTCATCGAATGATTACCCGGGCACTCCTGTCCGATTCCCATTTTGAAAAATAGTATTACCCATTCAACCCATACTCCTCGATCTTCCGGTACAGCGTCGTCAGTCCCACGCCGAGCAGGCGCGCCGCCTCCGTTTTGTTACCTTTTGTGTGTTGGAGGGCTTTGCGAATCAAAGTTTTTTCCGAGGCGGAAAGATCGAAGGAAGAGCCGCTGCCGGCAGATTCGTGGTCGGCGGCGAACAGGATTTCAGCAGGAAGCAGGTCGGCCGTGAGGGTGCCCGAAGCCAGGATTACGGCGCGTTCGATCACGTTTTTCAGTTCGCGGATATTGCCTTTCCAGTCGTACTGAATCAGTTTTTCGATAAAATCGGGCGCCAGTTCAGGAACGGGGCGATTCATTTTGTCGGCAAAAAAACGGGCAAACCAGGCAGCCAGCACCGGGATATCTCCTTTCCGGTCGCGCAGGGCGGGCAGTTGAATCTGGAACACCGAGAGGCGATAATACAGGTCGGAGCGGAAATGGCCATCGCCGCTTTCCTGCAACAGGTCGCGATTGGTCGCGGCAATGATGCGCACGTCGGTACGGATTGTTTTGGTGTCGCCCACCCGCATAAATTCACCGGTTTCGAGCACGCGGAGCAGTTTTGCCTGTAAATCCAGCGGCATTTCGCCGATTTCGTCGAGAAACAACGTGCCCTGGTGCGCTTCTTCGAACAGGCCTTTTTTGTCGCGGATAGCCCCGGTAAATGCGCCGGCTTTGTGGCCGAAGAGTTCGCTTTCGAGGATTTCGCGGCCCAGGGCGCTGCAATTCACGGCCACGAAGGTTTTGGTGTTGCGCGTGCTGGCCTGGTGAATAGCCTCGGCGAACACCTCTTTTCCGGTGCCCGTTTCGCCCGTCAGGAGTACAGTAGCGTCGGTGGGCGCTACTTTTTTTGCCAGATCGACCGCACGCAGCAGGGCTGTCGAATGGCCGAGCATGTTGTCGAAATGGTATTTACGGCCTACTTTTTCTTCGAGTTGCCGGATACGGCGCTGGAGCATCGCTTTTTCGGCAGCCCGGCTCACGACCGGCAGAATACGGTCGTTGTCGTCGCCCTTGGTCAGGTAATCGAAAGCACCGTGCTGAATGGCTTTAACGCTGCCGGGAATAGTGCCGTAAGCGGTGAGGAGTATCACTTCGCTGGCCGGCCGGATTTTTTTAAATTGCGATACCAGTTCCACGCCATTGCCATCGGGCAGTTTCACGTCGCACAGAATGATTGGAAAATCTTCTTTTTCAAGCAGGCGCAACCCTTCTTTCGCCGTACCGGCTTCGGTCACCAGATATTGCTCCAGGCCCAGGATGCGGGCGAGCAGGGAACGAAGCGGGGCTTCGTCGTCGATCAGCAGCAGTGGAACGAGCATTTTTTTGGTGTTTCGTTGGTGGTGTTTTGTTTTTAGGTGGGTTCAGTATGCTTGGGCAATGTACCCGAAACACCAAACACCACACCCTAAACACCCTAATAACTGGTTTTATCAAGTTTCACCTTACCCCGGAACGTCCAGAAAACAAACCCCGTATAAAAGGCTACCAGCGGCGTTCCAATGGCGGCAATGAGCAGCAAGATACGCAGGGTATACGGTGTAGAAGCGCTGTTTTGAGCCGTCAGGTGAAAAGCGGGATCGATGCTGCTCGGTACGATTACCGGAAACAATCCCATGGCCACCAATACCAGCAGAAATGCCGTCGTAAGTCCGGAAAACACGAATGCGAGCATATATCTGCGTTTTTCCGCCATCCGGCGCACATTGATGGCAAACAAAACCGCCAGTGCCGGGGCCACAAACAGCGTCGGATGCCGGCGAAACTTGTCGGCCATTTCCGGAATATAAATGAGTGTAGCCATCGTCAGGATAAAATACAGCACCACAAACCCGCGGCTCGTAACGGCCACCATGCCCATCAGGCGCGCATGCAGACGGTTTTCGGTTTTCATTACCAGGTAAATGGCGCCGTGCATGGCAAACAGCGCAATGGTCGTCAGTCCGGTGAGCAGTGCGAAGGGGTTGAAAAAATCCCAGGTGCTGCCCTTGTATTCATAATCGGCCCCGATGGCGATGCCCTGGATCACATTTCCCAATATCAGGCCCAGCAGCCCGGCAACAAGTATGCTGGAAGCGGAATAATTAATGTCCCACACAAGCCGCCACCAGCGCATGGGCTCTTTGCTGCGAAACTCGATGCTGATGGCGCGGAAAATCAGTCCCGTCAGCAGCAACATGAACGGCACGTAAAAAGCCGAAAGTACAGTGGCATACACCGCAGGGAATCCGGCAAAAAGCGCTCCGCCGCCGATCACCAGCCACACTTCATTACCGTCCCACACCGGACCGATGGCGTTCAGTGCAATACGACGGCTCTCTTCTTTCCGGAAAAACAGGTGCAAAGCGCCCGCACCCAGATCGAAGCCGTCGAGAATGGCGTAGCCCGAAAAAACCGCGCCGAGTACGAGAAACCACCAGGTGGAGAGTTCTATGCCGAGCAGGGTGTTCATGTTGTGA
>JAKQJD010000208.1 GCA_029561355.1 Bacteroidota bacterium | reverse complement strand
ACGGGTATCCCGATGAGCCGGAACAGGCGGTCGTCGAAACCCAGCAGGGTGCAATCCTTTTGTTTATTTTTCATGATGATGCCGGTTTAACCTTTTTTCAGGTTGTAAAACGCGATCGTGTCCAGAATGCCTTGTTCGTATGAAATAGGCTGGTACTGAAAATGTTGTTCAAATTTGGTGGAATCGAACCAGTACGGCTGTTCGTTCTGGTAAATCATTTCCACCATTTCACGCATGATGGGTACAAACAGGCCGATGAGCCGGGTGATCGTTTTCGTTGCCACCTGCACGCCTTTGTACGGCACGCCCATGTCCTTCGCTACCAGTTGGATCAGGTCTTTCGGCACCGGCGGAGGGTTGTGCGTGGGCAGGTGCCAGGTTTGATTAAAAGATGTGGGGTCGCCGGCCAGCAGCGCCAGCCCTTTGGCGCAATCGAGGGTATACGACATGGAGTGCGGCATGTCGGGATTTCCGAGCCACTGCGCTTTTTTGCCTTCTGCGTAGTTCTTGAAAACCGTTTGATAAAACATACTTTTTTCGTCGGCCCAGGGACCGTAGAAATCGGCCGACCGCGCGATGCTGGCTTTCAATTCGCCGCGCTGAACGGCATCCAGCAGCATAGTGGCTATTTTAGCCCGCACCTCGCCTTTTTTACTGCTGGGCCGAAAGGGCGTTTCTTCCGTCATTTTCCCTTCCACGGGTCCGTACATGTACACGTTGTCGAAGAAAACAAGCGGCACGTTGGTTACCGCACAGGCACGGATGGTGTTTTGCATTACCACCGGCCATTTTTCCTGCCATATTTTGGTGTTGTAGTCCAGGCCGACCAGCAGGTAAGCCACCTTCGAACCACGAACGGCTTCCGTCAGTTCGGGCAGGTTGAACACGTCTGTTGCGCGCGATTCCGCGCCTGCCAGTGCTCTCCCCGAGCGGGAGAGCAGGCGTACGGCTTGTTTCTGTTCGAGCAAAAGTTGTGCGAGGGGCGTGCCGATAGCGCCGCCTGCTCCTATAATGGTATGCGGTTGCATAACGTGGATTTTTAAAGTTGGTTAAAACTCTATGCGGTACAACACATCCGGGAAAAAGCCGATCTGATAAGTCGTACCCACATTGCCCTTCACTTCGTTGTACCGTATGGCGAATATATTTTTGTTGTTGGTCACATTCTGGAAATCGAGGAAAAAAGTTTGTGACAGTTTGCGTTTGGCGCTGTTCATACGCATGCCGATTTTAAAATCCCAGCGGAAATAACCGTCCAGTTTTTCGCTGAAAGCCTGGTCTTCGAACAGGATTTCACGGCCCGCCGCGCGGCTGGCTTCCAGGTTTACGGGCGTGTACGGGCGGCCTCCTGCGAATGTCGCTTTGGTGTCGAGCGTGAGGAAACGGCGTCCCGTGTTGCCGAGTTGAAATTCCTTGCCCGCCAGCACGTTGGCCACGTATTGGCCATTGAAGGCTGTGCTGCGTTCGATGCCGTCCGAACCCTTGTATTTCGAATCGAAGAGACTCACCGTGACCATCCCGTAGTAGCCATGCGAGAAGAATTTTTCGGCGGTCAGTTCCAGTCCCATGTTGGTGCCCGTGCCTTCATTCACCAGCGAACCTTTGTCCGGGAATACAAAATCGGCGCCGGCATTCAGGAGAGAAAAACTCGAAACCGTCAGATCCACCGGCACGTCGGTCAGCCACTGGTAGTAGGCTTCGGCTTTGAAATGCCAGGCAGCGGCGGGTTTGAAATCGTAGCCGAGCACCAGGTGCTGGTTGCGGGTGAAATCGAGGTTTTTGTTGTTGTTCACGTACGAGCCGTCGGACAGCCGTTCGCGGAAAAAGAACACCGGAAGCGGTTGGGTCTGGTGGTGTATGCCGTAGCCGAGGTTGAGCGACTGCCGGGGAGTGAATTTCCAGTTGACTGCTGCGCGGGGCTCCAGTACGAAATCCTCCGTTTCATCGAAATACTGGCTGTGTAAACCGGCATTCAGCGTGAGTTTTTCCGTCAGGCGGTATTGCGTTTGTGCATACACTTCCAGCAGGTTGAAAGCGCCGTTGAAATCGCGTTGCGTTACCCAGTCTGGCTGGCCGTCGCCGTCGTAATCCAACTGGTTTTCGCGGGTGTTGATATACGTGTCGATGTGCTGGTTTTGCAGCAGAAAACCGGTGCGAAGCGTCAGGCGGCTGTTGATCTTGTTGTTGTAAAACGATGACAGGCGATACGTTGTCAGGCCGTCGTTCACGTCGTTCAGTTGAAACGGCTGTCCGTTGCTGTCTTCCTGACGAATATCTTCACTTTTGTACGTGTTTCCGGAGTAGGAAGCGCTCAATACGGTGCGGACAAACGAATGGTCGTTGAGCAGCAGGTTGTGTTTCACGCCGAACACGCCGAATTTCGACACGTTATAGGCATTCTGGTTAGGGTTGGCAAACAGGTCGGTCGTGTCGCTTTCTGCGCCGAAAAAGTCGATAGCGCTCCAGCCGCCGATGCCGAATACGGAAAATTTACCCGCTTTGGTATTGCCCAGATCGACATTGAACGAGAGGTCTTTGTATTGCGGAGTAGCCGTAGTACCCACGTTGATGCCGGCTGCGGAGGCCAGTTCCACAAACGAATGCCGGTAAGCCACCACAAATGATCCGTTGTCTTTTTTATTCAAGGGACCTTCCGCCAGCGCTTCCAGGCCCGAAAAGGCGCCCAACTGGCCCATAAATTCGAATTTCTCCTTGTTGCCGGTGCGCAGGTTGATGTCGAACACACCTGCCGTAGCATTGCCGTATTCGGCTGGAAAAGCGCCGGTGAGAAAATCGGAGTTGGCAATCATATTGGGATTCAGCGCCGAAACCGGGCCGCCGGTAGTGCCCAGCGTGGAAAAGTGGTTGGGGTTGGGCATCGGAATGCCTTCGAGCCGCCACAACACACCGGTGGGCGAATTGCCCCGGATTATGATGTCGTTGCGGGCGTCGTTGTTGGCGGCCACGCCGGCGAAATTGGCTACCATTTTGGCTACGTCGTTGCGGCCGCCGGAGTAGCGCATCACTTCTTCGGTATTGAACTGGCGTGCCGAAATGGTGGCCAGTTCGTTCATCGGCCGGTCTTTGTCGACTTTGGCCGTCACCGTGATTTCATTCAGTTTGGAAAAAGACTCCTGCATGCGCACGTCGAGCAGTACTTCTTTCCCGGCCGTTACGAGCACGTTGCTCACTGTTTGCGGTTCGTAGCCCAGGTAGGTAACGCGCAATGCCTGACGGCCGACAGGAATGTTTTTCAGGGTAAAAATGCCGTTTACGTCGGTAGAGGCACCCACCGGCTGCGCATCGGTGATCAGTTGAACGGTAGCGCCAATCAGTGGCGTTTCCGATTGCTGGTCGTACACGGTACCACGCAGGGTTTGAGTTTGTGCTGCCAGTAAAAAAGGAAGCAGCAAGGCGGGAAGTAAAGTCCAGAGGGTCGTGATTTTCATAAAAGTATCGTTTAAATCGTTTTCGTTCAATGACACGGCAAAGGTGGGCTTACCCTGACGCCGGCCAAAGAAAAAAGCCGTGAATGGTAGAATCCGAAGGGTGAACCGTAGAATAGAAGTGAGACGTGAGAGTTGAGAAGTGAGACGGCGGGAGTGCATGGGCGCATTTTAGTCTAATTTGAACGGTATTTCACGGTCAACTGTCGGGCATTGACTGAAATTTGTGAAACAACCCCTGCCGCTACGCGTTGTCCTTGCTTATGAAACAGACCCTGCTGGTATTATTGATTCTTGGCAGTCGAATGCTGCCGGCCCAGGACATTCCGTTTATCAAAGCCGCACAGATCGATGCCTGGAAACAGGCGGATACCGACACCGTCCGGGTGATTAATTTCTGGGCGACCTGGTGCGCGCCCTGTGTAGCGGAATTACCTTCTTTTGAAAAATTGAACAAGGAATACGCCGGCCGGAAAGTGGAGGTGATCCTTGTCAGCAACGATTTTAAAAAACAGGTGGAAACGAAAGTCAAACCCTTCGTAGCCAAAAAGAAACTGAAAAGCCGGGTGGTTTTTATGGACGAATCCAATCCCAATAACTGGATAGACCGGGTTAGTCCCGACTGGTCGGGTGCTATTCCGGCTACGCTGATTATCGCCAAAAGAAAAAACCAGTACCTGTTTTTTGAAAAACAGTTGACGTATGAAGAACTGGAGGCGGCGGTGCGGTCGGTGCTGGAGTGAGGGATGAGGATTCGAGTATTTGAGGATACGAGTATCTGAAATCAAATACTCGTATCCTTGAATCCTCATATTTTCAAAAATTTCATCACAATAAACTTTATCAACATGAAACAACTCCTTGCATGGTGCGCGGTTGCGGCAACACTCGCCACACTCTCTTTTACCGTTAAGAATCCGGGCGGGTACTCGGTTGGCGATACGGCTCGCGATTTCAGCCTGAAAAATGTGGATGGAAAAATGGTGGCGCTGGCCGACCAGAAGGACGTGAAAGGTTACATCGTCGTGTTTACCTGCAACCACTGCCCGTATGCCATGGCGTATGAAGACCGTGTGATCGCGTTGCACAAAAAATACGCATCGCAGGGTTTTCCGGTGATCGCCATCAACTCCAACGATAAAACCATCGCGCCGGCCGACAGTTACGTCAACATGCAAAAACGGGTGAAGGAGAAAAGTATCCCGTATGCATACCTGTACGACGAAACGCAGGAAATTGCCAAAACCTACGGCGCTACACGTACGCCGCACGTATTTGTGCTGGACGAGAACCGTGTGGTCCGCTACATCGGCGCCATCGACGACAACTCAGAAGAGCCGTCGGAAGTGAAAGAAAAGTATGTGGAAAATGCGGTGGATGCGCTCCTGGCAGGGAAAGAAGTGCCGGTGAAACAAACCAAAGCGATTGGCTGCGGCATCAAGTGGAAAGCCTGAAGATTTAAGATGTAAGATTACATGATTTTAGATTTAAGATTGAAACTGGATGCCCTCTTAAATCTAAAATCATGTAATCTGAAATCATGTAATCGACAAAAATCACTTTTTCCGTTTTCTGAAGTTTCCTCCGTTATTCCGCTGGTTGCTGCTGTTGCTATTGCGGTTATTGCGCTGGTTTCCGTTGTTTCCGCCGCCGGGGCGCTGTTTGCGGTTGCGCTGGTTGTTGCTGTTACTACGGATGCGGTCCTTGTCATGCTTGCCTGCACCGGCCGCCAGTTTGTCGAGCGAATCGTGGCCTTCGTGCAGCGCCAGTTGGCCGTCCGACAGGTTTTCCAGGTCTTCTTTTACGATATCGTCGCTGACGTAGTGCTCTTTGTTCCAGGTTTTGTAGGCCAGTTTCATGTACGAAGCGATGACTTCCACAAATCCCTCCTTTTTAGAGCCTTCGGGCATTTCAATGGCCTTTTTAATCAGGGCCTGAATGCTGTTGCCATAGTGGCGGTAGCGGGTAGCCGATGCCGGGTAACCCAGCGGCGCGGCTTTGGCACGCTCTTCTACGCGGCGAATGATGATGCCGGGAGGAGGCGTGGCATCCAGTTCGTAATCGGCAATTTCGAAGACGTGGTTCCAGAGTTTTTCCCGGTAATCGTCCATATTTTTATTGCCGGAAGGACCCAGTTGGATCATCAGGCCCACAATGGATTCCACGGTTTTTTGCCGCAACCCCGGATTTTCAATGTTTTTGGCGTGGATGATCATCTCCTGAATAGAACGGCCGTATTCCGGGAAGCGGATATGCGAGCGTTCAGTATTGTATTCTATATCTAATCTGTTCATGAATTGGGTTGTTCGAAATGTTGTTGGGTTTTCGGAGTTGTTGAGAGTTGAGGAGTTTAGAGGTTGAGAACGCCGGTTATCCTCATTCCACCGTGACCGATTTGGCCAGATTCCTGGGCTGGTCCACATTACAGCCGCGCAGAACGGCGATATGATATGCCAGCAGTTGCAGCGGAATAACGGACAATAAAGGAGTAAACGGTTCTTCCGTCTCCGGTATTTCAATAGCGAAGTCGGCCAGGTTTTTAATCGTTTCGTCGCCTTCCGTAATGACGGCGATGACCACACCTTTCCGGGCTTTTACTTCCTGTATATTGGAAGCAACCTTTTCGTGCGCACTTTTGTTCGTGGCGATCACAAAAACGGGCATATTCTCGTCGATCAGGGCAATGGGGCCGTGTTTCATTTCGGCCGCCGGGTAACCTTCGGCGTGGATGTAACTGATTTCTTTCAGTTTGAGCGCACCTTCCAGGGCCACCGGGAAATTGTAGCCGCGACCCAGGTAGAGGGCGTTGGGCGCATTTTTGAATTCGCCGGCAATGTATTCCACCTGCTTCTGGCAGTTTTTCAGCAGTTCTTCTACTTTTTGCGGAATGCGTGCCAGTTCCTGCACCAGTTTCTGGTACTCCGATTTGGGCAGGAAACCACGTTCGTAACCAACAATAATCGCCATCATCGTCAGCATGGTCACCTGGCCGGTAAAGGCCTTGGTAGATGCCACGCCGATTTCCGGTCCCACGTGGATGTACGAACCGCTGTGCGTGAGGCGTGCAATGGACGAACCGACAACGTTGACGATGCCGTACGTGAGTGCGCCGCGTTCCTTGGCGAGCTCGAGTGCCGCATAGGTGTCGGCGGTTTCGCCCGACTGGGAAATGGCCAGCACCACGTCGTTTTCGCGTACCACCGGATTGCGGTACCGGAATTCCGAAGCGTATTCCACTTCCACGGGCAGGCGTGCGATTTCCTCGAACAAATATTCGGCGATCATG
Source organism: Bacteroidota bacterium (assembly GCA_029561355.1). Classification (GTDB taxonomy): domain Bacteria; phylum Bacteroidota; class Bacteroidia; order Chitinophagales; family Saprospiraceae; genus M3007. Next base: position 27,242 of record JAKQJD010000208.1, on the reverse strand, counting down.
CCCGCGTGCCACGAAGTGCCGCAACCCAGAATAATCATGCGCTGGGCATTGATGATGCGCTTCATGTGTTCTTCCATACCGCCCAGGCGCATCCAGCCTTCTTCGGCGTCCATGCGGCCGCGCATACATTCGGCGATGGTGGTAGGTTGCTCATATATTTCCTTCAGCATGAAATAGTCGTAGCCGCCTTTCTCCAGTTGTTCGATTTCCAGTTCGATCTGGTGAATGGTGGGCGTCATCACTTCATTGCGCAGGGTTTTGATGGTCAGGTCGCCTTCGAGGGTGCAGGTGGCTACCTCTTCGTCGTTGAGATACACCACTTTTTTGGTGTGTTCCACGATGGGCGTGGCATCGGAGCCGATAAAAAATTCGCCCTTTCCGATACCGATCACCAATGGGCTGGAACGGCGGGCAGCCACAATTTTGTATGGGTCCTGGCGGTCCATTACCACAATGGCGAAGGCGCCGTGCACTTGTGTGAGCGCCTGGCGTACCGCTTCTTCGATGGGCAGGTTTTCCTGCTGCTGTACTTCCTCGATCAGGTGTACCAGCACTTCCGTATCGGTTTCACTTTTGAACGTGTGACCATGCTTGATCAACGCGCTTTTCAGCACGGCGTAGTTTTCGATAATGCCATTGTGTATGAGCATCAGCCGGTCGTTGCCGCTGGAATGCGGGTGGGCATTGGTATCGTCGGGTTTGCCGTGCGTGGCCCAGCGGGTATGGCCCATGCCGATACTACCTTCAGTATTTTTGCCTTTGGTATAATCGACGAGATCGGCCACCTTGCCTTTCTTTTTATAAACGCGCAGGTCTCCGTTTTGCAGGGCAATACCTGCACTGTCGTATCCGCGGTATTCCAGCCGGGCAAGACCTTTGATCAGAATGGGGTAGGCTTTTTTGGAACCGATGTAAGCAACAATTCCACACATATTTTATCTGGTTGGATTGGTGAAAGCTGGTTGTGTTGATGAAGGTTTATAGGTTTATGAGTTTATGGGTTTATAATGGCCACTCAATTGAAATGAACGTCCTGCTACCGAGTGGCCATTATAAACTCATAAACCTATAAACCCTATTTCACTCTCGTATACTTCAACAAAAGTTTCGCAGGGTAGGTTGTGCTTTTGGGGCCGTACAGAATAGATCGCATCGCCGTTCGGCTTTGCAGGTTCACATTCAGGTATACGGTTTTCTTTTTAATATCGCTGCCGGCAGGCAAGTCCACCAGTTCCTGTAAATAATCGGACATATTCTGGTGGTACCTGGTAACGATTCCCGATGATTCGGTTTCCTTGTTAGGGGCTCCGCCAAAATAAGTATAATTATTCAGGGCATTGATGGAGTTATACACATCGGAAGTAAAATCGTATGCCGTATCGGCTACCGAACGCGACAATACCAATTGCGAAGCCGGCTTGAGCAGTGCCGGCAGATCGTTTGGCAGCATCTCGTTGACGGTCAGGAGTAAATCGGCTTCATTCACTGCGATATTTTCCAGTCGGTCGACGTACGGGATCTCGATTTTAACCTTCAATCCCTGTGCACCCTGTACGTACAGCAGGTCATTTGCTTCCAGTCCAATCTGCTGACCCGCAGCGCTGGTACCGTAATCGTGGATAAAATTAGAAAACTTATTGCTGCCCTGGAAAAAATAATCGAACGTGCCGTGAATGGTATCGTTCCGGGTGTAGTACAAGCGGATACGGCTGAAGTTCTGGTCATTCAGGTTGATGGGCAGAATAAGGCCCGGCGTAGCGCCCGAAGAGGTGCTGGTAATTTTCAGGCCGCGGAGTTTGGTATAAAACAAAGAGTCGTCGGCAAGCGTCGCGCTGTCGAGCGCCATGAGTTCCTTTCCGAAATTATCGTCCAGGCGGATTTTAATGTATGCTCCCCTGGCAGTGGTGGAAAACAGGCTGTCCAGTCTGCCCGGTTTGGGCAAAAAGTTGTCAATCCTGCCTATTTCCGTAGTACTAACCGGCAATGAACTGGTAGAATAGTACACTTTGACGGGATCGATGGAATACCCGTCGCTGACGCGTTCTACCCGGATCGTTTGCGGTTGGGTGGAGTCGCCATACAGGCCCGCATTGGCGTACCGCATGTACAGCATGATGGAGTCGAAGCGGAGGGTAGATTCCAGCGCGGTGGGTACGCCCGGCTGAAAGAGGGTGTAGATATCCGCTTTTGTTTTGCCGAAATACGGGTCGGTCATATCGCCGCAGAGAAAATACGGGGCGGTAGAAATCCGGTCGGACGTAACGAGGCTGTCTTCCAGTTCGATGGTGCAGCGGATGGTCAGGGTGTCGGTGAAATCATAATCAGCCAGCTGGTCGCCCAGCAGGTCGGAGCCGAAGGGGCTGGTGCGCGTGCAGGCGGTCCAAAGCATCAGGGCCGTTACAAGGAATGCGGCGAATACGGGGAATTTTTGTTTCATGTTTTCTTAAAAGACGAGGGAACCGGAGCGTATTACACTCCGGGCTCCCTCGCCGATATTCTGAATTAATCTTGAAAATTCAATACGAAAAGCCTATTGAGGCACTTCGGCTTCGAGCAGGCTGCGGAAAAATTCGCCGTGGTTGGCGAGCATTTCCTCCGTTCCTTTCCAGGGGAGAACGGGTTTGTCCTGCGCGACGGACAGGTAATCAACGCTGGTGTCCACCGAATCGCTGCCGATGATCAGTGCATCCGCATAAGTAGCAGCGCCTTTGTGCATGGAAATGCCGTCTCCGTCGCGGAAGGATTCCAGGTCTTTTTTCGACAGGTTGTTGATTGCTGCCTTTTCCATAAAGCGGTCGCCGCCTTCGCGTTCGCGCGGGGTGCCGTATACGGAATACACGAGTTGCGAGTTGGCAAAAATCGGTTCCGTCTTGTATGCGGTGCGCAGGTACAAGGGGATGAGGCTCGTCATCCAGCCGATACACAGCACGATGTCGGGCGCCCAGCCGAATTTTTTTACCGTTTCGATCGCACCTTTGCAGAAAAACGCAGCGCGGTCGGGGTTGTCTTCGAACGGTTCGCCGGATTCATCTTCAAAAATGGCTTTCCGTTTGAAAAAGTCTTCATTGTCAAGGAAATAAACCTGCAAACGCGAGTTTGGCAGGGAGGCTACTTTGATGATGAGCGGGTAGTCGTCGTCGTCGACGATGATATTCATCCCGGAAAGACGCACTACTTCGTGCAGGCGGTGGCGCCGTTCATTCACTACGCCGTAACGCGGCATCAAAATCCGCAATTCGTACCCGGTATCCTGTAAATACTTGGGCAATTTTGCCACTAGTGATGATATCTCTGGGCCTTCCGTGTACGGCTCCAGTTCCTGGGTGATAATAAGCAAACGCTTCTTTTCCATGTTATCAGATAACCAGACTTGATTGGTGTATAAATCCCTGTAAGCAATTGCCGCCGGTTTTTCGGTGCAGGCTTCCGTTTTAGGCCTGAAAAGAAATTTGTCGGGCGACATCGGGCGTTTGGCAAAACCTTTGTTCTGACAAATCCGGTGCAAAAGTATAAAAAATTGCGGGTTATTTTTGTATCTCCGGGGGAGTATAAAATTATTGGGGTCCGTTTTTAACCAAATTTGGTTACTGTTATTGGTTATCGGTTATTAGTTATCAGGGTGGTGGTGGGCCATTTGCACAGATTCCTGGCTGCCCAATCGTGGTGCCAAAAATCTGTACAAATGGCCCACCACCACCCTGATAACTAATAACGTATAACCAATAACTAAATACGCTCCAGTACCCGAAACACATACGCCCACTCGTTCTTTTCGTCGGGTTCATGCGCTTCGCGGGCCGTTTCCCGCCATTCCTCCGGGTTGATTTCAGGAAAGAAAACATCTCCATCCACCTCCAGGTTCACTTCGGTCAGGTAAATTTTATCCCACAAATGGCTGCTTTCGCGGTAAATCGCGCCGCCACCGATGATAAACGCTTCCGTTTCACCATTGTCGTAGGCCATGCCGAGCGCTTCTTCCAGCGAATGCGCCACCAGCACACCTTCGGCGGTAAAAAACGGGTCGCGGGTGATCACAATGTTCGTTCGTTTGGGCAGCGGCCGCCCGATGCTGTGGAAGGAGTTGCGGCCCATGATCACGTGGTGATCGAGCGTCGTGCGTTTGAAATACTTCAGGTCGGCCGGCAGGTACCAGGGTATCTGGTTGTCTTTCCCGATAACATTTCGGTGAGCGACGGCGACAATGGCGGAAATGAGCATGGTGGAGGGAGTTGATAGGTTGACTGGTTGGTTTAGGGGCTGATTGTTTACAGGTTTATAGGTTTATAGGTTTATAGGTTTACAGGTTTATGTCCAGCGGCTCGGGTTACTTGCAGTTCTTCCTTATCCCGGGTCGATGGACATAAACCCATAAACCCATAAACTATAAACCCCTAAACTATAAACCCCTAAACCTATAAACTCATAAACCATCAACCTACCTTCGCAGCGGCATTCATTCACAAAGATACGACGTGCAATTCGACGATTTAATCGGTCAGGACAGAACCAAACATTTTCTGCTGCAACTGGCGGCCGGCGAGCGTGTACCGCACGCCCTGCTCTTCCTCGGCCCTACCGGGAGCGGCAACCTGGCGCTGGCAGTCGCCTTCGCCCAACTCCTGCAATGCGAACACCCCGGCCCGCAGGGCGCCTGCGGCGTGTGCAACGCCTGCCACAAAGCCGAAGCGTTCGTTCACCCCGATATTCACTTCTCTTTTCCTACGGTGGGCGCCAATATGGTGAGCACCAACTACCTGAAAGAGTGGCGGGCTTTTTTGAACAACAACCCCTACAGCGACGTCAATACCTGGCTGCAACAACTCGGCGCCGACAACAAGCAGGGCAATATCACCAAAGACGAGTGTAATGCCATCATCAAAAAACTGAGCCTCACCACCTTCGAAGGCCGCTACAAGATTCTGGTGATGTGGATGCCCGAATACCTGGGTAAAGAAGGTAACCGGTTGCTGAAACTCATCGAAGAGCCGCCGGATCAGACCATTTTCCTGCTCGCTGCCGAAAACCAGGAAGCCATCCTGAATACCATCCTTTCCCGCTGCCAACTGGTGAAAACCGACCTGCTTAGCGATGAGGAAATTTCCGAAGGACTTGCCCAGCGGCGCGGCCTCGACGCAACACGGGCCCGGCAGATCGCCTTTTTGGCGGGTGGCGATTTTGGCGCGGCCCTGTCGCTGGCCGACAACCCGGAAAACGACGATGCACACCTGCTGCTCGACTGGCTGCGCAAATGCTGGCGCGGAAATCCGGTTGAACTGGTAAAATGGACGGATACCTTCGCCCAGTTGGGCCGCGAAAACCAGAAACAGTTTCTACAGTACGGGCTGCATTTCCTGCGTGAAATGATGTACCTGCTGGCTACCCAAAGCAATGCCATCCGCCTGCGCCCCGAGGAATTCACTACCGCGCAAAACATGGCAAAAGTGCTTGATTTTGAAAAGATTACGCAACTCGCTGCCCTGCTCAACGACAACGTTTATTACATAGAAAGAAACGCCAATCCGAAAATCCTTTTCCTGGATACCTCGATTGCCATGCACCGCATCTTTAAAAGCTGACCAAATGAAAAAACTGAGCCGCGCCCTCGGCGTGGTGTTCCTGACTGCCCTGATCGGACTGGGCATCCTGGCCACAGCCTACCAGTTTAATGACGGAAAAATCAACCAGGCCGTCGTGGGCAGTATCTTCATCGGCATGGCATTTCCCAATTTACTGGTGGCCGGCGTCATGCGCATGTTTCGGCACCGGGCCGGTTTTTATTTTCTCTGGACCGGCCTCGCCTGCCTGCTCACCGGCGTCGTGGTGCTGATAACGAGTTAAGCGAAGAAACGTGCTCAACGGGCAATTCGATACCCAATGTTCGCTCATTTCTCACTTCGCGCTTTTCACTTCTAATCTTTCGCATATCTTTACACATTCTAAACTGATTATTCTCTCTTGAAATCAATATAATACAATATGGGATGTGTTGGATGTTCCTGCTCAACCGGGAAGGATACAGCGAGCGGGTGTAAAAGCAACGGCGGTTGCGCTACAGGCGGCTGTAACCGCCACAATACATATGACTGGATTACGGCACAGGGTATCAATGACGCCCGCCCGTTCGATATAGTGGAAGTGAGTTTTAAAAACGGCTCCCGCAAAGAGTTTTTTAAAAATCCTCCGTTTACCCGCGCCACTACCGGCGACTGGGTTATTGTGGAATCGATGTCCGGTGGTTTCGATGTTGGTAAAGTCTCGCTTTCGGGCGAACTGGTACGCCTGCAGATGAAACGCAAACGCGTACGCCCCGATGCCCGCCTGTCGACCGTGGTGCGCAAAGCCCACGAACGCGATCTGGAACGCCTCGACGAGGTGCGCGGCGATGAAAAAAGTATACTCATTCAGGCCCGCGCCATTGCCCGCACGCTCGATCTCGATATGAAGATCGGCGACGTGGAGTTTCAGGGCGACGGCCGGAAATGTACCTTTTACTATACCGCCGACGGCCGGGTCGACTTTCGCGAACTGATTCGTCATTATGCCCGCGACTTCAAAGTAAAAATTGAAATGCGCCAGATCGGCGCCCGGCAGGAGTCGGCACGTATCGGCGGGCTTGGCAATTGCGGTCGCGAACTCTGCTGCTCTACCTGGCTCACGGAATTCAAAAGCGTGAATACGGCAGCCGCCCGATACCAGAACCTGGCCATCAACCAGACCAAACTGTCGGGTATGTGCGGCCGCCTGAAATGCTGCCTCAACTACGAACTGGATACGTACATCGATGCGCTGGAAGATTTTCCCGACCGTGCCGAACGCCTGAAAACCGGCGCCGGCCTGGCCATCCTGATCAAAACGGACGTGTTCAAGCGCCTGATGTACTATACCTATGCCGACGACCGCAGCAAATTCATTGCTGTTCACGTCGACCAGATCTGGGAGGCATTGGATATGCTGAAATCGGGTAAAGTGCCCGGCAGCCTCGAAGACATTCTGGCCATGGCGCCGCAAGTGGAATCGGATGAGCCGGATGAAGCTGAGCCCGATTTCGAAAACGTGCACGACGTGATCCAGCTGCCGCTCGAAAAGCGCAAAAAGAAAAAGAAGAAAAACAAGAGCAATCGCGACCGCTCTCAAACCGCCGCCGCAGCCGTAGAAAAGGCTGCCCAGCAGGACGATCTGTCGCAAAAGCAACCACCGCGCCGGGATGACCGCAACCGCCGTCCCGACAACCGGCAGCAGCAGCGCCCGCCACAGCAACAGCAGCAACAACAGCGTCCGCCGCAATCGCAACAGCCCAGAAAGGATGCTCCGCCGCCGCAGGCCAGAAAGGACGCCCCGCCGCAGGCGCCAAGACCTCCACAGGCGCCGCCGCCGGAAAATCGTCAGACGCCGCCGCCTCAACCACGCAAGGAAGGCGATCAACAACAACGCCCGCCTGCTGATGATAAAAACGCCGGCAAAGGAAATTTCAAAGGCAACAACCGCCGGCGCGACAAGCGACCACCCTTCAAAGGTAAAGACGATAAGGGTGTTTAGTGTGTAGTGTGTCGTGTTTGGGGGAGCGTTGCCCTTGGTTAAGCAAATAGATTAGCCAAGGGCAACGCTCCCCCAAACACTAAACACCAAACACTACACACTAATCAGTTACCAGTACGCCGGCCGCTTCGAACGAAACCTCGCGTGTAGGCTGGGTGATAGCGTTGATTTCCTCTTTCGTTTTGCCGGCATCTTCCGCATAATGGCGCAACATTTCCACTGAAGTAGTTTCCACGTAGGCATAGCCGTCTACGACGACGTGTTTCCCGGCCAGGTCTTTCGGCATGAAGAAAGCGTAGTCCTTGAAGGTCACGCGCATCTCCGGCACACCTGCTTTGTCGGACACCAGGGTCATCCAGCATCCTTTTTTCTGACACACCTCGTTTACCTTACCTTTTACTTTGGCCGGCAGCGAGTCTACTTTGGCCATTTTCGGCATAAGGGCTTCGTAAGCCAGGGCGTTTTTGGCCTCCACTTTGGCTCCAAAGTTTTTAGGCGCTGCAGCCTGACTGGTTTCGCTTGTTTTCCGGGCACAGGAAGCGAGCAGCAAGGCAGCCCCTAACAGAGTGAAAACTTTTTTTAACATGGATTTAAATTTTTTTTAATTTATTGAAAATCAAAATGTTACCATAAGAAATGGGCGCTCAAAAGTACAAATTCCATTTCATCTGAATATGTATGGCACAATATTCGGATGGGGAAAATGTTCTTGCATCGATAATCCGCCTGAGATACTCCGATAAACCGTCTGAAACGATCCAGGAACCTCGTTCGAGTTTAATCATATTTCAAAAACGTACTGCTTGCACCCTTCTTTTTACCCGCACTTTTTTCATTGTAAAAAACAAAATCTGTCACTGACATGAAGGGTTATAATCTTGTTTCCCGTCTCCTTATCCCGGCTTTTTTGCTGGTGATCTTTTCATCCAATTTATCCGCTCAATGTATCAGCGGCAACTGCCAGACTGGCACCGGCACCTACCGGTATTCGGCTACTTCCAAGTACACCGGCCAGTTCCGCAGCGGTCTGCGCGAAGGCAGGGGCAAAATGACGCTGCCGAACGGCGCTTTCTATGAAGGCCAGTTTTCACACGGCAAAATCCAGGGCGAAGGCACCATGACCTATGCCAACGGCGATAAATATACCGGCGCCTGGACCAACGAACTGCCCAACGGTCAGGGCAAATACTTTTTCAAAACCCGCGAGCGCTACGAAGGCCATTTCTACAATGGCGAATTCGACGGGCAGGGTACCATGTACTACCCCGACGGCGCTTATTACACCGGCGCCTGGCAGAAAAACCGCAAACACGGCGCCGGCAAACTGGTGACGCCCAACGGCAAAACCACCCAGGGCACCTGGGCAAACGGCAAACCGACCACCACCTCTACCAGCGGTGGCGATTATGCCAACAAACCCAATTCCAACCAGCAAAAACCTTCCCAATCGGGCAGTACCGCTTCCACGAAACCTTCACAAGGCGCTCCGCCGCCCACCAAACCGGATGTGAGCGGTTTGCGCAACTGCGGCACCAGTTTCTGCCGCGTGGGCCGCGGATACTACGACTACCCCGACGGCTCCCGCTGGGTGGGCGAGTTCAAAGACGGCTATCCGAACGGTAAAGGCGTGTGCTACTATTCCAATGGCGACCGTTACGACGGCGAATGGGTGAACAACGCCCCGCACGGAGAAGGCATCATGTACTTCAGCACAGGACGCGTGTACGGCGCAGTATGGATGAACGGCTCGCCGATCAAGGAACTGGACTCCCGGGAAAACGTCCCTGCCGATCCGATCATGGTGGAGGCTACTAAAAGTGTAAAAATCTGGGCAGTGATCGTCGGCGTAGGCCGGTACAACTCCATGCCTTCGCTCAAATTCACCGATGACGACGCTTTCCGCATGTATTCCTTCCTGAAAAGCCCGGAAGGCGGCGCCTTGCCCGATAACCAGATCGCAATCCTGATCGACGAATCGGCCACCCGCGAAAACATCATCAAAACCATGCGCCAGTATTTCCTGAAGGCCGATGCCAACGACGTGGTGATGCTGTATTTCAGCGGCCATGGCCTCGAAGGCTGCTTCCTGCCGGTGGATTACGATGGCTACAATAATAAACTTCGCCACGAAGAGGTGAAACAAATCTTCAACGAAAGCAAGGCCAAACACAAACTGTGCATCGCTGACGCCTGCCACAGCGGCTCGCTCAATTACGGGGAAGGCCTGGCCGCCAAAGGCCCCGCGCCCGTTACCCTGCAACGCTACTACCAGGCATTCGAAGACGCCGACGGCGGGATCGCCCTGCTGATGTCGTCGAAAGCCGAAGAACTGTCGCTCGAAGACCACGGCCTGCGCCAGGGCGTGTTCACCTACTACGTGCTGCGCGGCCTGAAAGGCGCCGCCGACGGCAACGGCGACTACCTGATCACGATCAGGGAACTATATAGTTACGTGTATTCCAAAGTGCGGGAGTATACGGCGAATGTGCAGACGCCGGTGCTGACGGGAAGTTATGATGAGGCGATGCCGGTGGCATTTCGGAGGAATTGAGGGTGGAAACGGTTGAATTGTTAAAAAAAAGCGAGGTAGTTGTTCACTCAACTACCTCGCTTTTTTTTATTAAAATGAAAAAACTAATAATATTGGCAAACAATTCTACAGAAAAATTGTATTTTATCTGTATTTTTGCTTTTAAATTCCAAATTCGATCATAAAATATGATTATTGAGTTTGCCGCTACAAATTTTCGCTCCATAAACGAGCGTGCAGTTCTTGATTTTAGACTCTCTGGGCAAGTGGGCAAAAAAGAACTCTCTGATAATTTGATTTTTCATTCGGAAAAAAGTCATGGAGACCCTCTTCTCAGGACGGCCTTGATTTACGGAGCCAACGCATCTGGTAAAAGCAATTTGCTGAAGGCTTTACTAGGACTGGAATACATGGTAATAAATTCGCACAAATGGACTTTGGATAGTCGTATACCTACATATGAACCTTTCAAATTAAAAGTTGATAGTTTAAAAAAATCATCAATATTAGAAGTGGATTTTATTGCTGCAAACGACATACGATATATTTACAAAGTGGAATATGATTTTGACAGTATCATTTCTGAAGAGTTATACATGTTTGGGCATAAACAGCAGAGAACACAGGAATCGCTCATTTTCTCCCGAAAAAAAAACCTCAAGATTACATTCGGCGCAGATTACAGAGGGCGTCGGAGTTTCTCACTTTTGAAAAATCAATTATTGCTTTCAAGAGCGGCTATTGAAGACATCCCAATATTAGTAGAACCATATAGATTTTTTTCAACCTACCTTTTAAATACGGTAGCAACCAATTCTGCTTTTGACGAGCTAACCCTGATAAATGCAGCAAAAATTTTTGATGGTAAAGACGAAAAAGATATTTTGTACCAGGCTGCGTTGGTGTCAATGATTAAAGCAGCAGACGTAGGAATATCTGATATTTATATCAAACAAGTTGATGAAAGTGAGTTTCGCTTTCCAGAGGCTATACCCGAAGAAGATCGTCAAAAACTTATTGAACGCTATCAACGCAGAATCAAGACTTCACATCCTGTGTATGAAAATGGTGTATACCTAAGAGAGGAGGAATTTGACCTTTCTGAGGAATCTTTGGGTACTAGGAAATTTTTGGGGATGGCAACTTTTATTATCGATGCTTTACAAAATGGAATGGTAATAGTTGTTGACGAGTTAGACAAAAGTCTCCATCCATTGTTGAGCAGAATGCTGATTCGTATTTTTCAGAATCCTGAAATGAATACAAAAAACGCTCAACTAATATTTTCGACACACGACGTCTCTCTTATGGATAAGGAAATCCTTCGACGTGATCAGATATACCTCATAGACAAAGAGTTAGATGGAGAGACAATTGTAGGGCGGCTTTCAAATATATCTGGGATCTCTAAAGTCGTCGCGTGGCAAAAATGGTACATGGCAGGGATGTTGCGAGGTGTTCCGGGTATCAATGACTATCAGATTGATATGAAATTTACTCCACAAAATTTTGAACATGCTTGAAGTTACCCCTTATATTAGATTTGTTTGCGAGGGTGGCGAAACAGAACCAAATTATTTCAACGGCTGGCTGGCGGCAAAAGGTTTCAAAATTCCCAATGCTGCATACAAGCCCAAGAATCATTCCCCTATCGGAATTGCCAAAGAGGCCATTGCCCGTTGGAAAGAGGCCAAGAGTCTACGAATTCCTGAAGAAAAGGTATTTGTATATGCAGTTTTTGATCGTGACGGCCATGATGGCATCCCGGATGCCTTTGAAATGCTGAGAAATACTCCTGTTAAAGTACTTTTCTCAAACGTATGTTTTGAATTTTGGGTTTTATTGCACTTTGAGAAGAGTAACCGTGCATTTGAGAACTGTGATTCTATTGTAGCATGGATCAGGCGTAACCATGATCCGGATTACGCAAAGTCAAGAGACCATTATAATCGATTAAAGGATCGCATACCCACCGCTATTTCTAATGCTAAATGGTTGGTTGAAAACCATTGGAGGTATGAAGAAAGTCGGGCATGGGAGAAGAACCCATGCACCTATGTTTATGAAGTTATGGAAGAAACCTTTAAAAGGTAAAAACTCACCCCTTCAACTGCCGTATCAACTCCTCCGCCACCCCCATATTCGTAGTCGACGACACCCGCGCGCGTTTCATCACCCCATCCACTTCACACGCCGCATAAGCATGGTAATTTCCTGTCGCGTCGCGTTCGCAGTGCACGCCCAGGGGAAGTTGGCAGCCGCCGCTCATGAGTTGCAGCACCCTGCGTTCCACGTTGGTGCAGGCGGAAATGTCGGAGTGGTGCAATTGTTTCAGGATCAGGCGTGTAGCGGTATCGTCGCGGTTGGTTTGCCAGGCCAGTACGCCCTGGGCAGGCGCGGGTACGAATTCCCGCGGATTCAGTTCCACGAGCAGCAGGTCCGAGATATCGAGGCCGAGGCGGCTCACGCCGGCAGCGGCCAGGAAAATGGCGTCGAAATCGCCGGCGCGCAGTTTGTCGAGACGTGTAGGCACGTTGCCACGAATGTCTTTGAGTTGCACGTCTGGCCGGAAATCGAGCAGTTGCGCTTTGCGGCGGTTGGCGGAAGTTCCGACCACAGCGCCTTGTTTCAGTTTAAATACCTGTGAAGGATCGACCGCCTCCCTGCGTACCAGCAACCAGTCGGCCGGATTGTCGCGGTAGGAAACGGCAGTGATCACCAGGCCCTCGGGCGGCATGGTCGGCAGGTCTTTCATGGAATGAACCGCCAGATCGACATCGCCGCGCAGGAGGGCGTCCTCGATTTCCTTGGTGAAAAAACCTTTGCCTTCGAGTTTGTCGAAACTCAGGTGCTGCACAAGGTCGCCCTGGGTTTTGATAATGACCAGTTCGCTGGCCACACCGATGCGGGCGAGTTCCGACTGGGTGAAATGCGCCTGCCAGAGGGCAAGTTTGCTGCCACGGGTACCAATTCTAAGCATAGCGCAAAAGTAGGGTGCAAATGCCGTTTTTTTGCCATTAATTTGCAGCAAACATGCGCAAAACATAACCTCCTTACGCCTATGACGTCGACGAATCGTACCCTGATCTGGTTGCTGGGCGCAGCCCTGCTGATAGCGACTTTCTACTATTTTGCCGACATACTGTCCTACATCCTGCTGGCTTGGGTATTTTCCATGCTGGGCCGGCCGCTGATGATCTTTTTTCAGAAAAGGGTTCGGATCGGGCGTTTCCGGGCAGGCCCCACGACGGCGGCCCTGCTGACGATTGTTACCTTTTATGGCATACTTGTCGGTTTGCTGTTTTTGTTTGTGCCGACCATCGTGGCACAGGCGCGCAACCTTTCCACGGTCGATTACCAGGCACTGGGCGAAAAACTCAAAATCCCGTTTGCCAACCTGGATGCACAAATGCACCAACTGGGCCTGCTGTCAACCGATCAGTCGCTGGCAACCAAAACCCAGGAAATGCTCAGTACCTGGTTCCGGCCGGCGCTGGTGGGCAGTTTTGTAGGTGGATTTGTAGGTGTTGCGGGCAATATTCTGGTGACCTTTATCTCCGTCACGTTTATCATGTTCTTTTTTTTACAGGAAAACCACCTGTTTCTGAACATTTTGAACTCATTCGTACCCAACGAGCAGGAGCCGAAGGTGCGCCATGCCGTGCAGGAAAGCAGTTCGGTGCTCACCAGTTATTTCGGGGGACTGTTGAACCAACTGGTGGTTTTTTCAGTCATCGTGGCGGCACTGCTCTGGATTTTAGGGATCGACAACGCCCTGCTGATCGGGGCATTCGGGGGCATATTTAATATTGTCCCGTATGTGGGACCCATTCTGGGAATGATTTTCGGCGTTTTTATCACCCTTTCTTCGCACCTCGACGCCGAATTTGCCGTGCTGATGCCCATGTTACTGAAAGTGCTGGTGGCATTCGGTATCACGCAGACCATCGATAACAACTTCACGGGGCCCATGATCCTGTCGAAAAGTGTACAGGCACACCCGCTGGAGATTTTTATTGTAACACTGGTGGCCGCCAAACTCGGCGGTGTCATCGGGATGGTCATCGGAATTCCCGTTTATACGGTGCTGCGGGTAGTAGCGCGCATTTTCTTCGGCCAGTTTAAAGTGGTGCAACGCCTCACGGAAGGCCTAATAGAAGAGGAGCCGGAGCCCCAAAAAGTAGAAGTCATTTTAACGAAAGAAAAGAAAAGCAAATAAATCTTCGGCTTTCTTCTCTTCTCACTTGGACAATTCGAAGAGTAGCCTTACTTTTGCCGCCCGTTTGAAAAATTGAAGTGCCCATGAACGCTCTTGCTCCATATTCTATCCCTATTCAGGGGCTGAAAGTAGGCATGCATCATTATCAGTTTGAGGTCGATGACGAATTTTTCTCCCTGTTCGAGGATTCTCCCCTGCAGGATGGAAAAATGAAATTCGAAATCGATTTTGACAAACGGGCCGATATGCTGCTCATAGATTTCCGTCTGGAAGGCAGTGTGCGGGCGGAATGTGACCGCTGTACGGCTATGATCGACCTGCCGCTTCAGGATGAAAGGCAACTGATCGTGAAGTATGGGGAAGATGAAGGCGAAGAAGAAGACGAAGTTGTATTCATCAGCCGCGAAGCATCCGATTTTAACCTGGCGCAATACCTCTACGAATTTTCCGTATTGGCCCTGCCCATCAGAAATGCATACGATTGCCAGAACACACCAACGCCTCCCTGTAATTTCGAGGTGCTGGATTTTCTGGAAAAAGAAGAAAAAGAATCGGAAGCGCGCAAATCCGGCACCATCTGGGATGCGCTCAAAGATTTAAATAAAGACAACTAATTCAATATCAATAGTAGTGGTGTTCCAAAACAGGCCACCTCGATAAAATCTGGATAAGTCATGCCAAATCCTAAATGGCGGCACTCCAAGCGCCGCAAGCGCGCTCGCCGCACACACTACAAAACGGAAGCTCCGCAAGTAGCCACCTGTAAAACAACAGGTGAGAAGCATCTTTTGCACCATGCTTACACTTTTGAAGGTGATCTGTACTACCGTGGCCAGGTATTAATACCGGGTAGAGGGAATACGGCGACTGCAGAGGCGTAGTAACTTTTGTGCCGGTTTTTTTGAGGAGGCTCCAATCCTGCGTGTCAGGGTGCTATGGGGCTTTTTCTATTTGTGCAAAGTAGTGTTTGGTGTATCGTGTTTGGTGTTTGGGGCGCATTGCTCCAAATATTTTGCCGAACATATGCTTTTGGGGCTTTACCCGTTTTGAAGCAATGCGCCCCAAACACCAAACACAATACACGAAATACAAAGTATGAAGCAAATCATCAACACTCCTCAGGCCCCGCTACCCATCGGGCCGTACAACCAGGCCGTCGCATGCAACGGACTCCTGTACGTTTCGGGCCAGATTGCGATCGATCCCGCTACCGGCGACCTCGTACTCGACAACATCGAGGCGGAAACGCACCGTGTACTGCAAAATCTGCATGCTATCCTCGAAGCAGGCGGCAGCAGCCTGCAAAAAGTATTGAAAGCCACGGTTTTTGTGAAGGACATGGAACTTTTCAGCCGGGTCAATGCTGTTTATGGGGAGTATTTCAAACCGGAATTCGCACCGGCCAGAGAAACGGTGCAGGTATCGGCCCTGCCCAAGTTTGTGAATATCGAGATTTCTGTCATTGCCAGCGTTTAAAGTGTGTTTAGGGTTTGGTGTTTCGTGTTTGGGGCGCATTGCTCAAAATATCCGTAAATGATTTGGGCAATGCGCCCCAAACACGAAACACGAAACACCAGACACCCAAAAAAACTTTTTCATGAAAAACGTCCTTTCCTGCATCCAGCCTACCGGCGACCTCCACATCGGCAATTACTTTGGCGCTGTGCAAAACTGGGTGCGCCTGCAAGACACGTACAAATGCACTTATGGTGTGGTGGACTACCATTCCATGACCATGCCCTATAACCCGGCTGATTTGCGTGAAAATACCTGGAAAATGGTGTTTTATCTGTTGGCCTGCGGCATCAAACCCGAAAACCTGTTCATCCAGAGTCTCGTGCCCGAGCACGTGGAACTGAACTGGGTGCTGGGTTGCGTGACTTCCTACGGCGAATTGCAACGCATGACGCAGTTCAAGGACAAAAGCGACCAGTTGAAAGAAAAGGACAAGGATGCATTCATCAGCCAGGGGCTGTTTGCGTACCCGGTTTTGCAGGCAGCCGACATCCTGATCTACCACGCCGATTACGTGCCGGTCGGAAAAGACCAGGAACAGCACCTCGAACTGTCGCGCAACATCGCGCAGCGGTTCAACAACCAGTTTGGCAACGGCAAGGAATATTTTGTACACCCGGAACCCCTGTTCACGGAAACGCCGAAGATTCTTTCGCCAGCCGATCCGAACCGTAAAATGAGCAAAAGCCTCGGTGAAAAGCACTATATCAACCTTTTTTCCGAAGAAGAACGCATCCGCAAACAGGTAAAAACTGCCGTAACCGATACAGGCGATACGCCGGCCGGTGAAATGAGCGCAGGTGTAAAAAACCTGTTCGAACTCCTACGCGCAACTGAAAATATGGACGCGCACAACAGCCTGATGGCCGACTACCAGGCCGGCGCCCTGCGCTACAGCGCCCTGAAAGAGGCGGCTGCCGATTCGCTCGTAGCCCTCATCAACCCGTTCCGCGAAAGCCTGTCCGAACTGTATGCCAGTGAAAAGGCTATTCAGGAGGAAATTCGTGCCAGCAGCGCCGTTATTCGCCGGCGCGCCCAGCAAACGATGCGGGAAGTGCGGGAATTGGTGGGACTCTGTTGAGTCCGTTATTAGTTAATGGTTATTAGTTATTAGTGGTGGTAGGGGACCATCTGCACAAATGCCCGGCTGCTTTTTCGAGTGACCGGGCATTTGTGCAGATGGTCCCCTACCACCACTAATAACTAATAACCGATAACCAATAACCAACCGATAACTGATAACAAATTGCCAAACCCCGACATACCCACCCTTCCACATAGGGGAATCGGTTACTTTCGCGGTCCCATTGTGAAAATCATCATCACGATACGTAACCAATTCAACTTTCCCGCTTTCATGTCAAAAAGATTGACTTCCTTACTGTGTGCATTGTGCTGCTTTGGTATGCTCAGTGCACAATCCCTGTGGTCGGACGCTTCAGAGCACGCTACAACGATCACCGGGCCCCGCTACATTATTCCACAATCATACCGCATGCTGCATTTGCAGGTGGACGGTATGCAGGCGCTGCTTGCATCTGTGCACGAACAGGCGCCCGGTATCGCTCCGGCAACCATTGCCCTGCCGATGCCCGACGGAACCAGCAAGCGCTTCCTGGTGTACGAAACCCCGCTTATGGCGCCTGCTTTGCAGGCAAACTACCCTCAAATCCGCTGTTACACGGGAGTCGGCATCGACGACCCGTCGGCTAGCCTGAAATGCGACCTGACGCCCTGGGGCTTTCACGCCATGATTCGTTCACACCGGGAAAGCACCATTTTTATCGATCCCTACGCACAGGGCAACCGGGAATACTATATTTCCTATTTTAAAAAAGACCTGCTTTCCAAAGGCAAGGACGCCCGGTTCAGTTGCGGACTCGAACCGCACGCTTCCGAAAATGCGGATGCGCCGGAAAATGAGGAAACCCCGGAATTCCAGGGCGACTGCCAATTGCGGCGCTACCGCCTGGCACTTGCCTGCACCCGGGAATATTCGCTGTTCCACGGCGACACGAAGCCGCTGGTGCTGGCTGCCATGAATACTTCCATGAACCGCGTCAACGGTTTGTATGAAAACGATCTGGCGGTTACCATGCAACTGGTGGCCAACAATGACACGCTGATATTCCTGAATTCCGGCACCGACCCGTATTCGAATAATAACGGTGGCGCCATGCTCAACCAGAACGTAACTACCTGCAACAACCGTATCGGTATCAATAACTACGACATCGGACACGTATTCAGCACCGGCGGCGGCGGTATTGCCGGCCTCGGCGTGGTGTGTACCAGCATTAAAGCGGAAGGCGTAACCGGCAGCGGCGCACCCATCGGCGACGGCTTCGATATCGACTACGTGGCACACGAAATGGGGCACCAGTTTGGCGCCAACCACACGCAAAACAACGACTGCAACAGTGAAATCGTGGCATCGATGGAGCCGGGCAGCGCATCCACGATCATGGGTTATGCGGGTATTTGTTCGCCCGACGTGCAGGCGCACAGCGACGACTATTTTCACGCCATCAGCCTCCAGGAAATCGGATTGTACATCACAACCGACAACGGAAATACCTGTCCTGTAAAAACTGTTACCGGAAATAATTCGCCTACGGTAAACGGCGGCGCCAATTTTACCATTCCGCGCTCCACCCCGTTTGCGCTGACCGCCATCGGCAGCGACGCGAACGGCGACGCGCTGACGTACTGCTGGGAACAGATGGACCCGCAGTTTGCCCCCATGCCGCCGGTTGCCAGCAGCGCAGGCGGTCCTATGTTTCGCTCCTTCACGCCTGTGGCTTCTCCGACGCGCTACTTCCCAAGACTGCCCGACCTGGTCGCCAATATTAATTCCGACTGGGAAGAACTGCCGGGTGTGGCGCGCAGCATGAATTTCCGCGTAACCGTCCGCGACAACAACGCCGCCGCAGGCTGCACCGAAGAAGATAACGTGCTGATCACTGTGGCTGGAAATGCCGGGCCGTTCGTGGTAACCGAACCCAACACAAACGTGCTTTGGAACGTAGGTGAAAACAAAACGATCACCTGGAACGTCACCAATACCAATATCGCACCGGTCAACTGCCCGCAGGTACGTATTTCACTTTCTACCGACGGCGGCTTTACCTACCCGGTTGTGCTGGCCAACAGTGTGCCCAACAACGGCAGCGCCAACATCATCGTTCCGAACAACGTTTCCAGCCTCTGCCGGGTAAAGGTGGAAGGTGTCGGCAACGTGTTTTACGATATTTCCAATCAGAATTTCCGCATTCAACAGCCACCGTACCCGAACTATTCTTTGTTGAACAGCATCGATGATCTGACGATTTGCGCAGGTGATACGGGCACGTTTACTGTTCAAACCACCGCGATCGCAGGTTTTACAGGCCAGGTCGCACTGTCGGCCGGCGGCGCGCCGATCGGCAGCGCAGTATCATTCAATCCGGCTTCGGTGAACGCAACAGGCTCTGCAACGGTGACCATTACCCAGATTACTCCGTCCATGTCGGGTGAATACGACCTGGTCATCATGGGCATTTCTGATACGATTCAGCGCTCGGATACCATTTCGATGACGATACTGCCCGGAAATCCCGGTGTTGCCACACTGATTTCCCCGACTGATGGCACTACTGGATTGACCACGGGCTTAACGATGACCTGGCAAGACGTCAATTTTGCTTCTTCTTACACCGTGCAGGTGTCTGACAATGCCAGTTTTGAAAATACGGTGTTTAACCAGACACTTTCCGGAACGACTGCTACTGTTTCAGGCCTGCAACCCGGGCAGGTGTATTACTGGCGCGTACGGGCTTCCAATGCCTGCGGGTCTTCGGCCTTTTCCACCATCTTTGCATTTCAGGTACAAAACCTGCAATGCGACCAGACATTTTCCAGCACCGACGTGCCGCAGGTAATCGACGATGCCAGCGTGAACACGGCCATTTCCACCCTGAATGTATCTCCGGTAGCCGTTATCGGAAGCGCGCAAGTGAATCTGAACGTTTCTCATACCTGGGTTGGCGACCTGAAAGCCGTGCTGAGCACGCCCTGGGGCGCCGATATCATTCTGTTTGACCGGCCCGGGGTGCCCGGCACGCAATACGGTTGCGGCAACGCCGATCTGGAACTGAGTTTCAACGATGCGGCAATAAATACGGCAGGTGAACTGGAGAATCAGTGCAATTCCACGAGCCCGGCTTTATCCGGAACCTTCCAGCCCGTACAACCCTTATCGGTGTTGAACGGACAAGGCGCGACCGGCGACTGGCAATTATCCGTTACCGACAACGTAGCGGATGACGGCGGTTCGATCGATGGTTGGAGTATTAATTTCTGTTTCGAATCGGAAATTCCTGCCGGTGCATTTGTGCACAACAACACCCTGTCTGTCGCACAAGGCAACACCGCAGGCGTTACGACCGCTTACCTGCAGGCAGTTGCCGGCGGTCAGCCGGACCAACTGGTTTATACGCTGCTGCAATTGCCGCAACACGGTTCGCTGTTGTTAAATGGCAATACTTTGGGTGCCGGCGCAACATTTACCCAGGCAGATATCGATGCCAATTTGCTGACGTATACGCACAACGGCGACCTGAGCCTGACGGACAATTTCCGCTTCGACGTATATGACGAGCAGAATTTTGCCTGGCTGCACAACAATATTTTCAGTATCGTCATTCTGCAAAACAACCTGGCTGCCAGCGCTACGGTGACGCACCCGGTTTCCTGCTTCGACGCCGCTGACGGAAGTATTACCGTAACGGCCTCAGGCCTGGATGGAAACTACCAGTACAGTCTGAACAGCGGCACGCCGCAGGCATCCAATGTGTTTGATGGCCTTTCAGCCGGCACCTACACCGTGGTAGTGACCGGACAATTCGGCTTTACGGCGACTGCCGGCCCGATTGCGATCGCGAATGCAACGCCTGTGGTAGTGACGACCAACGTGGTCGATGCGCAGATAACCGTAACGGCTACAGGCGGCACAGGCCCCTATCAGTATAGTCTCGACGGACTGAGTTATCAGATCAGCCCCGTTTTTGTGAACATCCCCAACGGAATACACACGCTGGCCGTGCAGGATGCCAACGGCTGCGTGACAACGGTTACCGTGCTCGTGGCCGTGAACAGCCTGCTGGCGCTGGCTGAAATCACCCATGCCGTTTCCTGCTTCGGCGGCAATGACGGTGCTATTACAGTCACCGCTGCGGGTAGTAATCCGCCGTTCGAATACAGCCTGAACGGAGAGGAGTTCCAGACGTCCAATGTATTTACCGGACTTACAGCCGGCAACTACACCGTGGAAGTGCGTGATGCGGGTGCGATGAACGTTTTCACCAACGGAGTGGAAATAACCGAACCTGCGCAACTGACGGTGGAAGCCACCGTTGACGTAAACGACGTAACCGTGCAGCCTGCGGGCGGCACGCCGCCCTACACGTTGACCATCAACGATGTGCCTTCCGATTCTTTTGCATTCACCGACCTCGAAGCAGGCGAATACACCTTCGTGGTGACCGACGCCAACGGCTGCTCCGCCAGTACAACGGCAACGGCCCTGGGCAATACGCTGGCCATTTTCTTTGAAGCCACCGCAGCAGTTTCCTGCGCAGGCGATCAGGATGGCATCATCGGAATTTGTGTAGACGGCGGTATCGCTCCGGTAACGGCAATGATTTCCCCGGCGGCCGGCTCTTTCATCAGCAGCAGTAGTACATCCTGCGCGTTCCTGGCTACTTTCACCAACCTGCCTCCGGGCGTGTACACGGTGACTATTACGGATGCAGCCGGTTTCAGCATTACGACCGGCGGAACTATCACGGAACCCACACCTGTGGAACTGGAGGTTACCAATCAGGGCGACACCATTATCGCGGTAGCCAGCGGCGGCACGTTCAGTTACGAATACAGCCTCGACGGTATCAACTGGCAGGCGGAACAAACGTTCCCGGGCCTACAGGAAGGGGTTTATACGATATATGCCCGCGACATTAAACTATGCGCGGACTCGACAGAATTTTTCCTGAATCTGACGCAAACAGTCGACCCGGGCGCTGCCTGGGGTATGAACATTTCGCCGAATCCAAGCACCGGTATGTTTCAGATCAGCCTGTCGGACGCACCTTCCGTGTTGCACGCCGATGTGGCCGATATGACGGGCCGTATGCTCCGCCACCTCGAATTTAACCCGGGCGGCGGCGCTTTCCACACGCAAATCGACCTGCAGGATCTGCCGCAGGGCGTGTATGTGTTGCGGTTGAGCGACGGTGAAAAAACGGGGGCCGTTCGGCTCAGTGTAGTAAGATAGTCATCAGTCCGAAGTACGAAGTGCGAAGTCCGGAGATAGTCCGAAGTCGTCAGTGCGAAGTGCGAAGCCACGGCATTAGAGTGAATGTGGACTTCGGACTTCGCACTGACGACTTCGGACTTCGCACTGACGACTTCGGACTGCTTCCGTACTTCGCACTTGAAAAAGACTTCGCACTTCGCACTGAAGACTTCGCACTAAATTTCTTACTTTTGTCGGCAGATGAGCAACTTCATTGTATCAGCCCGAAAGTATCGTCCGCAGCGTTTTGAAGACGTTGTGGGGCAGCAGCATGTTGCCGGTACGCTTAAAAATGCACTGGCCACCGACCACGTAGCACATGCCTTTTTGTTCACCGGCCCGAGGGGCGTGGGCAAAACTACCTGTGCGCGGATTCTGGCCAAAATACTGAACTGCGAAAACCGTACGAAAGACTACGAAGCCTGCAACGAGTGCGCTTCCTGCAAGTCGTTCAATGAAAATGCGTCGTTCAACATCATCGAACTCGACGCCGCTTCGAACAACTCCGTGGAACACATCCGTGCCCTTACGGAGCAGGTGCGCTTCCAGCCGCAGCAGGGCCGTTACAAAGTGTTCATCATCGACGAGGTGCACATGCTCTCCAACCAGGCGTTCAATGCGTTTCTGAAAACGCTGGAAGAGCCGCCGCCGTACGCCATTTTTATTCTGGCGACTACGGAAAAACACAAGATCATCCCGACCATTCTGTCGCGCTGCCAGATCTTCGATTTTCGTCGTATCACCGTGGCTGACATGGTATTACACCTGAAAGAAATTTGCCGTAAAGAAGGTATCGAGGCTGAAGAAGATGCCCTGCACATCATCGGGCAAAAAGCCGATGGCGCCCTGCGCGACGCGCTTTCCATTTTCGACCGTATCATCAGTTTTTCCGGTAAAAAAGTGCGCTACGAAGACGTGATCGAGAACCTCAACGTGCTCGATTACGACTACTATTTTCAAATAACGGACGCGCTGCTGGCCGAAGATGCCCCGGCGATCCTGAACCTGTTCGACCAGATTCTGCGCAAGGGTTTCGAGGCCGATATTTTCATCGGAGGACTGGCCGAACACCTGCGCAACATCCTCGTCTGCAAGGACGCCACCACGCTCGACCTGCTCGAAGTGGGCGAATCGCTGCGCGAACGTTACCGCAAACAGGCGTCGCTGGCGCCGTCGTCGTTCCTGCTCACAGCCCTGAACCTGTGCAACGACTGCGATATCAACTTCAAGATGGCGCGTAACAAACGACTGCACGTCGAAATGGCGCTCCTGAAAATGTGCTACATCCACCGCGCTACACCTGCCGCCGGACCGGAAAAAAAAACGATTGACGTAACGAAAACCCCGCCGCAGCCGCCTGCCAACGGAAATTCCGCCCCTCCGCCGGCTCCCCAACCCGTCAAAACAGCCAACGGCAACGCTATGCCGCTCGACCGCAGCGAAATGATCGCTCTGGCTTCCGGCATCCGGCAGGGCATGAAAAAAGCGGAAAGTATTCCTTTAAGTCTCGATGCCTACGACCAGGCTGTGGAAGTGGAAGAGGCCCACAAAGCCAGCCTGCAAAGCCGGCTTTCCCTCGAAAATATTAAAACGGAATGGGCCGCCTATGCGCAATCCATGGAGTCGAACCTGGTGCGTATGGCGCTTACCAACGCCGATTTGCGCCTCGACGCGCACCTGCTCACAGTGACGGTAAGAAGTGCCATCGACCGCAGCCACGTGCAGGGCGAAACCACGCGTCTGCTCGATACGCTGCGCCACCGCCTGCACGATATGTCGCTGAAATTCGAACTGGTGGTCGACGACACCAAAGCCCGCGAACAGGTGATTGCCAGGCCACAGCGCGCCCTCACCACCAAGGAAAAACTTGACCGGCTGAAAACCACGAACCCGATGGTAGAGGAGTTGGTGAAGCGTTTCGACCTGAAGTTGGATGAGTAGTTATTAGTTATTTGTTATTAGGGGTGGATAAGGGAAGATTTTTAATTTTTTCACGGCACTTTGTCAGACTTTAAAGCGTAGAACGCAATAATCCCTTACCCGCTCTCACCCTCTCACATCTCTCACCCTCTCACTTTCTGATCATGCTTTGGCATTTGGAAAACATCGACGTGACCCACCTGCTCTGCCCGATCAAACTCGGCGACGACGCACTCATGGCCCGGCACCAGCACAAGACCTATAAAAAAGGCGAGCCGGTGTATGTGCCCAGCGAACTGTCGGACCGCATCTTTTTTATCGATCAGGGCCGCATCAAAATTTCGGTGATGAACGACGAAGGCAAGGAGATCACCAAGGCCATTCTCGGCCGCGGCGAGGTGTTCGGCGAACTGGCGCTGCTCGGTGAGCAAACGCGCCACGACTTCGCCACAGCACTGGAGGACACGACGGTGTGCATCGTGTCGCTCGACGAACTGCGCGGCCTCATGCGCGACCGCAGCGAGCTCAACCTGTTCTTTATGAAGATGTTCGGCACCCGCCAACTGGAAATGGAGCGCCGCCTGGAATCGCTCATCTTCCGCGACAGCCGCAGCCGCATCGTGGAATTTCTGGTCACGCTGGTGAAAAACAAGGGCCAGCGCGTGGGCTACGAATGGGTGGTGCGCCAGTTTCTCACCCACCAGGAAATCGCCAACCTGACCGCTACCAGCCGCCAGACGGTGACGACTACGCTCAATGATTTAAGATATAAAAAACTGCTGACTTTTAATCGATCAAGGTTGCTGGTAAGGGATTTGGAGGGATTGGAAGGGGAGATGAGAGGCGAGTGAATTAAGATGTCCTGTTGAGATGTTTTTAGGTTCCTTCAAGATACGTTTACGTCCTGTCACGAAACGTTTCAGTCCCATGGACAAACCTTTGGGTTCATTAGAGATGTCATCCGCTCCTGCAAGGATCCGTTTGGGTCGAAATGAGATGCGTTTAGGTCTTTTTGAGAAGTGTTTAGGTTGGAGAACCTAAACGTTTGGGTCTCAGACCTAAAATTTTCAGTCGGTAACCGCGTCGTTTAGGTTCTCCACCTAAACGCTTCTCAAAAAGACCTAAACGTATACGTAAACAACCTAAACGCTTCTCAAAACAACCTAAACGACCCTGCGCGGAACTAAATGCCACACCCCCTTCCGGGCATAAAAATAGCCGACCCACAATACCACTTGTGAGCCGGCCGTATGACTTCATTGCCCCGCGAAAAACTTACAGCGTCGGCAGCAGCACCTTGTCGATGGCGTGAACAACGCCGTTGGAGCCCTGCACATCGGTGACAATAATATTGGACGTGCGGTTGTTCAGGTCCTTGATCTTGGCGCCGCCGGCCAGGTTGATGGTGAATTTTCCACCCTGGAAAGTTGTCACCTGCTGACCTTCCGTGAGCGTTGCGGCCAGCACATTGGCGCCGCTTACCACGTGGTATTGCAGTACTTTATTCAGGGTAGCGGCATCGATGGCGGCCAGGTTGGGAGCGCTCAATTCAGTCAACAAGGCTGCAAACGCGTCGTTCGTAGGCGCAAATACCGTAAACGGACCGGCGCCGGACAGGATGGTAACATAATCCACACCGAGGTCGGAGCGGGTAAGTGCCGCTACGAGCGTGCTGAAATTGGGGTTGTTCAGCGCATGGTTAACGATGGTCGGCAGGGTGATCACCTTGTCCACCACGTGTACCACGCCATTGGAGGCATCGAGGTCGGCCGTGGTCACGTTCACGTCTTTGTTAACTGTAACGTTCGAGCCGCTTTTGGCAATATACAGGCTTAACGTGCTCGTGGTGGCGCCGAAAGGCGACAGGGACTTTACATAACCGGTAGTGATGGCGCCCGATTTTACTTCGCCGGCTACCACGTGATTGAGCAGAATGGCTTTTACCGTCGCTTTGTCCACATCCGTGATTTTGGCGACACCCAGCGACTGCAGCAAGGCAGTGAACGCAGCATTGGTAGGGGCAAAAACGGTATACTCGGTAGTGCCACTCAGGGTTGCGGCCAGGTCGGTATATACCACGGCGTCTACCAGGATACTCAGGTTGGCGTTGCTTTGTGCAAGTTCTACGATGTTTTTGGGCGTTTCTTCATCGTCTTTGCAAGCGGTTACTGTGAGCATTGCACCCATTACCAGCAGGGTGCCGAAAAGGAATTGTTTCATGTTTTGTAAGATTTTTAAAGTAGTGGTTTGTGTTAATGGAAGAGCGTATTATATCTAATTAGATAAGGGCTTAAATGCATGTACGTTGTTTTTGTTTAATCTTTTAGGTAAAAATATTTGTAAAAATTAAACAAATAGAAGATAAGGCTTTGGAAGCCATAGAGTTAGGAGCATGAAAAAACATGGGTATTACGGGGTTTTGTGAACAACAATCCCGTTGGGTACTGCTCGGCTACGCCCTTGTAGAGTCAATGGCGGGCAGGTGTCCTGAGCACTGTCGAAAGGCCACGACCAGCGCTTTGGAGAGAGTATTTTACAGTGATCAAGACCAGCAAGGCTGTAAAAAAGGTTTTCAAACACCGATAACGATGGCGGTCTATAACATGGAAGAGGCAGAATTCGCGTTCTTCCGCGTTCCCAATCCGCGTAAATCCGCTACCAATCCGCGAAATCCGCGTTACAAAGTCCCAGCCCGTTCCCCTCCGCCAACCTTAAACACCCGTTTTCCAGAACAAACCCGCCCTGCACCACATCTTCTGCCAGATCGAAACTGCCGTCCAGATCAAGATAGCGCGTGTGTTCGCAGGCAAAGGCCGCATGCAGCGCCGCCGTGATGCTGACGATACTTTCGTCGTTGCAGCCCCAGAACAGGTCGATCCCGACAGGCCGGGCTACTTGTGCAATATCCAGCGCCCCGGCGATGCCGCCGCATTTCATCAGTTTGATGTTGAAAATACCGAACGGCTGCGGGTGCTGCGCCAGCGTACGGGCGGATTCGACGGATTTCAGCGACTCGTCGGCCACCAGCATGTTGCGGATGCCGGGCGGAAATGCGCGCAGGATTTCTTCTTCGCCAACGGGCAAAGGCTGTTCGATCAATTCGAGATTCAGGTGTTGGGTGGCAGATAGAAACCGCTGCAAGGTGGGTGCATCGTAGCCCTGGTTGGCATCGGCGCGCAGGGTCATCC
>JAKQJD010000178.1 GCA_029561355.1 Bacteroidota bacterium | reverse complement strand
AAGTGTGGACTTTGATCGAAGCCGACCTGCGGGAAGCCGCCAATGTTTTGCCCCTGCGCAGCGAATATCCGACAGCCGACCTGGGCCGAATTACGAAAGGCACAGCGCAGTCGTTGCTGGTGAAATCGCTGGTATGGCAGCAACGCTGGAGCGAAGCACAGGCTTTGGCGGAAGAAGTGATCAATTCCAACCAGTACCAACTGGAGCCGAATTATGCCAAAATTTTCACCCTGGAAGGCGAAAACGGAACGGAATCCATTTTTGAAATTCAGTACATGAACCGTTCCGGCGGCAACTGGGGCAAAAACAACGCCAACGAAGGCTCGTTTACCAATGTATTCCAGCGCCCGCGCGGCCAGTTCGAAGGGTACGGATTCAATATCCCGACGGCCGATTTCGTACAGGAGTTTTTCAAGGAAGGTTTTGAAGACCCGCGCCTGAAATCGACGGTGTTCCGGGTGGGCGATGCCATGGGCGACCGCGGTATTTTTACCAAAGAAGCCACAGGCGGTTTTCCGTACGACTACTACCCGAAAAAGTATTTCAGCAATAAAAGCGAGGATGCAACGCTCGGCGACCCCAACCCGAATGGCGGTACCAACGACCGCGTGATCCGTTTGTCCGATGTGCTGCTGCTGCACGCCGAAGCGGCATTTCACAACAACAACGAAGACGCTGCCCGCCAGTCGCTCAACCGCGTTCGTGCCCGCGCACGGGGTACACTCCCGAACGTGTTGCCCAACGTAACCGCTACCGGCGCTGCGTTGCTCGAAGCCATTTACCACGAACGCCGGGTAGAACTGGGCCTCGAAGGGCACCGCTTTTTCGACCTGATACGTACCGGCCGCGCTACGCAGGTGCTGGGACCGCTCGGATTCAACGAAGGTGTACACAAACTATTCCCGATCCCGCTCTCGCAGATTCAGGCTACGAATGGGGCGATTCAGCAAAACCCGGGTTATTAAATTGTTATTGGTTATTAGTTATTGGTTATTAGTGTGGTAACTCCTGACTTGGTTAAATGAAAAAAGCGGGCGCTACCAGACTAATAACCAATAACTAATAACCGATAACCAAAAAACAAAAATCATGAAAAAATCCTTACTTCTCCTCGGTATGGCCCTCGCATTCAACGCTTGTGCCCCCTACGAAGACGACGATATTACCCTGCCCGCCGCGCCGGGCGCTCCTTCCATTACGGTGGAACTCGTAAACGGCGACCCGAACAGGGTAGTGGTGAAAGACGTTTCCGGCGGCTTTTTTGCAAGGGTCTGGGAATTTCCCGGCGGAACGCCTGCCAAATCGACGTTGGCGATCGATACCGTTTTTTACCAGTCGAAAGGCGATTACCTTGTAACGTTGTATGCCTCAAGTGAAGGCGGCGGAGGCACCTCCAGCGTTACCCAATCCATCAATATCGCCCAGGATGCGCAGCCTGCCTGCGACCCGCAAACGGGCCTGCTCACCGGCGACTGCGAAACGCCGGGCCGCTGCTGGACCCTCACACATGCTGCGGGCGCGGTGCGCGTAGGTCCCACGCCGGGTTCCAGTGAATGGTACACTTCACCGGTGAACGGCCTGCAGGCTGCACAATATGATGACGCTTTTTGCTTTTACTTTGCAGGCGGTCATTTTCAGTACAACAACAATGGCCAGACGGTGGATCCGTGGAATGGATACAACCCTGTTAACTTTGCACCGCCCACAAATCTGAACTGGGTCATTTCAAAAGGCAGTGGCGAAGGCGGATCGGACCAGTTGATCCTGCCCGAAGGCGCTTTTCTGGGCGTCTGGGATTCGGGTCCAGTGTACGACATCGTTTCGGTTTCGGAAACGCAACTGGTCGTAAGAAGTCCGATTGTCAACACGGCTGGCTGGTTTGAACTGACTTTTGTAAAAAACTAAACTGACTATCCTGCTTTAGGAGATTTATAAGTCATCCGATGACTCAAAGTCATCGGATGACTTATAAATCTCCTAAAGCAGGATAGTCAGAAAAAAACCTGGAAACATGAGGTATTTCACACAGTGGGTCTTTCTATTGACCATCATGATAGCCAACTGGAATTGCACCCAACGCAGTAGCCTGACAGCGGATGCAAGTAAAGTTGCGCCGAAAGGGCTGAAACTGGTCTGGAGCGACGAGTTCAATTATACCGGCCTGCCCGATTCCACGCATTGGGGTTACGATCTAGGCGACGGCTGCCCGAACGTATGCGGATGGGGCAACAACGAATTGCAATACTATACCCGCGACCGAAAAAATGCCCGCACAGAGAACGGAATGCTGATTGTGGAAGCCCGCCGTGAAAAGATGGGCACGAAAGATTACACATCAGCACGTCTGGTGAGCAAACACAAAGGCGACTGGACCTACGGGCGTGTGGCCGTTCGGGCGAAACTGCCGAAAGGGCTGGGCGTCTGGCCGGCTATCTGGATGCTCCCGACCGACTGGAAATACGGCGGCTGGCCGGCTTCGGGTGAAATCGATATCATGGAAATGGTGGGCTACATGCCCGATTCACTTTTCGGCTCGTCGCATACCAAATCGTTCAACCACGCCATCGGTACACAAAGCACGAAAGGGATTTTTGTCAGTGACCTGTCTACCGCTTTCCACGAATATGCACTCGACTGGCACCCCGACCGCCTCGATTTTTTATTCGACGGGAAAGTTTTCCATACGTTCAAAAACAGGGGGACCGGCCCCGATGCCTGGCCTTTCGATCAGCGTTTTCACCTCATTCTCAACGTAGCCGTCGGCGGCAACTGGGGCGGCAAAATGGGGGTGGACGAGAAGATATGGCCGCAGCGGATGGAAGTGGATTATGTACGGGTGTACACGTTTTAAATTTTTTTGAACAGGATTTACCGGATTTGAAAGGATCAAAAAGGATTTGAAAAAAACTCACAACTCACAATTCACAACTCACTCTATGCGCTCTAAAATATTGTTCCTCTTGCTCCTGGGCTTCGTTGCCTGTAAAAAGGACGATAATGGTGACGGCGATCCGCTCAAACCCAGCCTTTCCATAGGCGACGTAACACAGTCGGAAGGCAATGCCGATAACACCATGCAATTCACCGTTCGCCTGAGTCAGGCGGCACAAACCAATGTGCTGGTCAACTACTCCACGCTGTCGGGTACTGCGCAGGCCGGCGCCGATTTCACAGCCATTGCCAACGAACAACTGGTATTCAGCGCGGGCGAAACGGAAAAAAAAGTAACCGTAGAGATTCTGGGCGACGAAGTGGAGGAAAGCGATGAATCGTTCGAAGTAGTGCTGCTGAATCCGGCCAATGCCATACTCGGACAAGCACGCGCCAAAGGCACCATCACCAACGACGATAACAACAATGCGCTGAATATTCCGACAACGGGCTATTCCACGCCGGAGACTTATGCCGGCCGTACACTGGTGTGGCAGGACGAGTTCAATACTAATACACTGAACACGGCTGCATGGAGCCAGGAAACCGGCAACAACGGCGGCTGGGGCAACAACGAACTCCAGTACTACCGCCCGGAAAATACTTTTTTCTCCGACGGGAAATTGATCATCGAAGCGCGGCAGGAAACCTTCAACGGCTCTTCCTACACGTCCTCGCGTATGATCACCAAAGGCAAAAAG
>JAKQJD010000174.1 GCA_029561355.1 Bacteroidota bacterium | reverse complement strand
CTGAACGGGAAATTTGCCGGAAAATCGGCATCTTCGCCGGCAAACAAAAACGGCAGTCCGTAGGCGCAGTAAGTGCGGTGTTTCAGCGCCGAGTTCAGGGCCAGCCCGATCCGGTGGGTAGCGAGGGTGCCGATACCCAGGTCGGTTTGAGCCATCAGGGCATCGAATTCTTTCCCGTTTTTGGGCGGGATCAGCGTCACGTGATGCTGCAATCCAAGGCGGGCCACCAGCGCCCGTATCTCTTCCGATTCCGCCCCGTTCCCCAGTATTTTCAAGTGTATTGCCGGCTGCGTACCGGCATTTTTTTTGTCCAGAAAGATGCGCATGCCCTCCAGCAGGCGGTCCAGTCCGTGCCAGTATCCCATGCTGCCGATAAAGGTCATACGCAGCAAACCCGGTTCCGGGCGCAACGCTACCGGCGGCGGAATACGGCCGACGGAAATCCCGTTCTGAACAAAAATGGCAGGCACGCCCCAAATCCCTTCCTCCGGTCCGTAGTGCAAAAACCGGTCGGTGAATTCCCGGAGTCTGGCTCTGTACAGGCGGTCGACGGTAAGCATAAAACTCCCTATGGGTCCCTTCATTTCGGCGTCGTACGGCCAGGTCGGCAATTCGATGATGATCCGGATGCGGGGGTTGGTTTTTTTGGCCTTTTCCAGCAATTTTAAAAATGCCCGGTGCGTGGGCATATGCCGGATCACGATAAAATCGTATTCCCTGAAATTCAGGGTATGGGCAAGTCTGCGGTCGCCGTTTCGGTAAAACGTGAGGAAATGCCCGACCGATTTTTTTCGGTTTCCGGGAAAGGAAACGACAATCTTCCGGTCATTAAAAACCAGTCCCTCCTCATCGTACCAGATCACGTCGGCGTCTATGCCCTGTGCGGTAAAAGCCTGCACGTAGGCTTCGCATTTTCCTACAACACCCTGGTTGGCGGGGTCGTTTCGGTGTGTGCGGAAGTAAAAAAGCCCTTTCATGCGGCGTGGTTTTGATTGGTAAATACCATGCCGAACAGGCTGCGGAAATCGATGCCATGCAGGTCCTGCTCGTACAGATAGGTATTGTGCAGGCTCAGCGAAATAGCGGTCCCTTCCCCGTTCTGTGTGATAAAATCGTGCCAGTTGCGGCGCACCTGCTTCGGATCACCGCCGTTTTCGCGCACCAGCCCGCAATCCATGGCGATCAGCGGTTTTTCCAGCCACCGGTACGGTCTTTCTTCCCGGAAACAGTAGAGGTAAAAAGGAAAACCGGTTCCCGCACGGAATCCGATGCGGTCGCGGAACCCGAGGGTGGCATCTTCCTGTATCCCTGCCGTTTCGAGTGCATCGGCTGTTTCCGGAAATGCGAAACGCAGGTAATGCTGCCGGCTTTTCACCACAGGCATTTCCAGCCAGTTTTCCAGCGTACCTCGTTGTTGTTCAAGCAGTTCAGGGTTTTTCCAGGTTTCGTACCCGGGGTGTAGTCCGGCCTTATAACCTTGTTTGAAGGCAAGTTCGCGCACTTCTTTCAGCCGGGGGGCGTCCAGCGCCGGGAAATGATCGAAACGGCTGTGGTTGCCGGTCCCGAAATAAACGGTTTTTTCGGCAGCCTTTCCTGCGTGCAGCAGCCAGTCGAAAGTGTCGCCGGGGTCGCGCATACGCCCGCTCCGCACCTGCAGGTAATCCGAAACGATACGCGGCCAGTTCCGTGGGGTGCGGTGTCGCCATGCCACGCCCGCCAGGTAGCGCGGCAACCGGAATCCTGCGCCGAACACCTGCAGGTCGTCTACGTCGTGGGAAATAGAAAAAGTTGTAACTATTTTATTTTCAGTCAATTGTAATGCACGAAATACCGCTTCGATGAGCCGGTCGGCCACCGGAACGTGGTGCAATCCATGCCGGGGAAGTAATTGCGCGCTGCTCTTCATGATACCGATGTCGTCGAGTTCTTCCGGCGCGGGCGCATATTCTTCCCAGCGGCTCAGGTGAAAAAACAGCGTTTCCAGCCAGTCGAAACCGAAGCGTCCTTTCCCGGATTCCGTTGCAAAAAATGCGTTTGTCACAGCCGACGAATCGGGCTGAACGGCGTGGACTTCCTTTCCCTGAAAATCAAACGAATTCAGGGCAGCGGAGATGCGGGTGGTCGGTTGGGAACAAAAAAAATGCCGTTGCGCGGGTATAAAAACAGCCTGTCCGGCCGGCCTGTTTTCATTTCCGTAATAGCACACCACGGCCGCTTCCGGTGGCGCTTCGGCCGACAGCAGGCATTGCAGGCCCGGAGGCGCCAGCGGGTGCCGTTCCAAAGCATCCAGCACGTAGCGGATGCGGGGCTGCGCCGCTGCCAGGGCTGCGTCAGTGATAAATGCGATCGTTGGGCGCATAAAAGCGTTTGGCAGTGGTGACAATCTGTTCAAGAAACGCCGGGCGATAACGAACGGCCCGCAAATAAAACGACGGTTCGGCGCCCATGGAGGCATAAACGCTGCCCACTTCGGGCGACATGCCGCCGTGAAAATCGTAGTCGAGCCCTTTTGAAAAAGCCAGTTGCATGGTGTGCCAGATGAGCAGTCGCGGGGCGCCGGTTTGCTCGATGGCGTCGTCCATACCTGCCAGCAGGTAATACAGGCGCCGGTCATCCCACACCACCCATGCGGCGGCATGTACCCGCCCGCCGGCATCTTCCGCGACGAAAATACCGCCCCGGTCTTTTTCCACACAAGCCTGTACGAGGCGGCGGCAAACGTCTGAAGAAATACCCATGCCCAGTCCGTGGCGGCGATGGCTTTTAACAACCAGCGGGTAAAGTTTGTTCGGATCGTTTTCGGGACGCACCTGTAACGTGGCGGCCGATTTCCGGATGCGGGCGCGAGCCGTGGCGCTGATTTTCTGCCAGGCTTGCGCTTCGGTGGCAGGGCGGGAGATGCGGTAGGTAAAACCTTTTTTGCATACAAAGCCCCAGTTTTCCAGCAACCGAAGGTTTCCGGGCGTATCGGGCAAACCGAGCCGGAACATGACCGCCCGTTTGTCTTTTTCAAAAAAGCCGGTGTATCGGTAACTTTCGGCTTCCCTGTATTCCCATTCCAGTTGTTGTGTAAGAGGCGGCATCGTATGGTAGTGAAACGGACCCGTTTTTTTGGTGTAAACGGGCCACACCAGCGCCGGGCCCCGCTCGTTTTCCAGCAGCGTACGCGCCTTCCAGCCATCGGGACCACACAGCGCATCCAGCCACCAGGATTGCTGAAAAACCGGCAATAATGCCTCACGCTGCACGTCTGTAGGAGGAAAAGCAGGTACGGAACCCGTTCGTAACTTCATTTTATGGTTTGGCCGGTTTACTTTTGTAGGCAAAAAGCGTGTTTCGGCTGGTAAAGATATGATCAAAGCAATATTGGTGCGCCCCTTGTACTGGCTGGTCCGGGATACGGCGATGTTCAGCCTGCCGGGATTGCGGCAGTTCCGGCGCCGGATCATCGCGCTGTATTACGGTACACCGGGTCTTGTGATGGAACGATATGCCCGATTGTATGCGGCGCATCCGGTGGCGCAAAGTTCGCTGAACCTGGGGAATCCGGTAGAAATCGGGCGGAATGCTTACATCGATTATTCGGGTGGACTTACGGTGGGCGATCATGCGTATTTTTCCGATGGCGTACGGGTTTTCACGCACAATCATCCGGTGGACGGGCCGCACCGGAATTTCGAAGAAAACCCCATCGAATTTTTCCCGCTGACGGTGGGCGCATATGCCAAAATCATGAACAATGCGATCATTCTGGCCAAAGTGGGCAGCATCGGCGAAGGTGCGATCATCGGCGCCGGATCGGTGGTGACCGAAGCCGTACCGCCCTATGCGGTGGTGGCCGGCAACCCGGCAAAATTGCTGCGTTTCAGAAACATGAATCATCCGGACCCGGCTTGAAAAACATAAAAAACGCCCTACGGCTCCGGGAGCGGTTTTCCGGAATGATAGCAGGCGACGCCGGCCGCCTGCTGCTCGGAAACGGCGCAGCGCAGGCCATTGCATTCGCCGGAATGGCGGGTATCAGCCGCATGTACAACGCCGGGGCGATCGGCCAGTGGAGCACCTGTGTAGCGTTTGTGACGTTCGTATGGTCGTTTTCGCAATTGCGAACGGATATGTCACTGATGCAGGAACGGAATGTGGCTGAAAAACGGCGGTTGTTGCGGTTGGGGTTGTTCGCCCATTTGATGTTTTCGGCCATTGCATGGGGAATAGCATATGGCTTCGGCTTGTTTTTAGAAAGAAATAACCTATTGGTATTCAGTGTCTTAGCGAGCCACGGCGTGCAACAAATGGCTGTAGCCTGGCAGTTGAGCGAACGCGCCTACCGGCAGGTGAACCGATTGCGTATCGCGGGTATGCTGATTGCTTATCCGGGTAGTTTGATCCTGTATTTCCTCAGTGGAGAGCAGGGTTTGTTGTGGGCCCTGCTGGCCGGGAATTTATTGCCCGCGCTGTTGTGGGTGACAACCGAATCGGTGCAGGACGCAAGTTTACCGTCCGGAAACTGGCGGCAACTGATCCGGAAACACCTTCCGTCCATGTCCTATTTGTCCATGGGTAACTTTCTGCTCAGCCTGAGCGAACAGGGCATGATTTTACTTATTTCCGCTTATTACGCTCCTGTTTACACAGCGGCTTTTTTTATGGCCGCCCGCGTGTGCAACCTGCCTTTGTCGTTTATTCAGAGCGCCATGAGCCAGTACAACCTGCGGCATTTTCAGGATTTGCACGACACGGCGAAATTTTCCACAGGCGTCGTTTGGGTTTATTGGAAAAAATGGCTGCCTGCCGGGCTGGCGTTCTTTTTACCCGTTTTATTGTTCGGTCCCGAATTGTTTCGCCTGATTTTCGGCGCCGAATGGACCGAAGCGGGGCAATTTGCCCGCCTGCTGGCCGTGGTAGCGCTTTTCCGCTTTTTGAGCAGTCCGACAAGTATGGGATTTTTTGTGTTGGGTAAACAGCGGCTGTTTTTCGGTTTTACTTTGCTGTTTACGCTTGTTTTTGGAATAACAGTGCTGCTGGCTGCACAAGGCATGGCCCTGTACACGCTGATAACGGTAAACGTCAGCATGCAGGTATTGTGCATCATCGCATACAACGGCGTCATGCTGCGTCAGATCGGATTGCGGTGACACCTCCCTACCGCATCAGCACCATTTTCCCGAAACCATGTTTAAAAAATCCGTCGATGTTGTTCTGTTCGAAAGCTTCGAAATCCGTTCCGTCCGCTTTTTTCGCTACCACCCGGTACAGGTAAACGCCGTTGGCCAACTGGTCGCCGAATTCATCGCGGCCGTCCCAGCAGAAATTGCTCAAGTGGGTGCCCGCCTGCAAGGATCCGAATTCGGCGGTGGTAATTTCCCGCACGACCCGACCGCTGACCGTCATGATCTGTATTTTAAAATAGGTCGGCGTTTCCGCACCCGTCAGCGTGTACACGAAGCAGGTGGAGGTGGAAAAAGGATTGGGGTAATTCAGCACGTTTGAAATGGAGGAACGGGTGATCACACGGAAATTGACCGCATAATCGAGTGCCGCCGATAAGTTGCCACTCGCATCGCGGCCGTTGGCCGTCAGGATATAGTCGCCGTCTTTGGTAAATACAGGTCGCCATTCCAGGCGGGCGCGGTTTTTCTGCGGCAGGTTTGTGGCATCGGCCGGGAAAAACAGCACTTCCGGGTCATTCCACGCAATTTGCCGTACCAGCCCGTCCGGTTCCGTCAGGGTGAGGGAAAAAGTAGTGGTATCCTGCATGCCCAGGTACGGGTTATCATCTTTCAGGGTCAGGAGAATGTTCGGTTTGGGTGAAATAAGGTCGCCGTCCATGATGTAAATCCCGTCGAACGTTACGTCGAGCAGCGGATTTCGCCGGTCGCGCCCTACGTAAAAACTTCGGAATCCGACGTTGTTGTAGTGG
This sequence comes from Bacteroidota bacterium, assembly GCA_029561355.1. Taxonomy (GTDB): domain Bacteria; phylum Bacteroidota; class Bacteroidia; order Chitinophagales; family Saprospiraceae; genus M3007. The sequence continues at coordinate 15,876 of JAKQJD010000174.1, read as the reverse complement.
TGCAGTTCGGGCTGGTCGTTGTCGGGATTGACGTCGATGGAAAGCCGTTGCGGGCCGTTCATAGAGTTGGTCGGCAGCCGCAGGGACGTGGAAATGGAGTCGCCTGCCGGCAAGCCCTGCAAGCGCTTTTGCAGCACGGTCGTTTGACCCGCCGGACCCTGTATCTGGTAACGGACCAGCAGCGAATCCATATCGTACCAGGATATATTGCGGAAAGACAAGGTAGCGCGCATGGAATCGCCTTGTGCGAGCGTATCGGCATGCCATTCGCTCAGCCGCTGATTCAGCATGCCTTCCGGGTACCCGTCGTAATACACCCACCAGGAATGGAGTTGAACGGGCGTATGAAAAGTAGTATCCAGCACTTCATATCTCAGTTTCAGGTAGGGGAATTCCTTTGAATCCACCATATTGAGTTTAATTTTCGTTCCCTCCATATCCTGATAGAGCAACGTATCCGGCCGGTTTTCCCGAACCCCCAGTACGGAAATACGGAATTGCTCGGTGGGATCGTCTTTCCCTCCTTTTTGCCATAATGCCTCGTGCCAATTCCGGGCCGGGCCGATTACCTGCGTTTCTGCCGAACCGGTCATCCAGATCGCCGGAAAATTGCGTCGCACAGTCGTTAACGTGTCCCTGAAATAAACGATCGTATCGGAAGGTTCAAAACCGCCGCCCTGGTACCGGAATGAAAATGCATAAGGATGCGGTGGCTGTGCTCCATCGGCCAGCGAACGCACTTTTTGCGCCCCGAGGCTTTCCAGCACCTGAAACAGGTTTCTTCCCGATGAAACAGAATCCATGGCCCATTTTCCGGGTGCATAACCTTGCTGATCGACGTAGTCGTACACGGTCATGAACAACACGTAAGCGCCGGGTGTCAGGCCGTTTTGCAGAAAATCCATCAGTCTTATCCGCTCGATTGAATCCTTGGTGTCGTACACACGGAAAAGTGCCGGCGCTTCCGTCTGGGGATTATTGGGAACTCCCGGCGGCGCTTTGATGACCCTGCCGGTAAGCGGATCGAGTTCCATGACGGCGACTTGGTTGTAAACCCTGTTTACACCCGCCCACTGATAATGCGTGATGGCGCCTTCGTTGTAACTGTTGGCCACAGTCGGGATGAGCGGGTTGTATTGCAGATACCCGAGGGTGTACCGGATTTGAGCGGTATTATTGGTAAAAGCGAACAGGTCGCCCGAGGTTTTTATGTCCAGTTGCAACAGCGAATCCTGCTCAAACTGCCCGTTGTCCGACTGCGTCCATCCCGGCCGGCTGCCCTGAATGTAGGTAAAAGAGCGCGTATGCCAGGGGATAAGCCCATTCACCAGACTGTCGCGCGCTACCCGCCAGTAATACACCACACTGTCTTTTAAAGGGATTTCCGGCGTCCAGTTCAGCGCGCCCGTTTCGGAAAACATGGCGTATTGCTGCCGGACAGGGCTGCTAAACGTTTCGGTACTGTCGATCTCGAAGAGAAAACGTAAAGCGGAAGCGTGCGGAGAGAGGGTGGAAGCATGCAACACCGCTTTTTCCCCAAAAACGATGCTGCAATCGGGTGGGTAAAGCGGTTGAATATCATCCGCATAAAAATACAGAAGTATACCTTTTTCGCCCGATGCGTCCGTCAGGTCGTTGTTGAACTCGGCTGCGGAAGGCCATTCTTCCACAGCCATAGCCGGATCGATGCTTACGAACAGGCGGCCGAAACCGGCTTTGATACCCTGTGTCGGCAACTCCACGCTGACCTGGTTGCGGAAATCCGGGGCAGGTACTTCCACGGTTTTTATGATCCGCAGGGTATCGCCGGCATTTTGCATGGCGTATTGCAGTGTCAGGTTGCCGCCAACTCTTTTTCCCAGGTTGGCCAGGTCGAAGTTGACGTGAAAAGTGGCCTGTTCGATACTGACCGGATTGGGCGCCACCGTTACAGTTGCCGGGTCGATGACGAAATCGGGACCGGGCGCCTGGTGGAGGTGAACCGCCGGGTCGCCCTGTAACTGCGACTGGTGCAACACAGCGATCAGCGTAGAAGTCGATGCATTGTGATGGATCAGCGTGTCTGCCGTGCCGTTTATGATTTCGCCCAGACTTTTTCCGTAGTCGGCATTTCCCATACGGTTGTAAAAGGTGCGGCCGTACGTATTAAGTCCGTCGGTAAATCCGTAATTCACCGGCGCCAGGTAAGCCAGGGCGCCTTTATTCCGTTCCAAAACGAAGCTTTCACCCAACCCTTTGTCCGTATTCGAACATTGTCCGGAAAAGCATCCCAGCACCATCATGAGCGGATATTTGCCCTTGTTCTTGAAATGTTCCGGCGAACCGATATCGTAGTCCACCACGAAGGGTGAAGAGTGGCCGAAAATCATCCAGGTGGAAATGCCGGCCTGCGTGGCTTCCGAAATCTGGTCGAACGGTGGTTGCTGAATCGGGTCGTTCGAGGTTTTGTACAACGTTTGCACCGAAGCGCCGATCATTCCGGAGCTGATTTCGTTATTCATGCCCTGTACATACCCGGCAATGGATTGCTGTTCAGGCGATTGGCCGCCGCTGATGTGCAGAAAGCGTTTAAAACCCAATTTGTTTTCGATAGACTGGTCGGAATGAAGCAATTGCTCGTGCTCCACTACCTTGTCCAGGTAATTCTTTATTTCGAACGGCTTGGTGACTGCCAGGCGGCCGATGGTCAGGATGGGGCTTTCCAGGTGGGCGCCCCGCATGACGTACAGCAAGTCGGTGCCGATGACGCCGAAATTGGGTAAAAAAAACAGTTTTTGAAAATTGTTTTGTTGCTCGGCGGTTTTACGGAACACATTGCTATTCAAGCCTTTACCAATCAGCAGGACGTGTTTTGCATTCGGCCAGTTCTTATCGGCATAATGGCAGAAATTTCGGATCGCGATGGGGTGAAACCGGATGCCGTAACCGAATTGCTCGTACAATTCCTCAATGTCGATCACGCTGGTGGTGTAGTTGCCACCGTCGGTGCCCGCGCGGTAATCGGCATAGGCCTGCACCTGATTGGCGCCGTTTGCTGTCGGGTCGTTGAACAGAGCAGTCGAGGTGATGATGGTAAATCCGGCATTATCCTGCGAAAGATTCCGGAAATTCTTGACGGAAAGCGCCGGAACGGACGAAACGCCGGCCGCAGGATGAAACAAAACCAGTTTGCGCGGCTGTGTGCCGGCCGGTAAAAACACCTTGATCACGCCGCCTTCTACACTCGTTTCCCAGCGTTCGCGGGAATTGAGGTCGTACAAAACCGGCGCGGCGCCTGTAGCGTTGAATCCGCCGATTTCCAGGTAATGGCCCGAAGGACTGGCATCGAGCGCGAAGGAAGCGAGGGCGGCATTTCCAAAGGTCATGGAACGTGAGTAACGCACGTTCATTCCGGCGATGACCGTACCCGGGAGATTTGCACTGTGGGTGACGTCGATTTTAAGGTCCAGGTGGCCGTTGAGCCGGCTATTGGGCAAGGTGGACGTGTATTGCACGATGCGAAAACCGCTATGCGTTTCATCGACAATCAGCGAATCGTTGGCCTCAATGTGGACTTCATGCTGATCGTCACGCTGGTAAGCATTGCGGAAACGCAGGGTGGCAGGCGGACCCGCCATATACATATCCGGCAAATTCTGTGTCAGCGTGCCGTTCGAAATCGCCCGGCCCCAGCCATCGCCATCATACCAGGAATAGGTGATATCCTCACTGATCTCCCGCTTAAAATACTGATTATCATATACTTGTACTGCATCGAACCAGCACCATTCCGTTTTTTGCGGCAGGTTGGTCAGGTTGTTCGGCGCGGTAGCCATGCGCAGCGGTGCGGTATCGTCGTTCCAGGTGAGGTAATAAATGACGGTGTCGTTGAACAGGCTGTACTGCGGATTGAGCAGGGCCGCATCGGGGTTGTCGGCCAGATACCGGTCGATAGCGCCTTTGTTGCTTTCACCCCAGAACTCCACAAAATCTCCGTCCGACAAGGTATTCTCCGTACTCGTAAAAACGGGTACCTGCGCGCCGTAGCGGTACAGGCGCAACGCGGAGGCGGGCACCGAACCGGCAGGAAAACCGGCGGCGGTCAACTGCTGCTGCGGAATCCGGTATACCCCGTCGGCCGCAACCTTGATGCGCAGGTACTGGTTCTGGTATTTGATCCATTCGTTCCCGTACAGGGTATCGGCGCCGTTTACCATTTGGGCCTGGGCGAGCCGGGAAAAGCACACGAAAACAAGAAATAACCAAAGGAGGCGCATGGTATTTTTTTTGCAAAAATACGGGGAGAAATGCAAGTAAAGGAGTTTAATCATGATTTGAGGTTTGTAGTAGGCGAATAGATACCTTTGCTATATTATTCATAAAATTTGTATCGAAAGCGTGGACAAAGATCGAAAAATATACGTTGCCGGGCACCGGGGAATGGTGGGTTCGGCCATTTTAAGACGATTACAACAAGCCGGGTTTCAACATTTTATTACGGCAGATTCAAAAACACTGGATCTCCGGAACCAGTCGGCCGTTAATGCCTTTTTTGAACGCGAGCGCCCCGATTATGTTTTCCTGGCAGCGGCTAAAGTGGGTGGTATTGTTGCCAACGATACCTACAGGGCCGAGTTTTTGTACGACAACCTTATGATCGAGGCCAACGTCATCGAAGCGGCTTACCGCAACGGTGTACAAAAACTGATGTTCCTCGGGTCTTCCTGTATCTACCCGAAAATGGCGCCCCAGCCCCTTCAGGAAGACAGCCTGCTCACCGGACTGCTGGAACCCACCAACGAACCCTATGCCATCGCCAAAATCGCGGGCATCAAACTCTGCGACGCCTACCGCTCGCAGTACGGCTGTAATTTCGTGTCGGTGATGCCGACCAATCTGTACGGCCCCAACGATAACTACCACCCGCAAAACAGCCACGTGCTGCCGGCCATGATCCGCCGTTTCCATGAAGCGAAACGGGCCGGCGCGCCGTCCGTCACGATCTGGGGCACAGGTACGCCGCGCCGCGAATTCCTGCATGCCGACGACCTGGCCGACGCCTGCTTTTACCTCATGGAAAACTACAACGAACCCGGGCTGGTGAACATCGGCGTCGGCGAGGACGTATCCATCCTCGAACTGGCGCAAATGGTGCAGCGCATCGTGGGCTACACCGGTACCATCGAGCACGACCTGAGCAAACCTGACGGCACACCGCGTAAACTGATGGATGTGAGCAAGTTACATGGTTTTGGCTGGAAAGCGAAGATCGGGCTGGAAGAAGGGATTCGGGGGGTGTATGCGGCGGTGAAGGACAGTTTATAGAAGTGAGAGGTGAGAGGGTGAGAAGTGAGAGTGCGTAGAGTTGACCGTTTCATTCAGAGGCTTCGAATTCCGGCGCTTTAACGGGGCTGCTAACGTTGAGCAACACAGCGTTGCATGGCGTTTTTTCGTTTCCCTGGGTAGATATTCTTCACAAAATTGCCCTGCCATATGATACGCTCGTTCCTGCTGCTTTTCACTTTGTGCCTGCTTGCGTTTCATGCAGCGGGCCAGTCTACCCGTCCATTTCTGGAAATGGGAAAACGCGGGAGGAAGTATCATTCCCCGATTACCCCGATTCAACTGGATAGTTCCATCAAAAAAATCTATTCAATTCATTTCCGGGCTGATTCAATGGCCAAATGGCAACCACTCGGACTGTATGCCCGCCCGCTCAGGCCTTATATGGATTACGATCCTTCCATGAAAAAACGATTCCTGAAGTTTCAAAATACGAAGTTTGTGGCCGTGCAAATGGTGATCGGCGCGCCCATCATGTATAGTTGCGCTGCACTTTCATTTTTGGGTTATGTACTCTCGGGCCTGGGTGAAATTCCGCCATCAGCAACCTCTACAACCATGTACGACCGAGATAAAACCCTCGGATATGTAGCGCTGGGCAGTTTTATTGCCGGAACGGGATTTGCCATCATTGCTGTGAAACTTCGTAAAAAAGCCAATCGCCAACTGATTCGCATCATCAACCGGTATAATGACCCACTTCTTTCCATGACCCCGCCACTCCAGAAAAACTGGTCATTAAGACTCGGTTTGTCCACTGGTGGTAATTCCATCGGCGTTGGTCTCCGATTGTGCCCGCACTGAATTCCTGGTGTTCGGGTGGCCACGTTTACTAAACTTTTAAAGTTTAGTAAACGTATCTTTCAGCGAAGTATGTCGGTTTTTCGTTTCTTTGGGTAGATATTCCCCACAAAATTGCTTTTCCAAATGATACGTTTTTTCCTAACCTGCTGCTGCATTTGCCTTTTAGGGGCTCATGTTGTATGCCAATCGTTCCACCCTGTTCTGCAAATCGGTAAAAGGGGACAAGGCCTTCACGCACCCGTTAAATTAATTCACCTGGATAGCGCTACAATTGGAGCCCTGTATTTTCGTACGGATTCTACGATGAAATGGCAACCTTTGGGAGGAGGCGCTAGCAAGTTGACCGATCTGTATATAAGTGATTTGTCGTTAACAGAAGATTTTTGGCGATTTAAAAAAAACAGAACGAGAGTAGGTGCGTGTGTTACCGGTGGAGTGCTTTCTGTCATCACATGCTCTATCGCGGGTATAGGTTATGCCCTTTCAAGGCTGGAAGAATATCCGGGTGGCATAAAGCCCGAACATAATAACAGTGCACAATATGTTATGCTCGGCTCCATGGTTTCAACGATTGGCTTCTCTATAGCCGCCGGGTATTTCCGAAAAAAATCACGCTTTCAATTGGTGAATCTGATTAACCGGTACAATGATCACCGACTCTCGGCAGTGCCTTTCCCCTCGGAAAATGGCTGGTCGTTGCATATCGGATTTTCAAGTACCGGGAATAGTGTAGGAGTGGGGCTGCATTTGCGACCGAATTGAGGTTTTTTACAAAAATAGACAAACAAACGCCCTTCCATATCCCACCAAATGTTTCCATCACAATGCGCATCTTGACCACTTTCCTTTGTCTTTTGTTTCTTCATTTCGCCGTAGCAGCGCAATCCGGTCAACTGGAAGTCGGCAAACGTTCTTCAAAATCTACAGTAACCGCCGGAAAACCAGGCACAAAAAAGGATGCCGGGCGATGGAGGTTTTTCCGGACAGTGCCCGAAGAAAAGTGGCGGAAAATCGGTTATCTGGGTAAAAATTTAAGGCCGGTGATGAAGGCCGATTCGGCTGCGTACGAGGGTTTTCGACAATACCGACGTACGAGGATTGCCGTCAATATATACTTCACCGGCGCTATGCTGAGCGAATATTCCGCCATCGCGTGCGGCCTGGGCTGGATTGCATCCGGCCTGAGAAAATACCAGGCAGGAGGGAATGTCAACGACAACAATGCCGAAAGCCAGCGATGGGGCGTCGGTACAATAGGTTTTTTAATAACAGGCTTCGTGCTCATTCACGCAGGTAATGAATCGAGACGCAAAGCCGACTGGCATTTACAAAACATGGTCACGCAGTACAACAGCCCTGCCCTCTCGACAGTACCGGATTTCAAAAACGAACGCGATGTCTGTCTGCGCCCAGTACTTGGTAATCGCATCGGTTTCAGTTTAACTTTTTGATCTTTTCGGGCTTCTATCCTTCGTATTGTTCCTGTTGCTTTTCAGGAACGGATTCCCTGTTTACATTTGCACCCTGAATACAGGTTTAGAGAGAAATTTGAACGATTTATAAACAAACCACCGCATATCACATCCTTACATCCTCAATTCCTCGTATCCTCAAATACACATCAACCATTAATAAAATGCCCAACCATACCTACGTAGCCATCATGGCGGGAGGCGTCGGCAGCCGGTTCTGGCCGGGAAGCCGCGAAGCGCGCCCCAAACAGTTTCTGGACATGCTCGGCACCGGCAAAAGCCTGCTGCGCCTCACTTTTGAACGCTTTTTGCCCATTTGCCCGGCAGAAAACATCTTCGTCGTCACCAATTCCGTTTACAAGGATCTGGTGCAGGAACAAATTCCTGAACTGACGGATAACCAGGTTATTTGCGAACCCAGCCGCAACAACACCGCGCCCTGCGTGGCCTATACGGCTTTCAAACTGGCCGCGCTCAATCCCGATGCCACGCTCGTCATCACGCCGGCCGACCACATCGTTCTGAAAGAGCGGGTTTTCCTGGAAAAAATCCGGCACGCCATCGATTTTGCCCGGGAACAGGATGCGCTCGTCACGCTGGGCGTGGAGCCTTCCCGCCCGGATACCGGCTACGGCTATATCCAGTTTGGCGAAGCGGCTGACGAACACGTTCGGAAAGTGCTGCGTTTCACCGAAAAACCCAGCCTGGAAATCGCGCAGCAATTTCTGGAATCGGGTGAATACCTCTGGAATGCCGGCATATTTGTTTGGCACCTGCGCAGCGTATTGTCGGCGTATGAAATCCACTCGCCGGACATTTACCAGATTTTCCAGAAAGGTCTGGACATGTACAATACCGAGGCAGAAAAAGCCTTTATCGAGGAATTTTACCCCACCACGCCCAATATTTCAGTGGATTTTGCCATCATGGAAAAAGCCACCAATGTTTTTACGGTTCCTGCGGAGTTCGGCTGGTCCGACCTCGGTACCTGGGCCAGTTTGTACGCGGAATGCCCCAAAGACGATCAGGAAAATGCGCTACAGGGCAACGTGCTGGCCATCGACACCCACAACAGCCTCATCCGGGCGCCGAAGGGCAAACTGGTGGTCGTCAAGGACATTCAGGACTATATTATTGTCGATACCGACGACGTGCTGCTGATTTACCCGAAATCGAAAGAACAGGAAATCAAGCAGGTGACAGCGCTGGTGAAGGCGGAAACCGGAGAGCAGTTTTTGTAAGGCCGGCGTGGTAGCATGGCTTTCAAGCCGTCGGGAAGGCGCCATTCATGGCGCCTGAAGTAGATATGTAGCGGCACATAAATGTCCCTGCTCCCGACGGCCTGAAAGCCCTCCTACCGCTAAAAACCCCTTCATTCACAATTATACCCAAATTCGGGTACGCCCTATCAAAAAATTTTACTTTTTGTCTTTCCACCTTTCCCTGTGAAATTCCCGCCGCTCCCTCCGTTTATCCGTACAAGTACTGATTAGCAGTCGGCGCCTTATCAGGGAAAAACCTGATTTTATATTTTTTTTTCATGTTAAAACTTGTGCATTCCGAACATTGACTATATTCGCCACTGTATTCATTTCGAATATTTAATCCATGATGATTTCCAATATCCCAATCTGGTTATCTTCTTACACACTAATCAACAGCAGCGGCATGAATCGGCTTTCTTCCATTTCAGTCCACCCCGAAATCCAGGATGGTGCACCTGTTTTCTCCGGCACCCGCATCAGAATTGAAACATTTTACGACTTTCTGCGCATCGGCGTAAGCGTCAATGAGTTTCTGAACGAGTTCCCTTCCATCACACGGGATCAGGTACTCGAAGTGTATGATCTCGTAGAACAGCAGTACACGCCTGACGATATTGCAGAACTGGCGAGCAGTCCAGGTCCGGCTTCCAATATGGCTGCCGGCAGATTAGCCGCCGCATAAAAATTATTCGCAACCCCCACCAGGGTTTGTGTGATCCCAGATTTTTCCCGGACGGGCAAAATCTGGGATTTTTTTTGGGCGCGTTTTAAAAGTTCGCAACCGGGCGAGCGCAGATCGTTTTACTTTGCGTCCCAAAATACAACGCGTTACCCTTCGCTCGTGAAAATCCTACTGGTCGCCAATACTGCATGGAATATATGGAACTTTCGTCGTTCCCTGATTGCGTTATTGGTGTCGGAAGGTTACGAAATCGTGTGTACGGCGCCGCCGGACGGGTATGAATCGAAACTCATCGAACTTCCGGGCATCCGCTTCATTCCCCTGGTGCACCTCACGCGAAAAGGGCTTTCTATCAGCAATAACCTGCGCAGTTTTATAGAATTGACGGCGTTGATGCGCGCCGAGCAGCCCGATCTGGCGATTTGTTACACGGTTAAACCCAACATCTTCGGCAGTTTTGCAGCGCGTATTGCGGGTATTCCTGCTATTGCCAGCGTGGAAGGCCACGGATATACGGCGACGGCGCCGGCCATTTTCCGAAGTTTTATTTTTCTGCTGTACCGGCTGGCTTTTCGTTTTGTGCGACAGGTGATTTTTTTAAATCACGACGACCAGCGCGAGTTTATTCTGCACAAGGCGGTCAGGCAACAAAAGACCACCGTCATCATGGGCACCGGCATCGATATCGGTTATTTCCAGCCTACGGTGGTTTCCCAGCCGGTTAATTACATTTTTCTGTTTATCGGCCGTTTGTTGAGCGACAAGGGCATCCGGGAATTCGTACATGCTGCGTCGCTGGTCAAGCAGGTGGCGCCCGGGGTGCGTTTCCAGATTTTAGGAAGTACCGATGAGGGCAATCCGGCTTCCATAGCGGCCACGGAACTACAATCGTGGATCGAAAGCCAGCACATCGAGTACCTGGGTTACACGGAAGACGTAAGGCCGTTTATTACCGAAGCCAGCGCCATCGTACTGCCCTCTTACCGGGAAGGTATGCCACGTGTGCTGCTGGAAGGAATGGCTATGGGAAAACCGGTCATTACGACCGATAGCGTGGGTTGCCGCGACACGGTGGAAGACGGTATCAACGGGTTTATTGTACCCTCCGAAAATGCGGCAGCCCTTTCCGAGGCGATGCTTCAGTTTATTCAACTCAGCCGGGCCGAACAACTCGCCATGAGCCGTTACAGCCGCTACAAAGCCGTGAAAAAATTCAGCAACGACAAAGTACTGCCGCAATACCTGAAAGTGATCAGGGCGGCCCTGGGGCCCAGGAACCGTAGTTGATTTACGATTCCCGATTACATGATTTAAGATTTACGATTGTGATTTACGATTTTTGATAGGGAGACTTGGTAAAGTCTAATGAAGAAACATGGTGTTTTGCCAACTGTTATCTCCTTGCTTCCCTTCTTTCAAGCAAATCCAAGCGTTTGATGAAATCTTAAATCTTAAATCATGTAATCGGAAATCTTAAATCAACAACGCGTTGCAGCAGGGCATAAATCTGATCCGCCGCCGCATCCCAACTAAAACGGATGCGACGCAGCCTGCCTTTTTCCACCAGCGACCGGGCGAAATCGGGGTCGGCGTATAGTTTTTTCATACCGGCAGCAATGGCCGGCTCCGAAAACGGGTCGACCAGCAGGGCGGCATCTTCCGTTATTTCCGGCAGACAACTGGTATTCGCAGCCAGCACGGGCGTATCGCAGTACATGGCCTCCAGCACGGGCAGGCCGAACCCTTCATTCAGCGATACGTAGGTGACGGCCAGCGCCGAAGCCGTAAGATCGGCCAGATCCTGTTCACTTACATATCCCAGGAAATGGATATCGGCCCGGTGTTTCGCCTCCTGGTACGTGCTGCGCACTTCGCCCGTTTGCCAGGCAAAACGGCCGGCAAGCAGCATCTGCACAGGCGCGCCGGTTTCCGCTTTGAATTGATCGAACGCACGGATGAGGCGCGGTATGTTTTTCCTGGGATGAATAGCGCCTGTATAAAAAAAGTAGGATGCCCCTCCGCTGAATCGATCTCTAACCTTTTGTTTTTCAGCGTCTTGTAAGGGCTTGAAAATATCGCGACATCCATTGTACACGGTCGATATCCTTGCAGGATCGATGTGGCAGGTTTGCACGATATCCTGCCGTACGTATTCCGAAACGGTGAGGATATGGTCGGCCCGTTTTAAAAAGCGGGGTAAAAACGTCAGGTAATATTTCCGGTGCCGGGCCGCCAGTTGTTCGGGCGTATGCAGTGGCACGAGGTCGTGGCAGGTCATCAGGGTGGGTACGTCCGACGAGAGGCTACAGATAGAATCGGGGGAAAAAAACACGTCCGGCCTTTCCCTGCGGAAAATCCGGGGTAACATCCACTCGAACCAGATCCGGAACAGGATGGGATGCCGGGCCGGCGGCGGCACCACAATCGGCTTTACATTAGGCGCATACACGAAAGCCGGGTCGTATTTCCGGTCGAATAGAAAGATAAACGTATCTTCCGGATGCCGGAGCACCATCCTGCGCATTATCTCGTGTGTGTACCATCCGAAGCCTTCCAACTGACCGGGTAACAGGAAACGGGTATTAACGGCAATCTTCATATTGTTGGGTGCGCGCGCTCCGGCTGCCGAATATTTTCAACATTCCGTTTCAAATGTGGTATATATTTTTTGAACACGCTTACTTTTGTCGCCGCAAAGTTCATCAATCCCTCTCATTGTTCATCACTAAAATAAACCCGGATGCTTGATTTTTCCGCAGCCCGCCTGACCCGTTTCGCAGCCACCTGGGTGGGCAATAAAAACCGTTTTGAAGGCGTATCCATTCCAAAACAAACGCTGGTGCCGTTGCATGCCGTTGCGGAAGAAATGCTGCTGACGGCCTTCCTCAAGCCTTTTGAGAAGACAGAGGAGTTCTTTTATTTCCACCATGAAGAAGACGTGAGCCACCACCAGGTTTATCAGCGTTGTATGGCTATTTTTCAGGATCCGGAAACGATGAACGAGGAGGTTGCCAAACTTGCCCAGCAGTTGTACGAACATACGGAGGCGCCCAAAATTCAGGGTGGCGAGTTTTTTGTGGCGCATTTCGAAGACCTCATGCTACAGGGCGAGCCTGTTTCGGCTATCGGCCTTTGGAAAATCCAGTCGAAAGACGCATTTCTGAAAACCGACCGGACGGCCGAGTCGTTCGCGTTGAACATCATCGAAGGTATCCCCACCGGCAAACCCGAAGTGGCCGCGCTTATTTTCCAACTCGACGAAGCGGAAGGCTACCGCATCTGCGCCATCGATTCGGTGAGCAAACGCGACGAACGCTCTTTCTGGAAAGACGAGTTCCTGCGCCTGCGCCCCATCGAGGACAATTATTTCAACACCCGCCACTATATCAACCTCACCGGCGAGTTTATCACGCAGAAAGCGCCGTTCAAGTTCGGCATGGACCGCACGGAAACCATCGACGCACTCAACCGCTCGGGCGATTATTTCAAGGACAACGAGCAGTTTGAAATGGAAGATTTCACCAACAGCCTTTTTCCCGAAGAAGAGCAGCGGGAAGCGTTCCGTGAATTCCGCGACGAATATTCAAAAGCCTACGCCGTTCCGCTGGAAGACCAGTTCGACATCAGCGGGCAGGCCGTGAAAAAGGAATTCAAGGTGTTTAAAAGTGTTATCAAACTGGATAAAAACTTTCACCTGTACGTGCATGGCCGCCGGGACCTGATCGAACGCGGTTTTGACGACGATAAAGGCAAGAAGTACTACAAGGTGTTTTTTGACAACGAAGAATAAGGAAGTGCGAAGTCGGCAGTGCGAAGTGCGAAGTTGGCAGTGCGAAGTCAGTTGCAAGCAGTTGCAGCGTTGAGGCATCAGGTGCTTCTTTCATTCATTGCAAAAGCCAGGGGCAGCGTGTCCTCCTGAGCGCAGCGAAGGATCTAACATTACCATGAATTCGAGGTGATGTTAGATCCTTCGCTGCGCTCAGGAGGACACGCTGCCCCTGGCTTTTGCTATGTGCTTTGTGAAGTCCGTTATAAACACAAGGGATGTGCCTAGTGTTTTAGTTTCATAAAACATTGACAATCAATTCCATCAAAACTAATCACGCTCAACAAACAAGAGGAGCCATCCCGAATCCGGGATGGCTCCTCTTGTTTGTTGGAACGTGTGGTTTCGGGCAGTTAATTTACCCGGGTAGTCGCCAGCAGCCTGCGCATACTGTATCGTCCGCTACCCTTTCCCACCACCATCAGCAAACCGCCGATGATAGCGATATCTTTCATAAATAGAATGCTTTGCATCCGCATCTGATCTTTGGGGGCGTGCCAGAAGTCGTGCACCATAAACGTGACGGGTACCCAGTACATCAGCAACATCAGGGCGCCCAGCGTGGACCTGTATCCCAGGAGTACCATTAGTCCGCCGGCCAGCAACAGGAAAACGGTACTGTACAACAGGAAATCCTGGTTGGAGGTAAGGCCATATTGCTCCATGGTCAGCCTGGTTTTGTCGAAGTAAAGCATCGTGTCAAATGCTTCAAACAGAAAGATGGCGGATAAAAAGATCCGTCCTATTAAGTCAGTAATATCTCGCATGGCCCTTTATCAGGTATTCTGATGGATGGTGAATTGTTCTATATGAATTCGGACCGCGAAGGTAGGACATTCTGTAGTGTTTGGTATTTGGTGTCTGGTGTTTCGTTCTCACCTCTCACCTCTCTCACCCTCTAAAGAGAAGCGGTGTAATCGAAGTCGGCTCTCACTTCTCACTCTCTCACCTCTAAAAAGCGAAGCGGTGTAATCGAAGTCGGCTCTCACTCTCTCACCTCTCTCACCCTCTAAAGCGAAGCGGTGTAATCGAAGTCGGCTCTCACTTCTCACCCTCTCACCTCTCACTTCTAAATAAAAAAAGCCCCCCTCCAACTTTAGGAGAGAGGCCATCCCAAAAACCGATTTTAAAGTATGTTAAAATCGATTCCTAGCGATTCTTCTACGGCAGGCTCGCGCCGCTTTTTTGTTCTTATCGTCTTCAAGTGAAAACAAACAGGGGGAGTAATCGCAGTCTTTCAACCGCGATCACTCCCTGTTTTTATCTTACTTGGACTGGATCATTTTTTTCGTTGCGCTGTCGGTTGCAGTTTCCAGCGTGTAGTACAGTACGCCTGTGGTATTCAACAGGGCACGGTCAACACTGATGGTGTTGTAACCTTTCGCGAACGCACCGTTTTGCGAGAACACCATGCGGCCCGTTTCGTCGAAGATACGCAGCGTTGCGCTGGTTGCTTCTGGGAGGTGGAAACCGATGAATGTTTTGTTCACAAACGGGTTAGGCTGGTTTTGGTACAGTTCGAAACCAACACCGGAGATCGTAGAACCACTCGCACCGTTGAAGCGGAATGCTACGTCCAGGCGGTTGTTTGCCAGGCTGTATGCTTCTGCTTTCGTGATACGGCTGGATACGCCCAGCATGTTGGACAGTTGGCCTGCTTTCGAAGCGCGGAACGTTACTGCGAATTCGTTGTCGAACCCGTCTACCGAAGTAGTCAGCACGCCTTCGAATACACCGAAGTTTTCTGCTTTGATGTCACCTGTGCCGGCGATGTCCAGGACTTCCAGACCAGCGAAGTTCATCGTGAACTGGTAGCCTTGTACGCGTTCAGTGCCTTTGAAGTTCACCGTGAAGGTTTCGCCTGCTTTCACAGCGCGGTCCTGAACGTCGAACAACATCGTAGCCGAAGTGCGCTCGTCAGCCGTTTGCAGGCTGTTAGCAATCGTCGAACCGTTTACGTCACCGATTTTCACACCCGTGAAGTCTTCATCCATATGATCGGATGTCAGGCTCTGGATGGCGATGTTTTCGGGGAACTGTGTCTGGAACGGATTGGCTGGGCTTGGGAACGTGTAGGCACTTTCTACAAATCTCCACGATGTGTTGTTCGGAAGTTCGTTGTAAATGCCCAGGATCAGTTTGCGGAATTCCACGATGTCGAACGTCGTGATCGAGCCGGAGCGGTTGGCGTCAGCAGCGATCATTTTGTACGGCGTGTTCAGCGGCTCCAGACCCAGGATATGTTTCGAGATCAGCACCAGGTCATAGGTGGTTACCCCGTTGAGCGGGTTGTCGTCTTTCGTCGGTGTTACCGTCAGGTTTGCGCCTTGCGGTACACTGTTGAACGCGTATGCTCCGTCAACCGTTTGTGCCAGGTTCAGGTTCGGACTTCCCGTCAACTCTACCGACACCTGGTCGATCGTGTTGTTGGTTTCCGTGGCCAGTGCACCGGCTACCACTGCGTTGGTGCCGTTCGGGCAGCCTACGATGTTGGCTTGTACGTCT
>JAKQJD010000172.1 GCA_029561355.1 Bacteroidota bacterium | reverse complement strand
ACAAACCGGGGTTCGGGTCTACGCCCATTTCTTCAAAATCGCCCGCACCTGTTCCACATACCCACCCTCAAACAAATTCACGTGCACCAGCAAATAATACAACTGGTACACTTCCACGCGTTTTTCAAAACCCGCCTCCAGCGGCCAGGTCTCCGCATAGGCTTTGTAAAAAGTGTCGTCGAAGCCGCCGAACAACTTACTCATTGCTAAGTCCATTTCCCGGTGCGCAAACGATGCCGCCGGATCGATCAGCACAGGCTGGCCGACTGCATCGCACAGAAAATTGCCGCTCCACAAGTCGCCATGCGCAAGCGCGGGCGGTTCTTTCGGGCATAACGCGGTCAGTCTCCGGCACAGGCCGTCCAGTTGACGTTCTTCTTCTTTTCCAAAAACTCCTTTTTCGCAGGCAAGCAGCATTTGCGGCCACAAGCGTTCTTCGGCATAAAATGCTTCCCAGGAAACATGTCGCGTGTTCGATTGCGGCAGCGAACCGATAAAGTTGTCATGCGCGAACCCGAACTGCGCCGAGGTATTGCCGTGCAGGTTGGCCAACGCGCGACCGAAATTTTCCCAGAACAGGCGGTTTTTATAACCCGGGGAGATAAATTCCATCAATAGAAAGGCGTGCCCGTCGTCAGTACAACCGTGGGTAAATACTTTGGGCGTCCGGATTACCCGCGAAGCGCCGAGCAAGGCAAGGCCCTGCGCCTCCGTTTTAAACATGGCAGCAGCAAGCGGAGCCGTGTTGGTTTTTACAAACCACTCCTTGCCTTCGTCGCTGCGCAATCGGTACGCACGATGAATATCGCCCCCTGCAACGGGCCGGACATCGGAGATGCAGGCGTTGAGTTTCGTTTCAATATGGTTCCTTAATGAGTCAGGCAACATGTTTTACAGCACTTTCACCTTGATGCGGTATCCGTTCACGACATAAAAAACGACGTATGAAAAACAGATCAACGGAATGATCAGCGCCATTTTCATACCGCCGACTCCCGATAAAAGCCCTGCAATGGGCGGCATGACCGCGCCACCTACAATAGCCATGATGACCAGCGAAGACGACATTTTGGCTTCCGCAGGCGGCATCCCTTTCGTGGCCAGCGCAAAAATGGTGGGGAACATGATGCTCTGGCAGAAATATGTCAGCATGATGCACAAAATCGCCGTAGTGCCGCCGGTGAGCAGCGCGAGTACCACGAGTGCCACAGCAGCCACGGAATACCATAGAAGCACCTTGCGCGGTTCGGTGCGGCTCATCAGCCAGGTGCCCAGAAAACGGCCTAGCATGAACAGCACTAGCGCAAAGGATGCGTGAAAACCCGCGATTTTTTCCGGTGTCATGTTTTCCGTATCGCCCACGAGGCGGTGGATAAAGTCGGCATAACCGAGCGCCACGCCGATATGATCCTGTGGTGCAAAATCCATTTTAAAATCCACGAAATAACCCCAGAGCGTGGCTTGCGCGCCTACGTTGGCGAACTGCGCCAGAATACCCAGCGACAGGTGCCGGTAGCGGCCTGGCAGACTAAAAATACTCACGTTGCCTTCGGCAGCTTCCTCTTCCTTGCCGATTTCCGGCATTTTGGTGAGGGCAAATAACACGGCTACTGCCGCCACGATGACGGCAATGGCGAGGTACGGTCCTTGCACCGACAACGCTTCTTCCACCCGCGCAGCCTGTATCTGTTCCGGCGTCATCATTGCCAGCGTGGAAGCATTGTATTCCTTTTTGGAAAAAATAAACAGGCTTCCGATGATAGGCCCGAGAATAATGCTGATGCCGTTGAAAGACTGTGCAAAATTGATGCGCCACTCCGCACCTTTTTCGTCTCCCAAAACAGTGACGTACAGGTTGGCTGCTGTTTCCAGAAATGCCAGGCCGGAAGCGATGGCAAACAGTGCGAACAGGAAAAAGGCATACACGCGAATATCAGCCGCCGGATAGAACAACAGCGCGCCGCCGGCGTACAACAGCAGTCCGGCAAGAATACCCCGTTTGTAGCCCCATTTCCGCATAAAAATACCCGCCGGAATAGCCATCACGAAATACCCGAAGTAGAAGGCCGAATCGACGATTCCTGCCTGCCAGCGTTTCAGATCGAGCGCAAACTGGAAGTGGCGAATCAGCGAACCGTTGAGGCTGTTGGCGATGCCCCATAAAAAAAACAGGCTGCAAACGAGGGCGAAAGGCACCAGGTATGGGTTGCGGCCGGAAGTAGAAGGTGTATTCATGGCTGAAAAGTGAAGTATTTCGTTTTGCTTTTAGGCTGGATATATTGTTTCAGGGAGTGTTCAAGTCATCCGATGACTTCGAGTCATCGGATGACTTGAACGCTC
>JAKQJD010000147.1 GCA_029561355.1 Bacteroidota bacterium | reverse complement strand
TCCGTCAGATCGAGCAGGCGTTCCTGCTCCCATTCGGTCGTGCGGGCGCCTTGCGCATCCTGAAATAAATACTGATAGGAAAGTGCGGGGTGCTTTTCGGCATCTACCTCGAACGCCCCGTGCCAAAGGTCTTCATTCAGGTAACTCAACATTTGTGGCGCTTCCTGATTCAGGCTGACGAGACAAGACTCGCCCATGCGCGTTCTGTAACGCAGGATAAAGTGGACTTTCATACGAATGCGGTGGCACGGTCGTTTATCCGCGCGACGGCAAATGTAAAGAGACGTTCTTTTTCCGTGCAGGCTATTTTTACAAAATGCTGTCTGGCAAGATCAGGAAGTCAGGAGGTGTGATTCGGTCGAAAGGAAATTTCCAGAAATCCGGAATAACGGAAAATGGAATATTCGCCCGGCTCGATCAACAGCAATTCGCCGGGCATACCCAGTTTTTCCATGACGTGATCGGGCAAAACGTACGCGGATTGTACGGTAAAGGTCGGTTCCTGAAAGAAATATTCGATGGAGGCTTCGCGCATGGAAGTGTACTCGAAAACGAGCCGGACGACGCCCGGGTGCGGAACGGCGAGCCAGGCTTTGGCCTGGTGCTGGCAGCCGCAGGATGGATTGAAAGAAGTGTCGATCCTGCAAATTCCGTGCTGACTGCAATCTGCATTGCGCGGATTACCCAACACAACCATCACGGAAACGGAAGAATTAAATACAACCTCGCGGGTAAGCGCGGGCTGTCTGATTAGCATCGGACTCATAAAGTGTTTGTTTTTGATCGGTTGCGGTATGGCAAATATAGTTTTTTCTAACATCACTCAAATCTTCATCCTGGGTGAAAAAGACAAGTAAAAAGCGTGTTATTCAACTATTGCGATTAAAATGACATTTTTACGAATACGAATTATTTCATATCCGCGGTTTGGGATAGTCGGGTTTTGACAGGCATACGACAATTTATTTTACAAGAACTGTGCCTTTTAAAAGGGTATTGTCGTGGAATTGAACTTTTTGGATCGTTTTCCCATTCTCTCATCTTACTTTTGCGCCGCTTTTTATCATGATGTGTTGCTTTCCCATGGCATACATCGCTCAATAATGCCCTTCCGTGAAAAAAAGATATTTAGTTACCGCCGCGTTACCTTATGCCAACGGTCCCCTGCACATCGGGCACCTGGCAGGTGCATATTTGCCCGCAGATATATACGTACGTTACCTGCGGCTGATGGGCCGCGATGTGGTATTTGTTTGTGGTTCCGATGAACATGGCGCCGCTATCACGGTGAAAGCCCGTAAGGAAGGCACCACCCCGCAGGCTATTGTCGATCAGTACCACACGGTGTTGAAAGATACGTTTGAAAAAATTGGCATCGGGTTCGACATCTATCACCGCACTTCCGCACCGATCCACCATCAGACTTCCCAGGATTTTTTCCGGAAACTGCTGGATAAGGGGGCATTTCTGGAGGAAACGACCGAACAGTACTTCGACGAAATTGCCGGTCAGTTTCTGGCCGACCGCTACATCGTGGGCACCTGCCCTGTGTGCGCCAACCCGGAAGCCTATGGCGACCAGTGCGAAAAATGCGGCTCGGCGCTCAGTCCGACCGACCTCATCAATCCAAAATCCATGCTCAGCGGTTCGGTGCCCGTCAAACGCCCCACCAAACACTGGTTTCTAAGGCTCGACCAGCACGAAGCCTGGCTGCGCGAATGGATCAACACCGGCGTAGCCGACGGTAAAAAACTGCACAACCCCGCCGACTGGAAAAACCACGTGCTCGGACAGTGCAATTCATGGCTCGATCAGGGATTGCAACCCCGTGCGATGACCCGCGACCTCGATTGGGGCGTGGACGTGCCGCAAGAAATTCCCGGCTCGGAAGGCAAAAAACTGTACGTATGGCTGGATGCCCCGATCGGATATATTTCGGCTACCAAACAATGGGCGCTCGACAACGGCAAGGACTGGGAGCCTTACTGGAAAAGTGACGACACTGCGCTGGTGCATTTCATCGGGAAGGACAACATCGTTTTCCACTGCCTCATTTTTCCGGCGATTCTGAAAGCGCACGGCGATTTTATTTTGCCCTGCAACGTACCTGCCAACCAGTTCCTCAACCTCGAAGGCCGGAAACTCAGCACCTCCAAAAACTGGGCGGTGTGGGTACATGAGTACTGCGCCGATTTCCCCGGACAGGAAGACGTGCTGCGCTACAACATGATCAAAAAAATGCCCGAACAGTCGGACAGCGAGTTTACCTGGAAAGGTTTTCAGGAAACGAACAACAACGAACTGGTGAACAACCTCGCCAATTTCGTGAACCGCGTGCTCGTGCTTTCTCATAAATATTACGCCGGTATCGTGCCGGCCATCGATCACGACCAGGATTTTAAAAGCGGCTGGGAAACGGACAAAACCGGCTCCTACGATCAGGAATTGTCACTGCTGTACGGCAAATTGCGGGAAATGGGCACCGAAATCGAGCGCTTCAATTTCCGCGAAGCCCTGCGCGTGGTCATGGAAATATCCAGTGCCGGCAATGCCCTCCTGCAATTCAACGAGCCCTGGAAAACGGTGAAAGACGAACCTGAAATGGTGAAAGTGGTGCTCAATCTGGCGCTGCAATACGTGGCGGTACTATCCGTCGCTATCCGCCCTTTCCTGCCGTTCTCCGCCGACCGGCTGCGCAAAATGCTCAATCTGGGCCTGTTGCGCGACAAAGGCGACCTGCTGGCCATCCTCAACGAACTGGTGGAAGGCAACCCGATCATGCTGCCCAACCACGCCCTCGGACAATCGGAACACCTGTTCAGCCGTATCTCCGACGAGGTCATTGAAGCGCAGATTGCCAAACTCGGCGCCAGCGAACCAGCCTCCGCCCCGGCGGCCGAACCCACGGAAATACAGTACGCACCTATGAAAGAAACGATTCAATTCGACGACTTTGCCAAAATGGACATCCGCACCGGCAAAATCCTGACGGCGGAAAAAATGGAGAAATCCAAAAAACTGCTCAAATTGAGCGTCGACCTGGGTTTCGAAACCCGCACCATTCTTTCCGGTATCGCCGAGCATTTCAGCCCGGAAGAAGTGGTGGGTAAACAGGTAGTCGTACTGGCCAACCTCGCGCCCCGCCCGATGATGGGCGTGGAGTCGCAGGGCATGATCCTGATGGCTGAAAACGAACAGGGTGCACTGAGTTTTGTGAGCCCGGCCGACGGATGGCCCAGCGGATTCGGAGTCAGATAAGAAGTGAAAAATGAGAAGTGAGAAGTGAGAGGAAGGTACGGCTGAAAAAACTACCACACTTAAAGGCGTTTTTCAGTGCCGAACAATTACCTTTGCGGTTGCTTTTTCGGGAGCAGCCCGTATTTTGCATTTAACATTTTGATTATCAAACAATTACATTAAAATGGCTTTAATCGGAACGATTCGGAAGAACGGATGGATCCTCATCGTGGTCATGGTTTTATCGCTCGGTGGTTTCATCCTGATGGACGTGATAAAGAATAGCAGCAACTATGCTGCCGGTGATGTAAATATGCTCGGCAAAGTGAATGGCGAGGAAATCAAGCGCGCCGAGTTTGACACGTACGAAAAATTGGTCTATTCCAATGCAAAAGGCAACACCTATCAGGTGCGCTCGCAAATATGGAATTACTTCGTAGAAAATGCCCTGGTAAAACAGGAAGCAGAAAAACTGGGTCTGGGCGTCAGCAGAGACGAACTGCTCGACCTGGAATTCGGCACCAATCTGAGCCCCGTCATAGCCGACCGCTTTAAAGGCGCCGATGGCCAGCCCAACCGCCAGACCCTGGCGGGTATCAAAAGCGCGATTGAAGGCGGCCAGTTTACCGACCCCACCAACCGTGCTTACTGGTCGACTCAGGAAAAAGAAATCATCAAAAAACGCCTGGAAGACAAGGTGACCGCTATGGTAACCAAAGGCTTGTACGTGCCTTCCTGGCTGGCAGAAACGGCCTTTACCGAATCCAACGCCCACATCGATTATATAGGCGTTCGCGTCCCGTACGAAAAAGTAACCGACGAAGAAGCGAAATTGACGGATAGCGACTACGAAGCATTCCTGAAAGACAATCCGCACCTGTACGATCAGCCGGAAGAATCGCGCATCGTGAGCTACCTCGCAATCGACGTTGTTCCATCGAAGTCCGACTCTACCTTTGCCCGTGACGCCGTCGGTAAACTCGCGGAAGGTCTGCGCACTGCTGCCAGCGACTCCGCTTACGTGACGACACACGATGGTATTTACGACCCAAGTTATAAACTAAAGGCCAGCCTGCCGCCCGCTATTGCCGATACGCTGCTGCGCCTGCCGCTTGGTTCCGTTGTAGGTCCTTACCTCGACGGCGGCGTTTGGACGCTCGCTAAAATCCTGGACCGCAAAGTAATTCCGGACTCGGTACGTGCACGCCACATCCTTATCCGCGACGCTGCCAACCCGGCTTCGGAAGGTCGTATCGACAGCCTGATGACGCTGATCAAAACCGGCAAAGCCTCCTTTGATTCGCTGGCTATCAAAAACAGCCAGGATGGCGGCTCGGGCGCTAAAGGCGGCGACCTCGGCTGGTTCTCCAACGGTATGATGGTAGCCGAATTCAACAACATTTGTTTTTACACCGGCGAACAAGGTAAATTGTACAAGGTTGCCACGCAGTTCGGTTGGCACCTCATTGAAATTACCGGTAAAAAGTTCATTAAAAATGACGCCGGCGTAAAAGCCGTTTACCTCAGCCAGCGCATCGAACCAAGCAAACAAACCCAGACGGCCGCTAAAGAACGGGCAGAATCTGTGGTGCAGCGCGCCAAAACACTCGACGCCCTCACATCCGTAGCCAACGAAATGGGCAGTGCGGTGCAGTCTTCCCCCCTGCTGAAATCCAACGACTATTCACTCGGTATGCTGGGTTCCGGCGACGACGTGCGCAATATCGTTCAATGGGCCTTTAATGAAAAAACAAAAGTAGGCGCTGTCAGCCAGGAAATTTTCTCTTTCCGCGATGCAGCAGGCGGCTACTTCGATACCAAATATGTGATCGCTGCCCTGAAAAGCATCGCACCGAAAGGCGCTGCCTCCGTAGCTACCCTGAAAGCGATGCCCGATGCGGAGCAACGCGTGAAAAACCGCAAAAAAGGTGAGATTCTGAAAGGCAAACTGCAAAACCAGAACGATCTGTCCTCGCTGGCTACCCAGTTCGGGGTGAAAGTGGACACGATGAAAACGGCTTCTTTCATACAAACAGCCGGCGAACCGCGCGTCATCGGTACAGTGTTCTCGATGACAAAAGGCAGCGTCAGCGCACCGATAGCAGGCAACAGCGGCGTTTTTGTAGTGTCGCCTATCAGCGATCCGCTGAAACCGGAAATGCCGGCCGACCTTACTCTGTTCCGCCGCCAGGTGCTTTCTTCCACGTTGTCCAGCGTTCGTCAGAACCTGCTCAATTCCATGAAAAAAGCCGCTGACGTTAAAGACAACCGCAGCCGTTTCTTCTAACGGGCGACTCTTACCTGAACAGGATAAACATAAAAAATCCCGAATTTTTCCTCCCTGGAAAAATTCGGGATTTTTTATTGCCCTACCCTTCACACTGACGGCTTCGCACTTCGCACTGATGACATCGCACTTCGCACTGACGGCTTCGCACTAACCTACAGCCACTTCGCCAGCGCTTCCAGCACCACTTTCGCCAGTCGCGAGCCATACGGCGGCAACAACAGGTTCGTGGTGGGAAACAGCCTTGCCTGCCGGAGAACACCGCGGGCATGACTGAATGCGAGGAACCCGAATTCACCGTGGCAACTGCCGATGCCGCTGTTGTTGGCGCCGCCGAACGGCAGTTCGAGGTTGTAAAAATGGGTACTGCAATCGTTTACCGTGACGGCGCCGCTGCGCGTTTCGCGGATCAGCGTTTCCGTGCTTTTATTTTTCGAACTGAAAATATACAGTGCCAGGGGTTTGGGCTTGCTGTTGACGTAGGCAATCGCCTCGTCGAGTGTTTGGTAGGTGCGAACCGGCAGCAAAGGGCCGAAAATTTCTTCTTCCCATATCTGCGCCGAATCGGGAACATTTGTCAGGACGGTGGGGTCGATAAAACGTTCTTCGCGGGACGTTTTGCCGCCGAGCGCTACCGTGGCGCCGCGCTGCACAGCATCGTCGAGCAGGGATTTAACGCGATCGAAATGCCGTTCGTGAATCAGCCTGCACAGATCGGGCGATTGCCTGCGCGCGTCGGTGGTTTCGCCGTAAAATTGCTTGACATAGCCACTCACTTTTTCTACAAACTGGTCATGCAGGGCTTCCGGCACCAGCACATAATCGGGTGCGGTGCAGAGTTGACCGGCATTCATACATTTCACCCAGGCCACTTTGGCGGCGGCTACGTCGAGGTCTGCGCTTGCATCGATGATAACGGGGCTTTTGCCGCCGAGTTCGAGCGTAACCGATGCCAGGTGTTGTGCCGCTGCCTGCATCACGCTTTTGCCTATCTGCGGGCTTCCGGTGAAAAAGATATGGTGAAAAGGCAGTTTCAGCAAGGTTTGGGCTACGGTGGCGTCGCCTTCGAACAGGCTGACTTCTTCCGGAGGGAAACACTCCTGAACGATCTTTTGCATCATGGCCGCACTGGCGGGCGCAAATTCGGAAGGTTTCAGGATCACGCAGTTGCCGGCAGCCACGGCGGCCACCAGCGGATTGAAGGTCAGGTTGAAGGGGAAATTCCAGGGCGACAAAATGAGGCATACGCCTTTGGGTTCGTACCGGATTTCCGAACTGGCGCCGAAGGTGACCAGCGGCGTGCTGACCTTTTTAGGGCTCATCCAGCTGCGCAAACGCTGTATGGTATGGCGAATTTCTCCACAAACGAACCCCACTTCCGTAATTACCGTTTCCGTCGGGCTTTTATGCAGGTCCTGCCACAGGGCCGCTTCGATTTCCTGGCGGCGACGAAGCAGGGTATCGTGCAGGCGCTGCAATTTCTCGATGCGCTCATCTGCGCTTGTACGGGCCAGTACGTACTGGTGTTTCAACTGCCGGTTAAAGATTTCCTGGTAATTTCCGGCTTGCACCGGTTGGTCGATCATGGAATCTACTGCCTCTGTCATAAGTGTCAAGCCAATTTAATTTGAGTTATTTTGTGCGCAAATGCCTGATTATCAACACAGACAACACATAACTGATAACCGATAACTAATTAGAAGGGTTAAATATCGGAAAAAAGAAAAATAAAAAACTTGCTTATTCGTCTTGAAAAGTCTAACGTTGGGTTGTGAAATGAGCCCCAACCAATTTTGTTCATTCAACTGTGTGTACTTATGATGAAGATTGTAGTAAAATCTGTGGATTTTCATGCCGACACTAAACTGGTCGCTTATATTGAACAAAAACTCAGCCGCCTGAACCGGTATTTTGACAAAATGATACAGGCTGACGTGCACCTTAAACTACAGGATACCGGCGGAAGAGTTCGGGAGAAACTGGTAGAAATCCGCCTGGGGATTCCCGGAAATGACCTGATAGATAAGAAAAGTGGAAAAACCTTCGAAACGGCCGCTTCTGCAGCCATTGAAGCTCTGAAACGACAAATCGTGCGACACAAAGAGAAAACATCAATGCACGGTAGAGGAGTAGAACCAACCATAATTGATCAGGAATAAGATCTTTTTTTTCATACGGCCCCGGATTTTTCACTGAAAGATCCGGGGCTTTTTTGTGGCACCCCGGCTTTTTTCTTCCCATAACATTTCCTTCATTTTGCCGTTTAAATACCCGTTCTTATATTCGCCATCTCAAAACGGCATTTTTGCAACAAAAAGCACTCTTTCGATCCTGGAGCGCCCATTTGCTCCTCCTTGTTTTCCTGGCCATGTGGTCGGTGAAAATGGGGCATGCTTTTTTTGCACACCACCAGCACGCCGACCGGCCCGTATGTGAAGCGGCAGCCGACCACAGTACGGCGCACGTGCACGATGAGCGATATGCAGGCGAGGATTGTTCGCTTTGCGCGTTTGTCCTGGCAGTACCCGATGTGTTTTCCATCTCTGTCCTGTTGAATGCCCCGTCTTCAACACCCGACACAGCGGTTCTTTTGCCGTATGAAAGCCGGTCCGGCCAAACGGCATTCGACACGACCGTTTCCAGAGGGCCTCCCGCTATCTGACCTTCTCTTTCGATGAAGAGACTGCCTCATCCGGCACCTAACGGGTATTTCTATCTGAAATCCCCATGTTTCAACTGTATTTAATTGTTACACATGTTCAACAGCAAAGCCTGTATTACCGGCTTGTGTCTGCTGTGCGTTGCGGGAACCATCCATAGTCAGGATTGTCATATCCCCTTGCGCGGCCGTGTTACGGAAGCGGAAACGAAAGAACCGCTCGCCTACGCTTCCGTGTACATCACAGAAGCCCAAAAAGGTACCACTACCGACGAATCCGGCTATTTTGCCATTCCCAACCTCTGCGAAAACACCTCCTATACCGTAGAGGTAAGCCATGTGGAATGCGCTCATTTCACCCAGGTGGTTCGCCTCCGGGAAAACACCGAAGTGGATTTCAAACTGACGCACAACGCAGTTTTAAAAGAAGTTGTAGTACATGAAAAAGCCAGCGCGCCCATTTCGACACAGGCAGAAAGCACCGTTTCCAAAGCCGATATGGATGCCGGAAAGGGTGTTAACCTGGGAGAAACGCTGAAACGCCTGCCTGGCGTCACCACCCTCAATACCGGCGCCACCATTTCCAAACCCGTTATCCAGGGCCTGCATTCCAACCGGATCGCCATCGTCAACAACAATGTCGTGCTGGAAGGCCAGCAATGGGGCAGCGAACACGCACCGGAGA
This sequence comes from Bacteroidota bacterium, assembly GCA_029561355.1. GTDB lineage: Bacteria > Bacteroidota > Bacteroidia > Chitinophagales > Saprospiraceae > M3007. The sequence goes on along the minus strand of JAKQJD010000147.1, from coordinate 8,339 downwards.
TCGACCCCTTTTCTGCCGACAAAATAACGGTGGTGAAAGGTGCGGCCGGCGTGCGTTATGGCGTGGGCGCTATGGGAGGCGCTATTGTGCTCGAACCGGCGCCCCTGCGCGATTCGGCCGGGCTGGGCGGCTGGCTGAGTCTGGGTGGCTTTTCCAATGGCCGGGGTGCAGTGGTAGCAGGCGCCGCCGACTGGCACCTGCCGGGGCATTCGCTCACGTTCCGCCTGCAGGGTACTGCCAAACGAAGCGGAAACCTCCGGGCGCCAGATTATTTTCTGGGTAACACCGGGGTGGCGGAATACGACTTTTCCACCATGGCCGGCTGGAAATCGGGGCGCTGGAACCATGAAATCAGCCTTACCTCGTTCAACCAGCAACTGGGTATCCTGCGCGCCGCGCACATCGAGGATACGACGACGTTCGGAGCGGCCATTCGCAGCGACGTGCCCCTGAACAACCGCGACGAGTTCTCCTGGCGCATCAGCAGGCCGTATCAGTCCATCGCGCACGACGTACTGAAATACAAGACCGTGTTCCGCATTTCCGAAAAATGGAAACTCAGCGGCCAGTACGCCTGGCAGTACAACAACCGCCGGGAATACGACGCGCATCCGCCGCTCAGCGACCCGCAGGACCTGCTGAAAAAGAACCAGTTATCGTTCCGAATCTGGACCAATATGCTCGACCTGGCACTCGAACACTTCCCCATCCGCCATTGGCAGGGCGGTGTGGGCGTACAGGCCATGCAGCAACTGAACTACGTGGGAAAAGGCGGCCTGATTCCTGACTACCAGACCTTCGGTGGGGCGCTGTGGGCCACCGAGCGCTGGCAACGTTACCCGAGTCCGTGGGAATTCGAGTTCGGCGCCCGATACGACTACCGCCACAGCATGGTGAGTACCAGCGGTAACGGCACCGGTAACCTCGACGAAACCCTGGTTTTCGGAAATACTTCGGGCACGGCAGGCGCTATTTACCACCTGTCGAAGTATGCACGAATGAGTTTGAATTCCGGCCTGGCCTGGCGGCCGCCGCACGTCAACGAATTGTATGCCGAAGGGGTACACCACGGCTCCGCTACCTACGAACGCGGCAATCCGGATTTCAGACCGGAAAAAGCCTGGAATACGAACCTGAATTTTCAATACCAGTCGCCGAAGTCGACCGCAACGGTGACGCTTTACCGCAATGCCGTGCGCGATTTCATTTACCTGAACCCGCAGCAAAGTTTTGTGCGTACTATCCGCGGCACGTTTCCATTGTACACCTACCGGCAGAACGACGCGGTGCTGTATGGCCTCGACGGTAATTTTTCCGTGCCGGTTTCCAATTTCCTGTCGCTGGAAAGTCGAATTTCCCTGTTGCGGGGCTATGCTACAAACGCCGATTCAAGCAACGAAACCGGCACAACGGCCTGGCTGCCGCTGATGCCGGTCGATCGGTTTCAGTACGGATTTCAGTGGAATCTGAAAGGATCGAAGCACTTCTCCACCAAAAACAATCCTGAAACACCTACTTACATCCGCTTGATGGCGATGACAGCCCTGAAACAAACACGTTTTCCGGCAGGCAGCCTGTACAAAGCGCCGCCACCCGCATTCACTACCCTCAGCCTCGATGCGGGCCATACGTTCCTGTTCGGGAAACGCCGCCTGGAAGTCGGACTGACCATCCAAAACCTGACCAACGTCCGCTACCGCGAATACCTCAATTTTTTCCGCTATTATGCGGATGAGCCGGGGTTTAGTGCGGGGATGAGGGCGAAGTATATTTTCGGCTAAGTTGTTATTGGTTATTGGTTAATGGTTATTGGTTATTAGTGTGGTAACCCTTGGCTATGCAAAACACTTAACCGGAGAGTTACCAACCATTAACCAATAACCAATAACCAATAACCAATAACCAATAACCAATAACCAATAACCAATAACCAATAACCAATAACCAATAACCAATAACCAATAACCAATAACCATTAACAATTTCAACTCAAACCATACAAACATGCAACACACAAAAATCATCATTCCCATTTCCCTTGCCCTGCTGACCATGGCCGGCTGCAAAAAAGACAGTTCTACCGAACAGGAAAACATCACCCGCGTGGAAGTACATCTGACGGGTTCGGGTGGTTTCGACCAGGAATTCGAATGGAGCGATCCCGATGGAGGGAGCACCTCCAATGCGACGGCCGAAACGATTGTGATTCCTGCTACGGCAGGCGCCACGATTCATTGCCACGTGCATGTGTACGACGATACCAAAACGCCGGCACAGGACTTGACGGAAGACATTGAAGCGGAAAGTAACGACCACCTGTTCGTATACGACATCACCGGCGCCAACATCGGTGTGGCGTACGACGACACGGACGCAAATGGCCAGAATTTCGGTATCGAAACCCTGTGGACCAAAGGTGCGGCTTCTACCGGCACACTCCGGATTCGATTGTACCACCAGCCGACCGATAAAAGTAACCTGAGCACTCCGGGCGGTGAAGTGGATTTTGATATCAATATGCCGGTGACGGTGGAGTGATTGTTGGTTGTTAGTTGTTGGTTATCAGTTATCAGTTATCAGGGTTGATACCCTCGGCTCAAGCAATAAACGCAAGCCGAGGGTATCAACCCTGATAACTGATAACCGATAACTGATAACCAACAACTAATCCACTACCACCTTGACCTGCGAGGAACCCTGTCCCGCCTGAAGTCGCAGCAGGTATGTTCCCGGCGCCAGTCCGGACCGAAATAAAAGCGTTTCGGAGTGCTTGCCGGCAGTCTGGTCGACAGCCGTCAGCAGATTTTGTACCAGCCGGCCCTGCAGGTCGTATAAACTGATGGAAACAGGCGCAAATGCTGTCAGGTCGTATTCGAGTTGTGTGTGGTCGGTAGCAGGGTTTGGAAATATGGTGACGTTTGTCGCCGGTGTTTCGACCTGGTTTGTACCGACCAGAATACCGGAAATAAACCGTGCAAGAAGAATAGTGTTGTATTCACCGGCGCGTCCGACTCCTGTGGCAACGATCTTTCCATCGGGCTGGAACGTGATATCATAGATTTCGTCGCTGTTGTCAGAAAAAGCCGTAAATGTGACGATACCGTCGGCACCGAAACTGTTGTCGGGGGTTCCATTGGCGAGCAACCGCACCATGGCGCAGTCCAGATTGGCCGTGTAAAGAAAGCCACCGAGTACGATTTTCCCGTCGGGCTGGAGCAATATATCACGAGCACCGTCGGTATTGGCGGTCAGAACAGGTATAATGACCATCCCGTCGTCGTTGAAGGTCAGGTCGGGGTCGCCGGATGCCGTGAGCCGGAGAGCGGCAAAATCGCTGCCGGAATTCCCCGCTTGAAAATGCGCATAACCGCCCAGCAGGATTTTTCCGTCGGGTTGTAGTTGAAGACCGGTGGACCGGTCGTTTTGGTCGGACAAGGAATAAATGCCAATCCCGTCTCCGTTGAAACTTGCATCCGGAGTGCCGTTGGCGTTAAAACGCACTACAGCAAAATCATCGAATCCATTTACCGTAGCCGTGCCGCCGACAATGATCTTCCCGTTTGATTGTACTGCAATGCCCTCCACACTTACATAGGCGTCGCCCACAGGCGTCGTGGTAAATCCGTCACCACTGAATCCCGTATCCGGCATGCCGTTAACATTCAAGCGGAATGCAGCGAATTGCTCGAATGCATTGCCGGTATCCGGCGTTGCAACGCCGGCCAGGGCAATTTTTCCGTCGGATAGCACCTGAACGGCATTATATTGTACGTCGGTATATCCCGAAATATCCGGGAACAACACACCGGAAGAACCGCCGAACGCCGGGTCTGGGGTGCCATCCGTCAATAGCCGGAACAGGGCAGGCGTGTAATGCGCATTGTTCAGGTTGTAGATATTTACACAAACCAGCAGTTTCCCGTCGGGCTGCAATGCCATATCGTGCATGTACACTTCCTTTTCGGCAAACTGAAAGAAAACCGGCGAGCCGGAATGGTAAGAAGGGTCGGGCGTTCCGTCCGGCAGGTAGCGGAGGATGGCTGTATTTTCATTCAGTCCGTTGCCGTATACCGCTGCGCCGACCAGGATTTTCCCGTCGGTCTGCACCAGCGTTTTTATACCGACATTGTGGTGATTCGTTAACACGGATTCGGTCAGAAACCCGTTGGAACTAAAGGAGTTGTCCGGCGTGCCGGGCTGCGCAGAAGAAATAGAGCGCATAAACAGGAAGAGCCCTGTCAATAAGAGAGAATACGTTTTCATTGGTTGCGGTTGAAAGTGAGGCCGCAAAAGTAGGAGGTGCAGTACAGGCAGCGCACGGAATTGTGGATGAATCCGGAAATTCCATCGATCAACAACAGTCTGCGACGGAAAAACACTCGATTTCACATAGGCAATGCATGAAAAAAACGGTGGTCACCTGCCCTGATTCCAGTACTTTTACCACAATTTTTCACCGATTTTCAATGTAATCACATGAACTACCGCTTTCTGCCTGTCATTTTTTTTTGTGCTCTGGGCCGGATATATACGCAATCCACCTTGCCCGATTCCTGTAAAATCCAGATCGGTACCAACCTGGCCGGCATGTCCGACTGGACTACCGAAATGCCGTTTGTCGACCTGATGCACCACTGTCGCACCTGGGGCACGCAAAACGCGACCTGGGTGAGCGGCGGCCAGAACGTTTGGGACAGCGGCGTGATCAGTTCTGTTCCCCGCGACGCCAATGGCTACCCTTTGCAGGCGCCGTTTTTGGAACCGGGGCTGGGGCTGGAAACCGGACAACGTATTTACACCGTCTGGGCTTCAACCAAAGCATGGCCGGCGGGCACGTATACATTGCTGTACGACGGCGAGGGCGAACTCGATTTCTGGGGCGACGCCGACATCATCAGCCAGCAACCCGGAACGATCCTCGTCAACGTGACGCCGGGCGTGGATAACATCATTCAACTCCGTATCGACAGCAGCAACCCGCAAAACCACATCCGAAATATCCGGTTCCTCATGCCGGGTACGGAAAATACGTACCTCGAAAACCCGTACTATCAGCCCTGGCTCGACCGCCTCGCGCCATTCAAGGCCCTGCGTTTTATGGACTGGGGTCAAACCAACAACTGGGGTTACCCGAATTCCTGGTCGGCATACGATGAAGACAGCGACAGCATCCGCCAGCCATGGTCGGCACGCAGCCGTATGACGGATTACACCTGGACACAAAACAAAGGCGTGCCCTACGAAGTCATGATCGACCTGTGCAACCGCCTGCACAAAGACATGTGGATCTGCGTGCCACACAATGCTTCTAATGAATACATCGAACAAATGGCGCTGCTCGTCCGCGACCAACTCGATCCTTCCCTCAAAGTATACGTGGAATACGGCAACGAACTCTGGAACTGGATTTTCGGGCAGGCACAATGGCTGAACAAATTCGGCTGCGTACAGCAAAACAAACCCTGGCCCGAAGGCATCGTGCCGTATATTCAAAACTGCCTCGATATCTGGACGGACGTGTTCGAAGGGCAAAATGACCGACTGGTACGGGTAGTAGGCGTGCAGGGAGCCTGGCAGGATGTGAGTAACCGCATCGTGTTCAACATGCGCCCGGGCTCGGTCGATGCCTTCAGCCCCGCCGCATACTTCGGGTTATCGGACAATTCGGACGCCGAACTGGATGCTCTCGGCAGCGCGGCTACTGCTGCCGACGTGTCGGAACGCGTGTATGCCGACCGCGAGAACGACGCCATTCCCTGGCTTCATGCCCAGCAAACCGAAATCGGACAGGCGCTGGGACTGCCCATGATTTATTACGAAGGTGGCCAGCACATTACCCCGCACCCGTTCGGCGATGAACCTTCCTATGCCCAGGCGTTGCTCGACCTGCAACGCGATCCTGTTATGTACGATCTCTACGATTCCTGGTTCGATACGCTGCGGGCTATTCATTCGGGCGACGAGCCGGCTCTGTTCATGCACTTTTCCTTTGTGGCCGATCGTTCGGCGCGATACGGGAGTTGGGGCATGCTGGAAAGTGTCACGCAAAATACCGACGAGATCCCGGCGCCCAAGTACCGGGCAATTCTGGATAATATGTATGCGGGTTGTTCGGAAGCCAGTTCCGGTATTGCCGAAACGGCACCGGCTCCATTATCCGTTTTCCCCAATCCGGTGGGTGAAACCCTGTTTATCCGGGCCGATGACGTGTCGGAAATCAGGTTGTTTTCCGCTTCCGGGCTTTTGTTGTTCACGCTGCCCCATGTCGGCGCCATTCCGGTAGGGCAACTGCCGGCAGGTATGTATTTCATTACGGCAAAAACCGGCAGCGGGGTGCTCAAAACTGCGCGATTTATCCGGTTTTAGAGATTTTAGAAAGTCATCGGATGACTTAGAGTCATCCGATGACTTTCTAAAATCTCTAAAACCGATAAACCATTTGATTTACTTTTTCTACTTCCAATAACTTGATAATGAAACACTTCCTTATTCTTTTTCTTTTCCTGGCCGTTAATGCCCGCGTGTCGGGGCAAAGCACCGACAGCATGCTCATCATCAGCCCCGGTCTTTCGCCATCGGTGGTGCCGCAGGGGCATTTCGAAATCGCGCTGTTCAATCAACTCAGTACGCTGACGTTTGAACAAACGTTCGGCCTGAAAACGGACACCTACCGTTATTCCGACCTGTACCACGTGCTGCAGGTGGGCTACGGCGTCGATAAATACAACCGGCTCAATGTGGGCGTTTCCGGCATTTTTGCCCACAACCGCCAGGATGTGCTGGAGAATAGGGGTATTTTTTCCGTTTTCAAGGGCCAGGACGACAGTTCCCGGGTGTATCGGAAAATGGCTGCCGTGGGCGTTTTTGCGCGCGCGATTCCGTTTCGCCGTTTGCCGGAACTGACGATTCAGGCGGGTGTATTTTTCCCGACTGTTAAAGATTTTCTGGCGCAGCAGTATTCTGGTTACGACCGCACGCAGGGGCAACTGCAAATCTCTTTTTACCAGCAATTTTCGCCGTTATTCTATGCGTTCGCCTCCGCAAGCGCCAATGTTTTTTTCCCAAATGACAACCGGAAACAAACGACCCTGAGTGTGCCCGTCGGCCTGTATCCGGTCGTGCGCATGGGTTATTACAGCAAAACTTACCTGTTCGGCAGCCTGGTGTACGACGGTTCTTTCAACAAGGTGACGCCGGGCTTTCTGAACAACACGTTTACCCGCATGCAGTACGGCCTCGGCGTGCAGTATTATTTTAAACCGGATTTCAGTATTTACCTGCAACTGCAGTTCCCCGCTGTGGTGGACTATAAAAGCGACGCGACCAAAGTGGTGAAGGGAAAGACCTTTTCACTGGCGCTCGGCGGGCGATATGTGATTTAAAGTTTTGTGAAGGGATAAACCTTCCTGATTGGGATTTGTCTGAGATATTTGATTTTGTTCGGCTTCGCCTCACGGATGGAAGATGGGGACGCAGATTTTGCGGATTGGGCGGATTAATATTGATTTTTGGTGGCCTGACGGCCACTTCGTTTGATTTTTGACTATGATTTTTAAGGTGATTTATAGGATGGCCATGATTAACGTTGGTGCATAATCATGGCCATCATGTAAATCATCTTAAAACCATAGTCAAAAGAGGGCCGTCAGGCCATCAAAATCAATAAAAATCCGCATAATCCGCAAAATCTGCGTCCCCATCTTCCATCTGTGAGGCGAAGCCGAACAAATCCCAGTCTAAAATCATCCAAATCAAATATCTATGATCCGAATCCTTTCTGTCATTTGTTGCCTCTCAGTTGCCTTCACCCTGCCTGCCCAAACCACCCTCACCGGTACCATCCAGAGCGGCGGCCTTACCCGCGAATACCGCCTCTACAAACCCGCTGTGTATAACGGCAGCACGGCTGTGCCGCTGGTGATCAATATGCACGGGTACAGTTCCAACAACCTGGAGCAGGAGTTTTACGGCGATTTCCGCGGCATTGCCGATACTGCCAATTTCCTGATCGTGCACCCTAACGGCACCCTCGACAACCAGGGCCAGCGGTTCTGGAATGCCTTCGGTACAGGCTCCAACGTGGACGACGTAGGTTTTATCAGCGACCTGATCGACACGTTGTCGGCCGCGTACAATATTGATCCTCAACGTATTTACGCCACCGGCATGAGCAATGGCGGCTTTATGAGTTACAGCCTGGCCTGCGAACTCAACGAACGCATCGCCGCCATCGCATCGGTCACCGGAAGCATGGCTCCGATCAAACTGGCTTCCTGCAACCCGCAACGCCCCGTGCCCGTTATGGAAATTCACGGCACGGCCGACGGCGTGGTGCCCTA
>JAKQJD010000344.1 GCA_029561355.1 Bacteroidota bacterium | reverse complement strand
AAATCCTTGCGGCGTGTCATGGCATTCCATTCCACCATTTCCGTGTAACTTTTGATGCCGGAAGTGTGGTTGAGCAATTGTTCCACGGTGATCTTTTTCCCCTGCGTTGGATAGTCAGGAATGTAAGTGGTGATGTCGCTCTGAAGATTGACCTTGCCTTCTTCGGATAATTTTAGAATCGCCGCCGAAGTAAACTGCTTCGTAACCGACCCTATGCGAAAAACATTGTCGGTGCTGAGGGGCACATCCAGTTCGATACTGGCTTTCCCGATGGCTTTTTTGTAAACGACGTCGCCTTTGCGGGTGATCAGCACGGCAGCGCCGGGACCATCGGCAGGGAATTGCGCCTGTACAAGTTGATCGAATTTTGCCTGCATCGCCGCATCCTGAGCGGGCAGTGCGGCTGCGAATAAAAAGAGTATGGGGGCAAAGAAAATTATGCGTTTCATAAGCACTTGATTTGGTTTGAATTAGACAGGGGCAAAGGAAGCGGCCTGGCATTGGCAAGTGCTCAATTTATCGGCTAAAAGGTGTTTATTCTCGCCCGTGGCATGTATTGCATGGATATAGGAGAAGCAGACTGCTCAAGTGACGAGCAATTCACACGGATCCTTTTTTGTGGAAGAATTGGTTCTATGCATCGATTTCTTCACGCTGTCAATTACCAAAGCCAAGCGCAACGTGTCCTCCTGAGCGCAGCGAAGGATCTGTATCTCTCGGATTTGAAGTAGAAGTTAGATCCTTCGCTGCGCTCAGGAGGACACGCTGCGCTTGGCTTTAGAGGTAGAAATCCGCGTAAATCATCAAAAAATCCGCGCAATCCGCGTTGCAGTGGTCCGCGTTTCAGAAATCCATCCGCACCCGCACATTGATCCGCCGACCCGTCAGGTAATTCGGAATGGCGTACTGCGTATTTTCAATGGTTTTGATCCAGGTATTGGACGCTTCGTTGGCCACCTTCAGCAGGTTGAACACTTCGAGGCTCGCCCAGGTATCGCGGGTGAAACGCAGGAAATGGTTCGGCTTGCGGTGGCGCCAGGCTTCTTTCCACAACTGAAAACCGAAACCGATATCCACGCGGTGGTAGGGCGCAAAACGGTAGGAATTGCGGTAAACGATGTTGTTGTCGAGCACGCCGAACGGCAATCCCGTGCCGACCGTGAGGTTCAGGTGCATACGAATGTTTTTGTTTTTGCGCAGGTAGTCCTGAAAAAACATCGACATGTTGAAGAGCCGATCCGTCGGGCGCGGCACGTCTTTCACGTCGTAGCCTTCGCGGTCGCCCACGTTGCGTACGCGGTGCTGCACGCTGTCGAGCGATTCGCGGGTGCGCAGGATGGAAACGTTGATCCAGCTCTCGGCGCC
>JAKQJD010000101.1 GCA_029561355.1 Bacteroidota bacterium | reverse complement strand
GTGCTTGCCCACGAACTGGCGCATATTGCCCGCCGCGACTGGCTTTTCAACCTCTTGCAGGCGTTCGTGGAAGCGCTATTTTACTATCACCCCGCCGTGTGGTGGGTGTCGGCCGTCATTCGGAGCGAGCGGGAAAACTGCTGCGACGATGCCGCGCTCGCCGCCACCGGCAGCCCGCTGATCTTCGCCAAAGCGCTGGTACAGGTGCAGGAACTGGCCATTCCTGCTCCCCGCCTGGCGCTCGGGATTGGCGGTTCATCGCGCCGGCCGCTCCTGCTGGAGCGCATCCGGCGCATTCTAAATCAACCACAACAAAAATCTCAAGTCATGGAGAAATTAACGGCAACAGCCATTTTGCTCGCATTGCTTACTTTCATCGGCCTGCGTGCAAACACTCCTCCTACCGTAGCCGCGGCCTTTTCACAAATTTCGGATTGGCCGGGCTCATTCTGGAACACCGGCAATACCGATCAAAACAGCGATCAAATCGCTCCCGATAGCATACCCAAAGGAAAAAGTATTCAGAAAATTACCCGCGAGGACGATCACGGTAAAGTAGAAATGGAACTGAAAGACGGGCAGATCACTCGTTTGAATCTGGACGGCAAGGAAATTCCTGCCAGCGAATTCGGCGAATACGGGACGCTGGCACGAGAACTTCAAAGTTCTATTCCGCCGCCGCCGGTACCGCCCGTGCCTCCAGTACCACCGACACAACCCGTGCCCGGCTTCCCACCATTTCCTCCCATGGCGCCGATGGCTGCCATGCCCCCGATGCCGCCCACGCCGCCTTTCGTCTTTGCAGCACCTAAAATCACCACCCTGACTGATCCGGAAGGCAATGTGATCATCAAACTGGAGAAAAACGGCCAGCCGATGGAAATCAAGGTTAAAGATGGAGAGGTCTGGATGAACGGAAAAAAACTCGAAAAAGGCGAGTCTATCGACCTGCCCGGAATGGGGTTCAACGGTGAAGACTTTAACTGGAACATCAACGGCGACCAGTTCCACTTTGAGGGCTTTGGTGAAAACGATGCCCCCGCCATTGCATTTTCATTTTCAGATGAAGACCGCGCGCGTTGGGAAGAACAGGTGGAAAAAATCAGGGCCGATTCAGACAAATACCGCGAACAGTATCAGGAACTCAGGGAACGCTACAGCCAAATGAGCGACGACGATAAGGCAAAAATGCAAAAAGAACTGAAAGCCTACGAGGAAGACTGGAAAGCCCATCAGGATAAATGGCAAAGCGAACTCGATCACTGGCAAAAGGAACAAGGCCGCTGGCAACAAAACCAGCAGCAATGGCAGGCTCAACAGGAAAAACGACGCGCCGGGTACCAGGACCGGAACCGGCAAAAACACGAAACCGATTTTCAGCGTGCCGTGCAAGCCGAATTGCTGCGCGATAACCTGATCACAAATCCAGCCGATTTCTCCTTCCAGATAACGTCCAAATCACTGAAAATCAACGGTAAAAAACAATCCGGCGAGCAACACAAAAAGTATTTGGACCTCTTCGAACGCTCCAGAGGAAAACGGATGGAAAAAAAGGATAGTTATTCGATTGAGGTGCATCAATAGGTTTATGAGTTTATAGGTTTATGAGTTTATATCCAGCCGCTCGATAAATAAACAGATTTTCATTCACCGAGCGGCTGGATATAAACTCATAAACTCATAAACCCATAAACTCAATAAACCAATAAACCTACTTCCCTCTCGCCTCCCCCGTTTTTTCCACCGACAGTCCGGCCATGCTTACGCCCGGCAAAGGATCGCGTCGGGTGAATTGTTCCAGGGTAATGACATAAGTACCGGGCAGATTAAAAAACGCCTTTTCCTGCAATGTAAAACGGGTATTGCAGGTGTGCCCGGAACATTTCCCGGTCGAATTGCCCTGTGCATCGAACAGGTCGAACGAGCGAACCCTCGACAACCTTTTCCCATCCGGAAACAGCGTGTGCAAGCGCAAATACACATTTTGCAGGGGAAACGTGTCGGCATATTCGAAATCTGCAAACAGGTTGTAGAATTGTGCCGTATCCACAACTGTAAATTTGAAATCCATCGTATCCCGATAGGCCCACTGCCCTGCGTCGATCTTTTTTTCTTCTGTAAAAAGGTAATCGGGGCCGCAGGAAAGGCCGCATAAAACGATGAAAAAGAGCAGGTTGAATCTAATTAGTGTCATAATGATTGGCATTGACAGGCCTGGAAGCGACTATCTTTTTTCGCAACAAACGATCAGGGCAGGCGGAATATTGAGCGGCACCACCTCGACATCTACATTTCCGAAAATTCGTTTGTAAAAAGGCAGCATCAGCGGGAAATAATGGAACTGCCCAAACCGGCAACCCATTCCCAGCCACCGCAGGCACTCCGTGGTAATTCGTTGGGCCAGGATTTCCGGAAGCATGATAAACGGGATGCCCGAAATAATACAATCGACGGAGGCGATACCCCTTTCTTCCAGGTAGCGCCCCATATTCTCCGCCGAGTCGTGTATGATCGTCACCCGCTTGTCGTGCTGAAAGGTAACGTGCAGTTTTTTAACAAAAACTTCATTGATCTCGAAAATCAGCAATTGCGCATCCGGTTGCATCCGCTCCAGAATATAGTGGGTAATAACGCCGTCGCCGGGGCCAAGTTCCACGATCGTTCGGGCCCGGGCGGGATCTATTTTCCCGGCAATGGCACGGCACAAAAAACGGGAACTGGGCGCTACGCTTCCGGTAGAGCGCAGATTCCGGAAGGTCTCCCGAAGAAAATCAAGCCTTTGCTGTGCCACTTTTGTGCGGATTGAGGTGAATGGGGGAGGGTTTATTGGTTTATGAGTTTATAGGTTTATGGTTGAGAGGTTAATATTAGGCCATTCGTTGAATGAGAATATCTCCGTTTTTTCGAGTAGCCGAATATAAACCTCTCAACCATAAACCTATAAACTCATAAACCTATAAACTCATAAACCTGTAAACTATCCCCTGATATACGCCGTAAGGTCAGGAAATTTCTTCAACATCCCTACTGCTTCCGCCTTCGAAATCCGGATACCGTTCAGGAACGCTACGATCGTCGCTTCCGTAAAACCCTGCTGCACCAGGTCCTTGCGTAATTGCGCCGCTTTATCGTACTGGGAAAACATACCCGCCGTGTATTTGTACACTCCCGACCCGGGCTGGCTTTCAATCATCATGTCGCCGAACAT
>JAKQJD010000096.1 GCA_029561355.1 Bacteroidota bacterium | reverse complement strand
TTGCCGTAGACCAGCGTGCAGCGCGTGCCCGGTTCGCGCCGCAGCAGCGTCTTGATCAGCGAGAGCACCGGCGTGATGCCGCTGCCCGCGGCGATGAAGAGCAGGTGGCGCTGCTGCGCCGGATCGGGCTGCAGCGTGAAGCGCCCTTGCGGTGCCATGACCTGCAGCGTCTGGCCTTCGCGCAGGTTGTCGGCGGCCCAGCCCGAGAAGGCGCCGCCGGGCAAGAGGCGGATGCCCACGCGCAGCGCGCCATCGTCGAGTGCGCTGCAGATCGAGTACGAGCGGCGCAGGTCCTCGCCGGCCACGTCGGCGCGCAGCGTCAGGTACTGGCCGGGCGAAAAGGCGAAGGTGTCGCGCAGCTCGGCGGGCACGCCGAAGCCGACGAGCAGCGCGTCGGCATCGCGTTCGATGCTCTTCACCGGCAGGGCATGGAATTGCAGGCTCATGGTCTCGGCTCAGATCGGCTTGAAGTGTTCGAAGGGTTCGAGGCAGTCGAGGCAGCGGTACAGCGCCTTGCACGCGGTGGAACCGAAAGCGGACAGGCGCTGCGTGTGCGTGCTGGCGCAGCGCGGGCAGGCGATGTCCTTGGGGTGGAAACGCAGCGGTTGCGCTTCAGCAGCCTTGAGGTGCGGCGGGGCGATGCCGTAGGCGCGCAGCTTCTCGGCGGCCGCCGGGTTGATCCAGTCGGTCGTCCACGCCGGATCGAGCCGCGTCGTCACCGTCACATCGCGCGCGCCGGCGTCGCGCAAGGCCTTCACCACCGACTCCTGGATCACCTCGGTGGCCGGGCAGCCGGAGTAGGTGGGCGTGAGCGTCACCGAGACCTCGTCGTCGTTCACGGCGAGCTCGCGCACGATGCCCAGGTCGACCACCGACAGCACCGGCACCTCGGGGTCCGGCACGCCGTTCAGGGTCGCCCAGGCGTGGTCGAGGTTCACCACACCGCCCCGGGGAAGGCGCGCGGCAGCGACTGCATCTCGGCCAGCAAGAAACCCATGTGCTCGCTGTGCACGCCGCGCTTGCCGGTGGATCGGAAAGGCGTGTCGGCCAGCGGCGTGAGCATGGCCTCGGCAAACACCGGTTCCACCTCGGCGCGCCACGCCGATTGCAGCGAGCTCCAGGCCGGGCCGATGCCGCTGGCGGCGGCGTGTGCGTCGATCTCGTCGTCGGCGAACCATTCGGCGGTGTAGGGCCACAGCAGCGCCAGCGCGTCGCCCATGCGCCGTGCCGATTCCTCGCTGCCATCGCCCAGGCGCACCACCCAGTCGCCGGCGTGCTGCTGGTGGTAGCGCACCTCCTTCAGGCTCTTCGCCACGATGGCGGCGAGCTGCGCGTTCGTCGAGGCCGCCAGCGCCGTGCACAGCACCTTCATGAAGCTCGCCCACAGGAAGCTGCGCAGCACCGTGCGCGCGAAGTCGCCGTTGGGCAGCTCCAGCGCGGTCGGGTTGCGGTACTCGCGCTCGGCACGCAGGAAGGCCAGCGCATCCTCGTCGCGGCCGCGGCCTTCGAGCACGCCGGCCAGTGCGAGCAGGCTGCGCGCCTGGCCGATGTGGTCGAGCGCGACGTTGGTCAGCGCGATGTCTTCCTCCAGCACCGGCGCGTGGCCGCACCATTCGGCCAGGCGCTGGCCGTGGATCAGGCAGGCGTCCGCGATGCGAAGAACGTAGAGCGTGTTCGCATCCATCACATGTGGTCCACGTCGGCCGGCAGCTTGTAGAAGGTCGGGTGGCGGTAGACCTTGTCCTCGGCCGGCTCGAAGAACATGTCCTTCGTGTCCGGGTCGCTCGCCACGATCTGGTCGGAGCGCACCACCCACACGCTGGCGCCTTCCTGGCGGCGCGTGTAGACGTCGCGGGCCATCTGCAGCGCCATCGCCGAATCGCTCGCGTGCAGGCTGCCGCAGTGCTTGTGGTCCAGCCCGCTCTTGCTCCGGACGAACACTTCCCACAGGGGCCATTCGTTCTTCGTGCTCATGTCATGCCGCCTTTGCTCGGAGTTGCTTCTTGCGCTCGTGGGCCAGCGCCGCCTCGCGCACCCAGGCGCCGTCGTCCCATGCCTTCACGCGATCGGCCAGGCGCTCGCGGTTGCAGGGGCCGTGGCCGTTCACCACGTTCCAGAACTCGCTCCAGTCGATCGGGCCGTGGTCGTAGGACTGGCGCGCCTCGTTCCACTTCAGGTCGGGGTCGGGCAGGGCGACACCCAGCACCCGCGCCTGCTCGACGGTGGCGTCGATGAACTTCTGCCGCAGGTCGTCGTTGGAAATGCGCTTGATGCCCCAGCGCATTGACTGCGTGCTGTGCGTCGACTCGGCGTCCGGCGGGCCGAACATCATCAGGCTCGGCCACCACCAGCGGTTCACCGCGTCCTGCACCATGTCGCGCTGCTCGGGCGTGCCCTGCGTCATCATCACGTTCAGCGCGTCGAAGCCCTGGCGCTGGTGGAACGATTCCTCCTTGCACACGCGCACCATTGCCCGCGCGTACGGGCCGTACGAGCAGCGGCACAGCGGCACCTGGTTCATGATCGCCGCGCCGTCGACCAGCCAGCCGATCACGCCCACGTCGGCCCAGTTCAGCGTCGGGTAGTTGAAGATCGAGCTGTACTTGGCGCGGCCGCTGTGCAGCGCGTCGAGCAGCTCGTCGCGCGACACGCCCAGCGTCTCGGCCGCGGCGTAGAGGTACAGGCCGTGGCCGCCTTCGTCCTGCACCTTGGCCAGCAGGATGGCTTTTCGCTTCAGCGACGGCGCCCGGGTGACCCAGTTGCTTTCGGGCAACATGCCGACAATCTCGGAATGCGCGTGCTGGCTGATCTGGCGGACCAGCGTTTTGCGGTACGCATCGGGCATCCAGTCTTTGGGCTCGATACGAACGTCGGCGTCAATTTTTGCCTGAAATATTTCTTCCAGGGAATGTGTGGTGGCGGACATGGTTGAATTTGCTGTTATCCGGTTGCAATATGGCACGGCAAAGATAACATGCAGGCGGGGTTTGATGTTTCGCAGGGGATCAAGTTAATTTTAAGGGGTTGAGGGGTTTTGGGTTTATGAGTTTATGGGTTTATAGGTTTATGGCCGCTCGGGAAATAAGAAATCCTCAGCCGTTCGAGTGGACCATAAACCCATAAACCCATAAACCCATAAACCCATAAACCCATAAACCCATAAACCCATAAACCCATAAACCCATAAACTCATAAACTCATAAACTCATAAACTCATAAACTCATAAACTCATAAACCCCTCAACCCCTCAATATTGCAGCGCCAGCAACCCTTCATCCTTGCTTTCCAGCAGCGAATAACCCATCAGGTATTCATCCACCTTGCGCGCGCATTCGCGGCCTTCGCTAATAGCCCACACTACGAGCGACTGCCCGCGGCGCATATCGCCTGCGGCAAATACCTTGGCTATGTTGGTTTTAAACGCCTTTTCGGTAGCGCGCACATTGCCGTGCTCGTCGAGTTCTACGTCCAGATCCTGCAACAGGCCTTGCTGTTGCGGGTACAGGAAACCCATAGCCAGCAACGCCAGTTCGCAGGGGATTTCGCGTTCCGAACCTGCTACTTCTTCAAAACGGGCGGGTCGGCCGTCGGCGCCGGCTTTCCATTCGATGTCGACGACGCGCAAGGCGCGCAGGCGGCCGTTTTCGTCGCCCAGGAACGCCTTGGTAAGAATTGCCCATTTCCGCTCGCAACCTTCTTCGTGCGAAGAAGATGTTTTCAGCACCATCGGGTAGGTGGGCCAGGGCATATTCGGCGCCCGGTCTTTAGGCGGCACAGGCAGCAGTTCGAACTGCGTAATGGAGGCCGCCCCCTGCCGGTTGGAAGTGCCGACACAGTCGCTGCCGGTGTCGCCACCGCCGATTACCACCACGTTTTTGCCGCCGGCCAGTATGTCGGTAGTCGTTACCGGGCGACTGGAAACACGTTTGTTCTGCTGTTTCAAAAAATCCATGGCAAAATGCACACCCTGCAGGTCGCGTCCGGGCACTTCCAGGTCGCGCGGAATGGTGGAGCCGCCGGCCAGCACGACCGCATGGAATTCGCGGAGCAGGTCGTTGACAAGGATGTTTTCGCCCACATTGGCGTTGCAGCGGAACGTAATTCCTTCGGCTTCCATCACCTGAATGCGCCGGTCGATCACCGATTTTTCCAGTTTGAAATCGGGAATACCGTAGCGCAGCAGGCCGCCGGGCGCATCGTCGCGCTCGAACACCGTTACGCTGTGGCCGGCGATGTTGAGTTGTGCCGCAGCGGCCAACCCGGCGGGACCGGAGCCGATTACCGCCACTTTTTTGCCGGTGCGCACAAATATTTTGCGCGGCTGCACGTATCCTTCGTCGAAGGCGATCTCGATGATGTGTTTTTCAATTTCCTCAATGGCTACTGCCGGCTGGTTGATGCCCAGCACGCAGGCACTTTCACAGGGCGCGGGACAAATGCGGCCGGTGAATTCCGGGAAATTATTCGTGGAAGTCAGGATGTCGTATGCCTCCCGGAAGTCCTTGCGGTAGACCGCATCGTTGAATTCGGGAATGACATTGCCCAGCGGACATCCGTTGTGGCAGAACGGCACACCGCAGTTCATGCAGCGCGCTGCCTGCGCATTCAGTTGCGGCGGTTCGTAACGTTGCACGAATTCCTGATAGTGTTGTATACGTTTGTCGGCCTTTTCCTTGTTGGGAAGTTGGCGCGTATATTCCAGAAAACCTGTCGGCTTACCCATTTCTAGAGAGGTGAGAAGGTGAGAGAGTGAGAGAGGTTTATTGGTTTATGAGTTTATGGGTTTATAATGGCCACTCGAATAAAGGAAAATCGTGTTATCGAGCGGCCATTATAAACTCATAAACCTATAAACTCATAAACCCATAAACTACTTAGTTGCTTCGGCCAGCGCCATCTTATCCACCAGCGCCCGTTTATAATCCTTCGGAAATACCTTGATGAAGTTGGAAAGTTGGTTGTCGAAATCGTCGAGGATGAAATGGGCGATGGTGCTTCCGGTAAACAGTGCGTGTTTATGGAGCATTTCGCGCAGCGCATCCATGTCCGCAGCGTCGAGCGGGTCGAGGTCGATCATTTCGGTGTTGCACTGCGCGGAGAAATTCTTCTGAACGTCCCACACATAGGCGATGCCGCCGCTCATGCCGGCGCCGAAATTGCGGCCGGTGCGACCCAGAATGACCACTTTGCCGCCCGTCATGTATTCACAGCCATGGTCGCCGATGCCTTCTACTACTACTTCCGCGCCGGAATTGCGCACGCAGAAACGTTCGCCCGCCTTGCCGCGGATGTAGGCTTCGCCGGAAGTAGCGCCGTAAAACGCTACGTTGCCGACAATGCTGTTTTCCTCGGGTACGAAACTTGATTTTCCGTCGGGGTAAATCACCAGCCGCGCGCCGCTCAACCCTTTTCCGAAATAGTCGTTGGCGTCGCCTTCGAGTTCCATCGTCACGCCGCGGGTATTAAATGCTGCAAAACTCTGGCCGGCCGTGCCTGTAAATTTAAAATGAATGGTGTCTTCCGGTAAACCGGCAGCACGGTAGCGTTTGGTAATTTCATTGGACAGCACCGTGCCCAGCGCCCGGTCGGTATTGATGACGTCGAATTCGGCACGTACCGGCGTCCGGTTTTCCAGCGCCGGTTTGGCGGCTTCCAGCAGTTTCCAGTCGAGGATATCGGCCAGGCCGTGGTCCTGCGTTTCCTGGCAATACAGGCCGAAGGTTTCGCCGTCGGGTTCCTTGTACAGCACGGGCGACAGGTCGAGGCGGTGGTGTTTCCAGTGCGTGATATCGGGTCGCATTTCCAGGTAATCCACTTGTCCGATCATTTCATTGACGGTGCGGAAACCCAGCTCCGCCATGATCTCGCGCAGTTCCTGGGTGAGGAATTTGAAAAATGTGACCACCTGGTCGGGGTCGCCGCCGAAGCGTTTGCGCAATTCCGGGTCCTGCGTGGCGATGCCTACCGGGCAGGTGTTCAAATGGCATTTCCGCATCAGGATGCAGCCTTCCACCACGAGGGCGGCGGTGGCTACGCCCCATTCTTCGGCGCCGAGCAGGGCAGCGATGGCGATATCGCGGCCGGTTTTTAATTGTCCGTCGGTTTGTACCGTCACACGGCTGCGCAGTCGGTTTTTCACCAGCGTCTGGTGCGTTTCGGCCAGGCCGAGTTCCCAGGGCAGGCCCGCGTGTTTGATCGAACTGAGCGGAGAAGCGCCCGTTCCGCCATCGAATCCGGCAATCAGGATCACGTCGGCTTTGGCTTTTGCCACGCCCGCTGCGATGGTGCCTACGCCCGCTTTGGACACGAGTTTTACATTGATACGCGCCGCACGGTTGGCATTTTTCAAATCAAAAATGAGTTGCGCCAGGTCCTCGATGGAATAAATATCGTGGTGGGGTGGGGGAGAAATAAGGCCCACGCCGGGCGTGGAGTGCCGCACCTTGCCGATCCATTCGTCCACTTTGTGGCCGGGCAATTGCCCGCCTTCGCCGGGTTTCGCGCCCTGTGCCATTTTGATTTGCAGCTCGTCGGCTTCGCTCAGGTACAGGCTCGTGACGCCGAAACGCCCCGAGGCCACCTGCTTGATGGCACTGCGCATCGAATCGCCGGGTTGCAGTTCAATATGGGCGGGAATGAGCGAACCGGCCGCTTCGATCTCTTCGATCGACTGGTAACGGCGTTCGTCTTCGCCGCCTTCTCCGGTGTTGCTTTTCCCGCCCAGGCGGTTCATGGCGATGGCCAGCGTAGTATGCGCTTCCCAGGAAATGGAGCCGAACGACATGGCTCCCGTGGCAAAGCGACGGTAAATGTTTTCAGCGGGTTCCACTTCGTCGATGGAAATGGGCGCGCGTTTGCGTTTGAACTGGAACAAACTCCTCAGGGTGCAGGCTTTTTCGCCCAGTTCGTTCACTGTTCGGGAGTATTTCTTGAAAGTCGAATAATCGTTCGTTTTGGTAGAATGCTGCAAAAGGTGAATACTCGCCGGATTGAACAGGTGGTATTCGCCTTTGCGTTTCCACTGGTAAATGCCGCCGACGGGCAGGCGTTCCACCGGAATACTTTTTTTGCTGAATGCCAGGTGGTGTTTGGCGAGCGTTTCTTTGGCAATTTCATCCAGCCCCAGCCCTTCGATGCGCGATACGGCGCCGGTGTAGTATTTATCCACGACCGACCTGTCGATGCCGATAATTTCAAAAATCTGGGCGCCCTGATACGATTGCAGCGTGGAAATGCCCATTTTGGAAAAGATCTTCAGCAGGCCGTCATTGACCGATTTGATGTAGTTTTTCTCCAGTTTGGCAGATTCCAGCGGCGTGTCGAGGTCGCCGCGCTGTTTCATGTCGCGGATGGTCGACAACGCCAGGTACGGGTTGATGGCCGTGGCGCCGAAGCCCAGCAGGCAGGCGAAATGGTGCGCTTCCCATACGTCGCCGGCTTCCACTACGATACCCACTTTGCCCCGGTGACCCTTGCGGATGAGGTGGTGGTGCACGGCAGAGGTGAACAACAGCGAAGGTACGGCCGCGTGTTCGGAGTCGATGGATCGGTCGGACAACACCAGTACCTCGAAACCGTCTTCCACGGCGTCTTCGGCGTAGCGGCAGATGCGGTCGAGCGCCTTTTTCAGGGAGCCGGGCCGGCCGTCGGCGCGGAAATACATTTGCAGGGTTTTCGCCTGGAAATTGCCGGTGTCGATGCTGCGCAGTTTCTCGAGTTCGTAATCCGACAGTACGGGTTGCGGCAGCGCCACCACGTGACAGGTCAGCGGATCTTCCGACAGCAGGTTGCCGATATTTCCCAAAAACGTGGTGAGCGACATCACCAGCCGCTCCCGGATCGGGTCGATGGGCGGATTCGTCACCTGCGCGAACAACTGTTTGAAATAACTAGACAGGTGCTGCGGCTGGTCGCTCAGTACGGCCAGCGGCACGTCGGTACCCATGGAGCCGATGGGTTCCTTGCCGTCGAGTGCCATCGGAGCGATGATCGTGTTCAGGTCTTCGGTGGAATACCCGAACGCTTTCTGGTATTTGAACACCTGCCCCGTTTCGAGTGGCGCGAACGTGACGCGCGGCTCGGGAAGTTCCTGCAGGCTTATTTTGTGTTTATTCAGCCAGTCTCCGTAAGGTTTCTGCGAGCAAATGTCCTGTTTCAGTTCCTCGTCGCTGATAATGCGGCCCTGCGAGAGGTCGACGACGAACATCTTGCCGGGTTGCAGGCGGCCTTTTTCCTTGATCAGTTTCGGATCGACGGGCAAAGCGCCCGTTTCCGAAGCCATAATAACGCGGTCGTCGGTGGTGACGCAGTAGCGCGAAGGGCGCAGTCCGTTGCGGTCGAGCGTGGCGCCGATGATGTTGCCGTCGGTGAAGGAAATGGATGCCGGACCGTCCCAGGGTTCCTGAAACGAGGCATGGAATTCGTAAAACGCCCGTTTCACCGGGTCCATACTTTCGTTGCCGTCCCAGGCTTCCGGGATCAGCATCATCATGACGTGCGGCAACGAACGCCCGCTCAGGGTGAGCAGTTCGATGATATTGTCGAGGCAGGCGGAGTCCGACTGCCCGCCCGTGACGATGGGCAGCAGCATTTCCATTTCTTCCTTCGTGAAATTGGGCGAAGTCCAACTTTTTTCGCTGGTTTTCAGCCAGTTGATATTGCCCTGCACGGTGTTGATCTCTCCGTTGTGGGCGATAAAACGGAACGGCTGGGCCAGTTTCCACGAAGGAAATGTATTGGTAGCAAAACGCGAATGTACCAGGCCGAATGCGCTCACGAGGTGCGCATCCGAAAGGTCGGGGAAATACCCGCGCACCTGCAGGCTGGTCAACTGGCCTTTGTACACCACCGTTTTGTATGACATGGAGGCGATGTAAAAACCGATCTCGTCCTTGCGTACGCTGCTGTGGATGAGGTGGGTAGAGTAGTTGCGCAGCACGAACAGTTTGCGCTCGAACTCCTGCGGATCGGTGATGCTGTCGGGACAGGCGATAAACACCTGCTCCATTTCGGGTTCCACGGACAAGGCGGTGGGGCCGATACCTTCCGGATTCACGGGTACCTTGCGCCAGTTGAGAACGGGCATACCGAGTTGTTCAGCAGCGCGGGTGAAAATATCGCGGCATTCCTCCCGCAGGCGAATTTCTTTCGGAAAAAACACGACACCCACGCCATAGCGGCCGAACGGCGGCAACTGCACACCCGATTGCAGGCAGGCGCGGAAGAAAAATTCGTGCGGCGTCTGGATCATCAGGCCGGCGCCGTCGCCCGTGTTGGGCTCGCAGCCACAGGCGCCCCGGTGCTCCATGTTCTCGAGCAGGGTGAGGGCATCCGATACGGTCTGGTGATTTTTATTGCCTTTGAGGTTGGCTACAAAGCCGATGCCGCAAGCGTCCGATTCGGACTCCGGCACATAAAGCCCCGGTTGCGGGGACTGGTCGTCTTCTGCTGTACGCATAATGTGAAGGCTCTTGCCGGCAGCCGAAAACGGCGCCGGAACGTCAATAATGATAAAAAAACGGTGCAGAAAACGGAAGCCGTTGAATCGCTTCCGCTGCGTAGCAAGGCTAAAGTGGTGCTATCCGGACGCAGGTGGTGTGGGCCTTCCGACAAGGTAACATAAACGGTGTAAACACACATTTAATTTGTCTTCAGAGGGCAAATTTATTTTTTATTTTAATGATATCTCCAATAGTAGGAGATAATTTCATGTAATTGGGTAATTGCAAAATGAATGTGTTTTTGGATTCTAAAAAGAAAGAAGTATGAAATATGGCTTTGCAAATATTTTGTTTAGTGAAAAGGGCTGTTCACCGTATTTTTCTTCTGAAACTGAAAATGTTAATGATTTGCGCCGGAAACGGTTTGTAAAGTGAAGGGCCGGTGTAGGCACATCCCGTGATTCACCGCGTTCGCCCGGTTTGCCAGACCGCCGAATAGGTTGTCTTGACCGCCCAATACGTCCCCCGGACCGCAGAACCTGTCAAATATGCCGTCAGATACGTCTTTTGCGCCCCCAAATACGTCCCTTTGACCGGCTAATACGTGGCCGATGTATTCAGACAGGTTCTGCTACCTATTCTAATACGTGTTTTACCTATCTGGATACGTCCGACACGTATTCTAATACGTTCGGGACGTAAAAGAATACGTTCCAGGACGTATTCTTTTACGTGAGCGATGTATTAGTTTGGGTGAAAGACGTATTAGACGGTCAGACAGACGTATGTGACGGGATGAATTACGTGTTTGACGGGACATTTGACAGGTTCGGCGGTCCGGAAGACGTAGAGAGCGAGTCACAACTTGCATTAGTTTAATAAAAAATAAAAAGTTTGTTTTAAAAATTTTATTCAAAAAAATAAAACAAATAATACATTTGACGCGCACTTAAAATTATTTACACACCTAAACCTTGCTATTATGGAAATGAATTGGCTGGCCCTGCTCGTAGCGGCCATCGTACCTATGGTTACCGGAGCCATCTGGTACAATCAACGCGTATTCGGAAATGCCTGGATGAAAGCCACCGGCGTCACGCGCGAAACCCCCGGCGCCAGTATGCCGGTTACCTTCGGACTGTCCTTCTTTTTTAGTTTTTTACTGGCCATGGCCCTGCAGTCGATCGTTATTCACCAGTTGTCTGTCTATTCGGTTCTGATGAACGAACCGGGTATTCAGGATCCCAACTCGGAGATCGGCAAGTGGATAGCCGACTTCATGGGTAAATACGGCAATAATTTCCGCACCTTCAAACACGGCGCTTTGCACGGCACCATTGCAGGCATCTTCATCGCGCTGCCGATCCTGGGCGTGAATGCCCTGTTCGAACGCAAAGGCGCCCGGTACATCCTCATCAATGCGGGTTACTGGACGGTTACGCTGGCGCTGATGGGCGGGGTGATTTGTGGATGGAAGTAAAACAGTGAAATGTGAGAGGGTGAGAGGGGTGAGAGGGTGAGAGCCGACTTCGATTACACCGCTTCGCCTTTAATCGGATGACTGGAGCGAAGCGGCGTAATCGAAGTCGGCTCTCACTCTCTCACCTCTCTCACCCTCTCACCTCTCTCACCTCTCTCACCCCTCTCACCCCTCTCACCCTCTATTCATTCTTGAGGCTTTCCGTCGGATTCGCCCGCGCAGCGCTCCAGGTCCGCAGCCCGACCGTGAGCAGCGCCACGGCCATAGCGATACCGATGGTGGCCGCAAAAAGCCACCACGACATGGGCGTTCGGTAAATAAAATCCTGCAGCCAGGCATGCATGGCATAATAGGCGAGGGGCGATGCGATGACGGCAGCCACGAGTACCAGTGCCAGGAAATCGCGGCTCAACAGGCTCACCACACTGGCAACCGAAGCCCCCAGCACCTTTCGGATGCCGATTTCCTTGGTGCGCTGCACGGCCATGAGCGTCGCCAGACCGTAAAGGCCGAGGCAGGAAATAAAGATGGCCAGCGCGGCAAATCCCTTGCAAAGCGCTGAAAAACGCGATTCGTCGCGGTAATATTCCGCAATTTTTTCGTCCATATACATTCCGTCGAACACCTGTTCGGGGAATGTCTGTTCGTATGCTCGCTGAATGGCGGCCTGCGTGGCTGCGAGGTTTTCGGGCCTGATTTTGATGCCTACGGTGCTGTAACTCGATTTGCGGCTGAAAATGGCCATTGGTTTCATTTCTTCTTTGGCCGAGTTGGCGGTAAAATTTTTCACCACACCCACGACCGGTTTGGGCCGGCCGCCGCCGATGCGGAAGTTCTTGCCGATGGCTTCCTGCGGATCGGTAATGCCCAGTTTTTTCAGCAAATGTTCGTTCACCACATATTCCCGCACGGTGTCGCTGGGCTGCAGCATACGCCCTGCCACCAGTTGGAGTCCGTAAGTATTGAAATAATCGGCGTCGACGATTTTCATGTAGGTACTGAAAGGCGCGTCGTTGGTGCTGTTAAATGCGAAGTTGCCCGCCCAGTTGTTGCCCGAAGAAGGTGCGTCGCTGCTGAAACTGACCGAAGAAACGGCTGGAATGGCCTGCAAATCGTTTTTAAACTGCCCGAAACGCTGCTGGCTCGAACTGTCGCTGCTGATGCCCTGCACCACATACACGAGGTCGGGCTGGAAACCGAGGTCCATTTTCCGCAGGAAATTCATCTGGCTGATGGTGACGAGCGTGCCGATGATGAGCGCCTGCGCGATCACAAACTGCGCGACTACCAGCGCCTTGCGCAAAGAAACCCCGCCGATGGTAGAAGAGGTGATGCGGTTTTTCAAAGCCTTCACCGGCTCGAAACCCGACAGCACAATGGAAGGATAGAAACCACCTAACAGACTGACAACCAGCGTGGTGGCAAGCAAAAAAACCAGCACGACCGGGTCGCTCAAAAACGGCTGCGAACCGGGCACGTCGGATACGTATTGCAGCAGCGGGGCACAAACGACCGCCAGCAGGGCGCCGCAGGCAACGGCGGCCGCTACCAGCACGAACGTTTCGCCCATGAATTGTTTGATGAGTTGCGCCCGCGCGCCGCCCAGCGATTTACGTACGCCTACTTCCCGCGACCGGCCGGCGGCCAGCGCGGTTGCCAGGTTGACGAAGTTGAAACACGCCATGGCCAGTACCAGCAGTCCGATGAGCGACAGCACCCACAACTTGTTTTTCTCCGTCAGGTGTGTGCCGGCCAGGCTGCCGTAGCGCTCGTCGTAGTGTACTTCGCTGAGTGGTTGGAAGGCATGGGTACGTTTGCCATTCGGACTCTTGTAATGCTCCTGCCCAATCTGCGCGAGGGCCGTATTGGCGGCGGCTTGTTGTCCGGCATGGGGTAGCAGGGCAAATGCCTGGTCGCTGCTGCTCGTGCTACCCCATTCCGGCGAAAAAAAGTAAAGACCGGGCGATTTTTTCAGGGTTTCGTAGGATACGATCACATTGCACTGGAAATCGGAATTGGGCGGCGGTGTGCCCACGATACCGCGTACGGTGAGCAGGGTATTGTTGTCCATTACGAGGGTTTGCCCCAGGGCCATTTGCCAGGTTCCGAAGCATTTGTCGGCCATTTTTTCGGATAAAACCACCGAATTCGGTTCTTTTAAAGCCGTAACGGCATCGCCGGCCAGCCAGGGCCAGTCGAAAATGGCAAAAAAGGAAGGTTCGGTAAAAATGGCCGATTCAAAATCGCCGTCGATGGCAAATTTGCGGCCCGTCAAACTCCCAGGCGAGCTGGGCACCGTGATAGTGGGCCACATCAAATGTATTCGGGCAAACTGCTCGAACGCCGTTACGGTTTGCTGCATTTCGTCCATGGCAGGTACGGGAATGCCGGCGGTAAAAAACTCGCCTTCCGTTTTCACCACGTCGTTGGTAACGATGCGCCCGATGCGATCGTGGTTTTTGAAAAAAGTATTAAAACTCAGTTCGTAATGCACCAGCCGGAAAATGAGCAGGCAGGCTGCTACCCCGACTGCCAGGCCGGTAATATTGATGACGGCATACGTTCGGTTTTTGAGCAGGTGGCGTACGGCGAGGCGAAAATAGTTTTGTAACATATGACTTCGGGAACAAGAGGTTGAATAATAGGTTGTTCAGAAACTTGGAGGCAATCGTAATGCTTCACAGGTTGTGCCGAAATTATAACAAGTTGGTTATTAATAAATTACAAGCAAATTGCTGAAATGAAAGTGTTCGAAAACGGACACTTCCGTGCGTTGGCGAACAGGCTTGTGATCTATTGGGCTACGCGCCTTTTAGGCGGATGGGAACGCGGATTTTGCGGGCGGCGGAGCCGACCAGATCGAATCGTTTCATTATTCCAGGTGATAAATCACAATCTTTTCAAAGTCAACCAACCATTTTTTCATCTCACACGTCTTTGTCAGTAAATTCTGACAAAATGCAGCGTTTCGTCAAAATATAGCATCTTGTATATGATCCTTTATGATTCTTCGGTGTATATCTTTGACAAAACTTTACCAACTCAAGCCTGGCCCATATGAATGCTTTCCTGAAAAATAATTCCGGTGTTCTTTTTTTCCTGGTGTTGCTGCTGGCCACAGGATGTAAGGATAACCTTGTGGTGGACAATTCGGACCAGAATTTTCCGCTCACGCTGGCATCAGAACTGGGCAACGACAAAGTGACGCTGCGTTGGGAAGCCGCCAATGTTTCCAATTTTGAAAAGTACGTCGTGCTGCGTTCCCGCAATCCGATTCCTGTGGGCCTTCGCCCGGTTTTCAGCACAGGTGAGCAGGAAATTGTCCTGCAATCCGACGATATCAAGACGACGGAGTTTGTGGACGAGGCATTGCCCATCGTTGAAAAACTGTATTACAAACTGTACATCAGCATCGACGACCGTTTTATTGAAAGCGATGCTGTGGTGGTAAATTTCGATAACCTGCTGGTGGATGGGAACGGCGGCGTGGTGAAGTTCGTGGCCGACTCCAGTTGGGTAATCCTGGGAGATGAATTGACCGGTACGCTAAGCGTTTTAAATTACCGCACCAAAGACGTACTTGCCAGAGAGTCTGTCCAGTTTACGAATGCCGATAACATGTGCATGGACATAGCCGTAGAAAACGGCAAACAAGTGCTGTACTGGTGGGCAGGCTACAATAATTTTTATAAATACAGCCTTCCAGATCTCACACAACTGAACTACTGGCCTGTGCCGTTTTCGGGTTTTTCCATTCTGGTGAATGATAACCTCATTTACACAACCCAGTACGACTACAACCAGAGTTTTACGCCCCGCCGAAAAACGGACATGTCGGTGGTAAAAGCCCATTACAGGCTGGACTACTATACACACCGCACGCTGGCAATGCTGGATAAATCTACCAGCCGGATTGTGGAGGCTTCTCCATACCGCATTCTGGTGTACAATGTCAACCCGGTCACCGGAGATGTAACCAATATGGTTGAAAAATCAACTAATACGTTCAATGTGTTTTACCGGGAAATGCCGGTTGCCAAAAACGGCCAGTATTTTATTGCCCAGTATGACGGGTCTATTTATGACCAGGGCCTCAATTTAATTGCAACCATTCCCTTCGTGAATAACGGATATTCGGACGTTGATTTTTCACCCGACGGACAATTTATCTACGCCACGTACCAGGATTTTACAGTTGGAAACGGTACCCTGATTCAGAAATTTACTTTTCCGGGCATGGAGGTAGTGGCTTCCAGGCGTTTTAATAATGCATCGCCCAGAAGTGTCGACGCAGTGGAGGGCGGCGTGATATTTGTAGGAGGCTCCATAAACGGCCTCAACCAGGTGCTGGTGAAAAGACTCGATTTTTAGGTGCGTTGACGAAACAGATGCCAGAATAAACCCAGTTTTTTTATTACTTTTTGCCCTTTATCTGACCTATGACCCGAATAATTTTCATGGCCCTGGCGCTGGTTTTTTGCGCCGGAAGCACTTACGGACAAGAAGAAATGCCGGAAAAGAAACGCCTCGAAATAAGCAATGAACTGGGCGTGAACTTTACCAATATCCTCAACAAGATCATCAAGGTAAACCGCGATTCTTCCAATGAAAACCCGTATTTACTCACATACCGGCTGGGGCTGGGGCACAAATGGGGTGTCCGCCTGGGCGCCGGCGGCTCTAACCGGTACACGGAAATGCGCGAAGAAGGATTTGCAGATTCTGAAACCAAACGCGTTACGGCAGTCGATGCCCGCGTCGGTTTCGACTACCGGCTCTTCCTCGGTCGCCGCTTCGAGGGAAGTTTCGGCCTGGATGCCGTCGGGAAATGGAGGAAAAACAAGCAGGTTATCGACAGCGGGTTCGATGTCATCGAACGTGTGGAACAGTCGGAAGGGTATGGCGGCGGACCGTTCGTAGGGCTGCATTTCTGGATTACACCCAATTTGGGGCTGTATACCGAAGCGTCTTTTTACATGATATATGGTAAACGGGACAGTGCCCGGATATTTCATAATTTTCCCGAGTTGAACGACCAGATTTTCCGGGAAACTACAGAGGATCTGGTCACGATTTTGCCGTCCAGTATATTTTTGATTTATCGTTTTTAAAAATACATTTTTTTCATACCCTAAATATTTTTCACATGAAAAATATCCAACTCTCTGCAATGACTGCGCTGTTGATTTTTAGCAGCATCGCACTACTAACCAATTGCAAAAAAGACAATTCGTTACCTTATAAGTACGAATCGGAAGTGTTGAACCTGCCTGATCAGCCGTTCACCTACCGCGACCAGCAACTGCCTGCTCACTTGTCGAACCTCGTTCCGGTGCTGCAAAACCAGGTGTCCGACCAGGGCGCAACACTGGGCCGCGTGCTGTTTTATGACAACAAACTCTCGCTCAACAACCAGATCGCCTGCGCGTCGTGCCACCTGCAGAAAAACGGTTTTGCCGACGTTACGCGTTTCAGCAAAGGTTTCGACGGCGGTCTGACCAAACGCAACGCCAGTTCCATCGTCAATCCGGCCGGTATGCAGACTTTCTTCTGGGATGCCCGCGAAAATGACCTGAAGGAAATGGTACTCCAACCCATCAAGAACCACATCGAAATGGGTATGGACAACTTCGACGCGCTGGAGAAAAAACTCTCGCAACTCGACTATTACAAACCGCTGTTCCAGAATGCATTCGGCGACGAATCCATTACCCGCGAACGTATTGCCGATGCCATGAGCCAGTTCCTGAACTCGATGGTAACCAGCAATTCGGCCTTCGATGCGGCTATTCCGGGCGGCTGGGGTGTGCAAAACCCGGGCACGCTGACCGTCCAGCAGCAGCAAGGCATGAACCTGTTCTTCGGACAGGCCCAGTGCGGCGTTTGCCACAACCCGGTGACGAACGGTTCGTTTTTCTCGGAAACCTTCGCCAATATCGGATTGGATGCCAACCCAGCGGATAAAGGCCTTGGCGCCAACCAGCCCGGCATGGACGGCATGTTCAAAATTCCTTCGCTGCGCAACATCACGCTTACGGCTCCGTACATGCACGACGGCCGTTTCGCTACCCTGCGCGAAGTAGTGGACCACTACAGCGATAAGATCGAAAATGCGGAGAATCTGCACTGGACCCTCAGAGGATTCGACGGACAAGCCCTGCGCATGAACCTTTCCGACTCCGACAAGGAAGCGCTGGTCGCTTTCCTCGGCGCACTGACGGACGACCATTACACCTCCGATCCGAAATTTTCGGATCCGTTTAAATAGGCGGCCACACGATCCCGATAGGCGGCCACACGATCCCGCTTTTTTGACGAGCCACCTTGTTTTCAGGGTGGCTCGTCTGTTTTAGGACATAGGAGAATTCGAAAAACCTGAGCCACCATAGCGATAATTCGTCCTACCTTCGCCTGAGTTTTGCCGCATGTACGGAAAGCCGGCGTGCGTTTCGCCCGACCACATTCCAAATATCACTAAATTTATGATGGATCCTAACAGCCGTATTTATACGGACTCAGAAATTGGAAAACTTAAAAAAGTTATTGTTCACCGCCCCGATGAGGGAATTGCCCGCATCACGCCGAAACGGGCCGGAGAATTGCTGTTCGACGATATCGTTCACCTGCCCAAAATGCAGGATGAGCACGACATTTTTGTAAACGTACTGCGTGCGTTTGTCGGCAAGGACAATGTGCTCGAAGTGCGCGACCTGCTCGCCGAAAGCACGCGCGATGAAGAAAGTAAATACGAAGTCATCAACAAAATCACTGATTTCGAGGAACTGCCCTATTCGTTTATACCGCGCCTGGCCGGCCTCTCGCCCGAACAACTGGCCGATACCCTGATAACCGGCTACCTGGAACCGGAAGACCGGATCCTGTTCGACCCGATTCCGAACCTGATCTTTACCCGCGACCTGGCTGTTACCGTCAAGGAGCACGTGATCATTACCAAGGCCGCCAAGGAAGCGCGTTTCCGCGAAAACTTCCTTACCCGCCTGATTTTCAGCAGCCACCCGGTTTTCCGTCGCCTCAAAGCCGACGGTAAAACCATCAATCTCAACCGGGTAGACAAGTTTCCGCCCAATAAACGCGGCGAAACCATCAGTATCGAAGGCGGCGACGTGATGATGCTGCACAACGACTACCTGCTCATCGGCTCCTCCGAACGCACCAACAATTATGCCTTCGAGGCACTGAAAAATTACCTGTTCGACCGCGGCATTATCAAAAACGTGGTGCAGGTGAATATTCCCGCCGAGCGCACCTACATGCACATCGATACCGTCTTTACCCAGATCAATCACAACCATATGGTGGGCTACAAGCCTATTGTGCAGGACGGCCTGGGCTCTTACGTGGACGTACACCGCTCTACCGGAGAGGAAGTGGAATACGCCAGCCTGAAAGACTTTTTGCTGGCGGAAGTCAACCCGAAAATGGAGTTTATCTGGGTCGGCCGTGGCGAAAGCCCGTACCAGGAACGCGAACAATGGACCGACGGCTGCAACCTCGTGGCGCTCAAACCCGGCGTGGCCATTACATACGACCGCAACCCCATCACGGAAAAAGCATTTAAGGAATTCGGCTACAAGGTGATTGGCGCCGAAAAACTCCTGCGCGATATCGATAACGGCAAAATCACGGTTGATAAGGTGGAAAATACCATCATCACCATCCCGTCTAACGAACTTTCCCGCGCCCGCGGCGGCTCGCACTGTATGACTTGCCCGATTGAACGGGATCCTGTTACGTTTTAGTTATTGGTTATCAGTTATCAGTTATCAGTGGTGGTAAGGGACCATCCGTACAAATGCTTCGCTACCCGATTGTGCAGCTAAGTATTTGTACGGATGGTCCCTTACCACCACTGATAACTGATAACTGATAACTGATAACTATTTCCC
>JAKQJD010000074.1 GCA_029561355.1 Bacteroidota bacterium | reverse complement strand
AGTGTGATTTACATCACGATGATTCCATTTCTGGCACTTGTATCCAGGTGGTTTAACCGAAAAGCGGACGTCAATTATGCTGAACATTTTATTTTCTATTGCTATCTCATGGCAGGAAGCACGCTGATTTCCGTACCATTTACGGCAATCGGCAAATTTTTTCAAGTAGACGCAATTTCGTTTTCCCCCCTGGGTATCGTGCAGTATTCATCCTGGTTTTTATACTTTGCCTGGGGTTACGTGCAGTTTTTCAGGAAGCAAAATAGCCTGTGGGGCGGTATTCAGGCCATCCTGGTTTTACTGATTTCGTATATCCTTTACGTCGTGATTTTTGGCATTCTGTTCGTTATTGTTGTCTTTGCGTGTAAAATGATGTTTGATATTGAACTGATCCCGTTGCCGAAGCCTAATAACGTTTCACCGACTCAATGATGTACAAAGGTCTGTTTTTGATTTCACTGTAAATGTTGGACAGGTAAATCGACATGATGTACAGGTTCAGGCAGGTGATGGCGAAAAACACGGAAATCAAAACAACCAGAAATGCCCAGCCTGACAGGGTTTCCACGTGGTCGCCAAAAATATCTACGTTGGTGATTTTTACTTTTACCGCATTGAAAACGGCTACGCCAGCCACCAGAACGGAAAAAAGAAAGATCCACAGCAGCAGCGAGCGCAGGAAAGTGGTGAACGAAGTAACTGCCACCAGCGCAGTCCGGAACTGCTCCCCGAAGGAAGTTTCCTCTTCCGGGTGCAGCGCCACTTCCGTTGGCAGAAAGGAAGTCTGGTAGCCCACCAAAGCATAATTGGCCTTCAGATACCGGCTGTTTTCCCGCAAGCGCAACAGCGAATTGAGCGCCCTGCGGCTGATCATCCGCGTGTGGTGCGCCCACGGATCGATGCGCAGTTGCGAGTATTTTTTCAGAATGAAGTAAAAAATACGATACAGCAACCTTTGTGCCCATGGCAGCCGCCGCTCGCGGGCGCGCAGGTACACGATGTCGAATCCCTGCTGGCTGCGTTCCCACATCTGCGTCAGCACCTGCGGCTGGCCGGCGAAATCGAAATCGAAAATGACCGTGTAATCGCCGTTGGCACGGTCCAGGCCCGCCAGCAAGGCATTGTCGCGACTCACCGGCGTGCTCAGGTTGAGCATAAAAATGTTCTTGCGCAAGTCTTCGGGCAAAGGCCGGATGACTTCGTCGATATCTGAAATATTACAGTGATTGTTCACCAGCACAAACTCGAAATCACTGAATTGCGCAGACAATTCTTCGTACAACCCCGTCAGCCAGGGTTGCAGGCTTCTGATCTGACGCTGCGACTGCAATACGGCAATCACGGAAATAAATGAATGGCGTACACTGCTCATGATTTCGTGTGATTAACTTCCTGCTTCGCACCGGCAAACAAGGCCATCCATCCGGCAATAAAACAAACTCCTCCCAATGGCGTGACAGGTCCGACCCAGCCCACGGGTATCGCAATCATATCGCGGCAGGCAAGCAGGTACAGTGAACCGGAGAAAGCGATGATTCCCGCAAAGAACAACCAGGCGGCGCGGCGAAACCACACGTTATCCGGACTGTTTTGCAATTGAATGGCCGTGGCGAGCAATGCCAGCACGTGAATAAACTGATACTGAACGCCTTTTTCAAATATCTCCAGTTGGTATGCCGACAGCAGCGGTTTCAGACCGTGGGCGCCGAATGCACCGATGGCTACCGTCAGCGCGCCGAGGATCGCAGCCAGCCTAAAAAACTTTTTATCATTAAAATTCATGGTAAAAGATATTGACAGTCAATGACTTGTGTGAAAATAGGGTAGGGGTGTTTTGGAAAAAGTGCCGAAAAATCGGCTATTTCGCCACCAAAATCTCTTACATGGCCCATTTTTTTTCTCGAAGACCTGTTGTTATTCTTTCCGCAGCAGCCGTTTTGCTGCTCCTGGCGGTGCTGTATTTTATTCAATCTGCCAAATCAGGACCCTGGCACGCCATTCCGTCGTCCATTCCCCTCGTAATGGAGTTCAACAGCCTGAAGCAGGAAGAACAATTGCGCACCCAGCAGGGAGGAAATGGCTGGAAAGGGTTGTTGCAAGTCGAAATTTTTGAAAAAGGACGGCAGGATATCGCATTGCTCGAATCCCTGTTCGGTACCCAGGCCGGTTTTGCGTGGGCACTCCAGAAGGGGAAATTGTATGCGGCTTATTCCTTCAATGACGCAGATAGTCTGCACGCACTTTTTGTGACCGAGCCAGGCGCTCCTTTTGATCTGGATCGGGCTTTATCGCAGAATACCATAACGCAAAAATACTTTCCGGCCACGTTTCACGATCACACACTTTATACGGTCTGGTTTTCCCGGGAAGACAGGATGGTGATCTGTCAGTTGGATAACCTGCTGCTGTTTTCCCGCTTCTCCTACCTGGTAGAAGAAGCCATCGCACAAACCGAAGAGCGGAGCTCTTGGTGGGCTAATCGGAAGTATGTCAATGAGTTAAAGCCGGATGCCCCTTTTCGCCTGTTTTTGCAACCCGAAGCGCTGGCGCAGGCTATTAGAGGAAAAATAAATCCTGAACTGGACCATTTACCCGAAATGTTCAGCCAGAATACCGAATGGCTGGGCTTCGCATGGGACGGCCTGAATGTCAGTATGATGGCGGAAACGAAAGGTTTTTTGAAACAGTTATCTTCGTTGGGTACGGCGCCTCCGGGCAACCTGCTGGCCGTTACACCCGATCACACGGCCTTGTTGGCGTGGATCGGTTTCGACAAAAAAAGCGTCTTTACCAGAGCCATGGATGACCCGTCTGCCGGTGATTTTCAAACTTTTATCGCTCCATGGCTGGGAAAGGGAGCCGCATTTGTCCTGACTGAACCGCGTTCGCCCGGTTTCAGGGAGGATGAATTACTGTTTTTCCAGGTGGCCGACAGCACGCTTGCCATGCAACGACTGCGCGAATATGGACAAAGACAGGGCGCGCTCCGGCAGGACACCTACCAGACATTCGAAATACTGGAGTTTTTGAGTCCTTCCATACTCGCTCCGTTCATTCGTAGAAAAGAAAATTTCCGCAACCCCGTATGTGCCATGCTGGACGATTACGTCGTGTTCGCTCC
Source organism: Bacteroidota bacterium (assembly GCA_029561355.1). Lineage (GTDB taxonomy): Bacteria > Bacteroidota > Bacteroidia > Chitinophagales > Saprospiraceae > M3007. Next base: position 21,234 of record JAKQJD010000074.1, on the reverse strand, counting down.
AAACCGTTCCGCGCTCGAAGTTTGTATTGATAAATACGTTGTAAGTCAAACACTTGCAGGTAATCCCGACTGTGTACAAATGTGGAGTCAGTTGCCGCAGCAGGAAAATAATGGGCTACTGATAATGAATGGTCAATATTTTTCTTTACTCAGCCAAAATTTTCTTAGCAATTTTACTTATAATAACAATACCCGATTACTCGGAAAAATCTCCGAAACGGGTTTTAGCGGCGTCGTTCTCCGCACATCGGAATCCGGAAAATTATTCCTTCAGGTTGCTACACAAAGCCCTACAACGCCGGTCACCCAGACAGGTATTCTTTGGAAAACGCCGCTTGCCGGCCCCATCCATACCGCTCCAAACCTCGTGTCGACCGGATCGGGTGATTTCATTTTCGTCCAGGATGACAACAACCAGTTATACTGCCTCGATGCGGGTGGGGTAGTGCTGTGGCGACGGCAAATGGAAAGCCGGTTGCTATCGGAAGTGCAGGCGGTTGGAAATCCCGGACAAACGACACCCAATTTCGCATTCAATACAGCCGCTCATATCTGGCTGATCGATGAGAAAGGGCAGGATATCGGCCGTTTCCCGCTGGAACTGCGCTCGCCGGCTACCAATGGAATGATTGCCATAGATTTTGACAAAACCCTGAAATTCAATTACTTCGTGGCATGTGCCAACGGGAATTTATACGGTTTCGACCACACCGGCAGCGCACTTCCCGGCTGGAATCCGAATACCGGCGCCGGAAAGATCAGCCATCCGTTGCGCCATTTTCAGCATGAAGGCCTGGATTTTTTGGTGTCGCTCAACTCCGTTCCGCAATTAAAAGTGTTCGGCCGGAACGGGCAGTCAAGATTTCCGCCAGTTGCACTCAGCGGGAGTTTTGTAAGCCCTCCCCAGATAGATGCGGGCAACAAAATTCCACGTATTGCATGCTTTAATACTGCCGGCAAAGTGTTTGTATGCAATCCCGCCGGCGTTGTGTCATCCGCCCAAATAGGCAAAGGAAACCAGCGCGCACTTGGTTTACTGGCTCCGTTAGACGGCGATGAGCGGGCGGACCTGGCTGTTTTACAAGGGAGCAGCCTCCGCGCCAATACATACAAGAGCAATGGCCTGCAAAACGCGTTTTCATTACAATTGCCCGCACCGCAGGATACCATTTTTGAAGCGGCAGGTCAAAGGATCGGCCTGCTTTACCGCGAAAAAAACCAGATATTTCTCGTCAATGGTATGGGGAAAGTACACCCGGATTTCCCCCTGGCCGGAACGAGCGCGTTTGTGCTGCGTCCGCTGCGGCCAGGCAGTAAAGAATCTTTACTGATTGTCGGAAATAACAACCAGTTATTTGCCTACACGATTCGCTGAACGGATACCTTTGCGGCTTGAAAAAGTCCACCACGTGATATGCAGACTGCCCAGTCCATTAAAAACAAAGATAAATCCATTGAAAACCAGGCATTTGTGCCGATACCCGTTCTGGAAAAAGCGTTCCGGCTGATGGCCGCAGCCAAGTCCATGACGGAACTCTATGAAGCCAATTTTAAATTCGTCAGCAAATACGTACATGCCACCTCCCGCGGGCATGAGGCCATCCAACTGGCCGTCGGGATGCAGTTGCTGCCCCAGGACTATGCTTATCCTTATTACCGCGACGACAGTATGTTGCTTGGTATGGGACTACGGCCTTACCAGTTGATGCTGCAACTGTTGGCCAAACGAGACGATCCGTTTTCAGGTGGCCGGTCTTACTACTGCCATCCTTCGCTGCGGGAACCCGATTTTCCGAAAATTCCGCATCAGAGCAGCGCTACGGGTATGCAAACAATCCCCGCTACAGGCGCCGCGATGGGGTTTTGGTATCAGGAGCAGATCAAACGAAACCGGCAAATGCCGCTGGTGGTCTGCTCGCTGGGCGATGCCGCCGTTACGGAAGGTGAAATTGCGGAGGCGTTTCAAATGGCTGTCCTGAAAAAACTGCCAATCCTATACCTCGTGCAGGATAATGGCTGGGATATTTCCGCCAATGCCCAGGAAACACGTGTAGCGAATGCCGCAGAATATGCCAAAGGTTTCCCGGGGCTTGAGACCGTCAGTATCGAAGGCAATAATTTCACGGAATGCTGGACGGCGGTACAGGATATTTTCGGGAAAATACGCCGGGAAAGGCGCCCTTTTTTGTTGCATGCCCGCGTTCCATTGCTGAATCATCATACTTCGGGAGTTCGGAAAGAATGGTACCGCGATGATTTGCCCGAGCACCAGGCCCGCGATCCGTACCCGAAACTCCGCAAGATGATGCTGGAAAACGGTTTTTCCGAAAAGGCATTAAAGGCGATGGAAAAGGAAGCCGTCGAACTGGTTGCGGCTGATTTTGAACTGGCGAAAAATGCGGAAGACCCGCGTCCGGAAGATTTGTTCACCGGTGATTTTGCGCCTACCCCCATCACCGAAGAACGCGGCGAACGTAGCCCGAAAGGCGGGGAAACCAAAGTGATGGTGGATTGTGCGCTTTTTGCGATCGAGGAATTGATGCGCAAGCATCCGGAATGCCTGCTGTACGGGCAGGATGTGGGCAGTCGCCTGGGCGGCGTGTTTCGCGAAGCGGCCACGCTGGCGGTAAAATTCGGCGATCACCGCGTATTCAATACGCCCATTCAGGAGGCGTTTATCATCGGTAGCACGGTTGGTATGAGCGCAGTCGGTTTGAAGCCGATCGTGGAAGTACAATTTGCCGATTACATTTGGCCGGGGCTCAATCAGTTGTTTACCGAGGTGGCGCGCAGTTGCTACCTCACCAACGGGAAATGGCCTGTAAGTTGTATCATCCGCGTTCCAATCGGTGCATACGGCAGCGGTGGGCCATACCATAGCAGCAGCGTCGAAACGGTTGTTGCCAATATACGTGGCGTCAAAATTGCCTATCCCAGCAATGGCGCCGATTTAAAAGGGCTGCTGAAATCCGCTTATTACGACCCGAATCCGGTTGTTATCTTTGAACATAAAGGTCTGTACTGGTCGAAAGTGCCGGGCACGGAAGCCGCCAGGTGTGTCGAACCCGACGAAGAATACGTACTGCCGTTCGGTAAAGCGCGTACTGCGCTCGAAGCCTCGCCTGGCCAAACTGCAAAAGGCGCCACACTGGGCGTCGTCACTTACGGAATGGGTGTACACTGGGCATTGAATGCAGCGGATTCCTATCCGGGCCAGGTGGAGATACTGGACCTGCGCACCCTGCATCCGCTCGATGAGCCGGCTATGTACGAACTGGCGCGACGCCACGGCAGGGTACTGGTGGTGACGGAAGAACAAGTGAACAATTCCTTTGCACAAACGCTCGCAGCCCGTATTCAGGAAAACTGTTTTGAAGCGCTGGATGCGCCTGTTCGCACCATTGGTGCGGAAAATATGCCGGCCGTGCCGCTTAATACCGTACTGGAGCAAACGATGATTCCTTCTATTGAAAAAGTGGCGGCAGCCATCGGGAAGTTGCTTGCGTATTAACGGTAGTACGGCTTTCAAGCCGTCGGGATAAGGGCCCTTCTGATCCCTGTAACACAAGAAAAGAGGTCGTCACACGCATGTGTAACGACCTCTTTATCCTGGATATCCGGTATTTCGGTAAAAATCAGCCCAGTTTCGCTTCCAGTTCGATCGGAACTGCGGAAAGCGCCTTGCTAACGGGGCAACCTTCTTTCGCCGCTTTGGCGTGCTCCTGGAACTGCGCATCGTCGATGCCCGGGATTATGGCGTCCAGGTTCAGCGTAATTTTCTGGAATGCCCAGCCGCCGCCGCTGTTGTCCATTTCAATAGTAGCCGAGCAGCGAAGTTCTGTCGGGGGAAAACCGGCGCCACTCAGGCGGAAACTCAGCGCCATCAGATAACAGCCTGCATGTGCTGCAGCGATCAGTTCTTCAGGGTTGGTGCCTGCCTTCCCGTCTTCATTCTGAAAACGTTTCTGGGCGGAGTAAGGTGTATCCTGCAATACGCCGGATGGGCCGTTCAGCGATCCGGTGCCTTCGGCGCCGGTGCCTTGCCAAACTGCGGAAGCGGTGCGTTTAAAATTTGCCATTTGATTGATAATGAATGTTGGTGAAGTAATGTTTGTGGGTTTATGAAAGAGTTAATAGTTTATTGGTTTATAGGTTTATGGCCGCTCGACAAGTGGAGATGTTCCACATTCGAGCGGCCATAAACCTATAAACCCATAAACCAATAAACTCTTTCATAAACTCCCATAGACTCAAATTTCCTCTACATAATCCAGATCCTGATGAAAAGTTTCTTTCATGCCGTACAGTGCCAGAAAAGCGATGCCCAGACAAACGGCGCCGACAATGTATCCTGCAGAAATCACGCTTCCGGTAACGGCCGCGCTTTTCAGGTACTTAAATGATTCGTTGATCGGAACCTGCATACCCCGGGCAAAATTCGGTACCGAGGTTGCAACGGTGGAACGCAGGTTGGTACCAAATTGTTCTGCCCCAATGGTAACAAATATCACCCAGAAGCCGACGGAAACACCAAGCACGAAATGGCTTAGGTAAAACATGGCAGGACTGGTGAAGGGAAGGGTGAGATACGCCAGCACCGCGACGACGTCGAGTGCAAGAAATAGCGCCATTACTTTTACCCGGCTTTGCAGGTACTGGCTCAGCAGCCCGGATGCCAGGTCGCCGACGATCAGTCCTATGTAGCAGATCGCGATGGCGTTGCCCGCTACAATACCTTCCAGACCTTTGGCCTTTCCGAATTCCGGGGAAAAAAACACCAGAACACCTACGACAAACCAGGTTGAGGTGCCAATGAATATGCAGCGCATAAATCGCGAAAAACGGCTCCAACTGGTGAAAAGGGCGAAAAAATTGCCCCGGCTAATATGGGTTTGTTCCTGCACGTTTTTGAAAATGCCCGATTCCGAAACGCTGATACGGATCAACAGGAGCAGGATGCCTAATGCGCCGCCGATGAAAAAACAACTGCGCCAGTCGAACATTTTGTCGATAGCCCAGGCGAGCAGGGCGCCCGACAGTCCAATGGTGGCTACCATCATGGTGCCGATGCCTCGTTTGTGTTTAGGCAGAACTTCCGCAACGAGGGTAATGCCGGCCCCGAGTTCGCCGGCAAGCCCGATTCCTGCTATGAACCGGTAAAATGCGTAGTCGGCATAGCCGGTCGCGAAACCGTTCATGATATTGGCCAGCGAATACAGGGCAATAGAGAAATACAGGACACGCACCCGGCCTTTTTTGTCGCCCAGTACGCCCCAGAGGATACCGCCGATCAACATGCCGAACATTTGCCAGTTTTGAAGGGAAAGGCCTTTGTCGGTCAGGTCCTGGCCCGAATAACCGAGCGCAGTAAGGCTTTTTACCCTTACAAAACCGAATAGCAGGAGGTCGTATATATCTACGAAATAACCGAGTGCCGCCACGATCACGGCTGCATTTAAAATACGGCCGGAATTGTTGTTTTCATTCATCGAATAAATGCTGATTGGTACGGGGCAAATATAACAGTGCGAAGTCGAGAGTGCGAAGTACGAAGTCCACATTCACTCGAATGCCATAGACTTCGCACTTCGCACTGAAGACTTCGCACTTATTTATGGCTTGACCTTTTTGCTAACCACTTTACCGTCAGCATTGATCTGAATTACTTCCATGCCGAGTTGTTGAAGGCCCGGAAGGGTTTTTTCGGCATCGGCCGACATAAACCAGCCCAGTTGATTCGGCTGAACAATGGATTTGGCCACATTCTGCACATCCTGCAGACCCAGTTTCTGAACGCGGTCGGAGTAGGTTTTCCAGTAATCGTCTTTCAGACCGTATTTGATGATGCTGCGGACGCTGGCGTTGACGGCGCCGTTCGTTTCCCACATACCTGCCATACCGAGTACGGTGTTCTGCTTGGTTTTGTCAAATTCCTTTTGTGTCATCTGTTTGTCGCCGACAAAGGAATTTACTTCCTTGATAATTTCCTGAACACTTTCCTTCGTTTTGTCGGTCTGCACGGAGGTATACACGAGGTAAGGGCGCTGTCCGCGGGTATTCTGCACTGTCGAACCTGCACCGTAAGACCAGTGTTTGTCTTCGCGGATATTCAGGTTGATACGGCTGGTAAAGTCGCCGCCCAGCACATTGTTCATTTGCTCGATGGCCGCTTCATCCATCTGGCCGTAAGGCTTGGTGAGGTAGCCGGATACGATCATGGTTTGTTCGCTTTCCGGACGGTCGATCAGGAAAATCTTATTGGAGGCGTCGGTGTTTTTTACTTCGGGGATTAACTTTTTAGGAACTTCTCCTTTTGACCAGGTACCGAAACGTTTTTCCAGTTTTTCTACCAACTCCGGCATACTGATGTCGCCGCTCACTACAATGGTTGCGTTGTTGGGGCGCAGCCAGCGCTGGTAAAAGCCTTGTACGTCACTGACTGTCAACGTTTTAACAATATCCGTTTCGCCGCTGCCGCTCATGGGCATTGCGTATGGGTGGTCTTTCCCGTAGAGCAGTTCGGGCATCACACGCATGACCATGCTTTGCGGTTGTTTCTTTTCATTGGCGATCTGATTCACCTGCTGGTCCTGCAAACGTTTGAAATCCGTTTCAGGAAAAGACGGGCGCAAAACCACGTCGGCCATCAGGTCGAGGCTCGGATCGAGGCTTTGTTTCAAAGCGCTCAGCGTGACGTAAGAATAGTCGAGGTCACTGCTGGCATTCAAGTTGGCGCCAAGCAATTGCAATTTTTCATTGATTTGCAGGCTATTCAGCGTTTTGGTGCCTTCCGTGAGCATGCGCATGGCGATGGAAGCCAGGCCCAGTTTACCGCCGAATTTATCGGAACAATAACCCGCATCGAACATCATGCTGGCCACCACGGTGGGGCTCTCCGCGCGACGGGCCAGTACGACTTTCATGCCGTTTTTAAGTGTAGCGCGCTGAAGATCAGGGAATTGTGCGTTCACTTTTTTGTCTACCTCCGGCGCTTTCGAGCGATCGACTTCCGAGCCGGTCACCGTGTATTCCGGAAAAGGATTGCAGACAAGTGTAAAACGGCCGTCGCTCAGCCATTTTTTGCCGGCTTCATGGATGTTTTTTGCAGTGGTTTCATTGTACCAGCGCAGCAACTTTTTGTAGTAGTCTGGACTGCCACCGTATACTTCGTTCATCGCCAGCAGGTCACTTTTGCCACCGAAACCGCCGATGCGTTCCAGCCCTTTGAGGGTATTGGCAAAATATGCGGCTTTGACACGCTTAACTTCTTCTTCCGTGGGACCGGAAGCCAGAAATTCGTCCATCACTTCATTGATGGTGTTCTCCACTTCTTCCACCGTTTTGCCGGGTTTTACATTGGCGGTAATACCAAAATTGCCGGCGATTTCGGAGGGATTGATACCTGCATAAATGGAGGTGCAAATCTGTTTTTCATACACCAGTTTCTTGTACAGGCGGCTGTTTTTGCCGGAAGAAAGCACATCGCTGAGCAGGTCGAGCCACACGATTTCCTGTGTGCCCCATTGTGGAATGTTCCAGGTAATAATGATCTGCGATTGTGGCACCCGGTCCTGGTATTCGCCACGAGTGTTGCCGAAACGGCGCGGGATATTTACGCTGGGGCGGGCAATCGTGGGGCCGGCCGGAATGTTGCCGAAATTATTCAGGGCCTTTTGATATGCCACTTCCGGTGTAATGTCGCCGGCAATTACCAGTACGGCATTTGCTGCGCCGTAATAGGCTTTGAACCACTCCTGAACGTCCTGCAGGGAAGCGGCGTTCAGGTCGGACATTTCACCGATCACCGTGTGTCCGTAAGGGTGGTATGGCGGGAACATCTCTTTTTGAATGATATCGTAACCCAGTGCATAGGGTTCGTTTTCACCCTGGCGTTTTTCATTTTGAACTACGCCGCGTTGTTCGTCTAGTTTGGCCTGGTCGATGGCGCCGAGCAGGTGGCCCATGCGATCGCTTTCCAGCCAGAGCACCTGATCGAGCGCGCCTACCGGGACGTTCTGGAAATAATTGGTGCGGTCTTCGCTCGTGGTACCGTTCAAATCGGTCGCACCGATGGCTTCCAGCGCCTGGAAATAATCAGTGTTGTAGTTTTCGGAGCCGTTGAACATCAGGTGTTCGAACAGGTGGGCAAAACCGGATTTGCCCGGTTTTTCATTTTTAGAACCCACATGGTACCAGATGTTTACCGCTACGATGGGTGCTTTGTGGTCTTCATGTACGATCAGGCGAAGTCCGTTTGGCAACGTGAATTTTGTAAACGGGACATCGATGGAATTGGGATCGTAAACGGGATAATCCTGTGCGGATATGTTGGAAACCGTTCCCAGAAATAAGAGAGAAAGGGTAAAGGCTAGGACTCGTTGCATACGTGTTCCTGTAAGTTTTGGTTAGCAATTTTTTGAAAATCCTGTGCGTTTTAAAAACGCGCGGCAAGGTCCATCAATTCTGGCCGTATACGGAAAGAGTTGGATGAAAGAATGCGGAATTGCTACCAAACGGCAAAAAAGCAACGCGGATTTCGCGGATTAATAGCGGATCACGCGGATTTGGACTCGAAAAAAATTGAAACCCTTCGTTTATAGAGTCCCAATCCGTGTGATGCGCTATTAATCCGTGCAATCCGTGTTAGCGGGGTTGTTCCCAGAGTTCAATTTTATTGCCATCGGGGTCGAGCACCCAGGCAAATTTGCCGAATTCCTCTGCGATGGGGTCGCCTGCCAGTTCGACACCTTCTTTTTTCAATTCCACTATCAATGCATCGAGGTCGTGCACCCGCAGGTTGATCATGAACGGAGACCGGGAAGGCAGAAAATATTCGCTGTCGGATTTGAAAAAACTCAACACGGAATATGCTTCCGGGTTCGGGTCGTCCTGAAAGTTGAATTGGGCGCCCCAGCTCTCCAGAGAAACGCCCAGATGGGTGGCATACCAGTTGCGGCTGCGATCCACGTCGCTGCATTTCAGAAAAATCCCACCGATACCGATGACTCGTTTCATGTTTGTAAGGTTTAGAAAATGAAGAGCCGCCTGCCAGGAATACCAGACAGGCGGCTCTGTACAACGTATGTTTTTAATAATTGAGGTTGCCGCCGGCACTGCCTACGATGCTGAATACTGCAATAACCATTACGATGTAAAGCACGATAAAAACAATGACCATACTGCCATATAACCTGTAATGGTTGCGTAAGTTGCGCCAGGCGCCTACAAATGCATTCTGGTCGGTAAAGTTTATCGCGCGGTTGATGCCGTTGGAAAATTTTAAATGGAAATACGAGAGGAAAAACAGACTTCCCAGGGCGATCAGATATATCAGGACGAAAACCCAGGAAAATGAACCGATCAAACTGGCCATCGGTTCGGGCATCACGCCCATAGACGCCATCATGCGTATCATCGGAATAATCGCGATAGCGCCAAGCAGGTAAAACCCTGCAAATATGAAGCCGAGTACGGCAAAAAACATGGCCCATTTGGACGTAATGCGCCAGTTGGTTTCCATACCGGAAGTTACGCGCAGGTCGCTGGTGTTGTTAAAAGAGTCCATTATGATAAATGCTTGAATTCAAATGAAAAAATGGGTGATCAGTTGCGGAAATTGCTCAACATGGCTATTCCGAAAATGAAAAACAGAATATACAGCGCGATCACTACGATGATCAGAATACCGATAAACCTGTAAAACCGTTTCAGGTAATCGAACCCGTCTTCCAATGCATTGTTATCGCCCGTGTTAACCGCCTGTTTGGTAAGCGTCGAAAATTTGTAGTAATACCAGGCAGGAAAGAACAATAACAAGGCGTACAGAAAAAACATAATCATAACGGCAATACCGCCACCGGCGGCCATGCCTACGCTCATCATTCCGCCGACGAACATGCCGATCAGGACAAGCCCGATGCCGATAAACATGAGCACTGCCAGAAACAATGCCCAGTTGGCCGTTTCAAGCCAGTACCGGCGGATTTCGTCCGTTATTTTAAGGCCGTCGTCGGAGGCATCCGAACCCAGGCCGGCATCAAGAGGTTGATTCAGGTCTTCCATTTTGATTGGTTTTCGTTAAAAAATTTGATGTTGGCAAGCGAAGGTAAGCCGGACAACGGTTTTTCCAATATTTTGCGGTTTAATTTTGCGGCTGCTACACCGGCTCTTTCGAATCCTTATTTTTATCATTTTTTGAGGTTATGGATATACAGATTTACCAGATCGGATTCGGTACGCCGGAATATGACGAGGCGGTTGGTTTGCGGTATGAGGTGCTGCGAAAACCGCTCGGGCTCGACTATTCCCCTGAACAACTCGCCTCGGAATACGATCAGGTTCACCTGGCGGCTTACGGCAATTCGGGTGCGTTGCTTGCTTACCTGAACCTCACACCTGCCGGTACAGAAACCGTAAAAATGCGGCAGGTAGCGGTTGCTACTGCACTGCAAGGGAAGGGCATTGGCACACTTTTGGTAGCCGAATCGGAGCGACTTGCGCAGCGCCTGCAATTCGAAGGCATGACCTTGCATGCCCGCGAAACGGCCGTGCCTTTTTACGAGCGCCTGGGCTACGTACGGGAAGGGGAACGTTTTGAGGAGGTCGGCATTCCGCATTTCAAAATGAAAAAGGCGCTTGTTTAACCGGGATCGGCTGGATGGCGTCGATGACTAGTTGCCTCGGCCGAAAGACTGTCGGATTCGGCTTCCAGAAATATTTTCAGCAGGTGCGTCAGGCGCGATGACTCTGTCAGATAGCCCTCGTGGCCCGCATCGGAATGTACCTCCCGGTAAATGGCGCCGGGAATTTTTTCCGCTAAAAAACGCTGTTCTGCGCACGGGAACAACTGATCGGACGATATGCCGATCACCATGGCTTTTGCCTGCACTTCGTCCAGCGCAGCAGCAATACCGCCACGGTTGCGCCCCACATCGTGCGTATCTGCCGCTTTGGAAAGCAGGTAACTGGAGAAAGCATTAAAATCCCGGACGCGCTGCAGGCTTTGTTCCTGTTGGAAGGCGGCTGCTCGAAAGGCATCCGGTATAGCGTCCGGCGCATCCTGCAAAACGCCGTACGCCTGGCTGCTACCGGCATACAACAAGGCAAGTGCCTCGGCAGCCCTCAAACCTGCTTCTCCTGCCTGCGGGTGATTTTTCCGCCAGGTAATGTCTGCCTCAATTGCCATTCTCCTGGATTCGTTGATGGCAATTGCCCAGGGCGACTGGCGGGCATTGGTGGAAATGAGCACTAATTGTGCAAATGCGCCGGGTGCTTCGATAGCCCATTCCAGCGCGACCTGTCCACCTGTCGCAGGTCCGATCAGCAGATGAATTTTCTGGATTTTTAAATGTCTGCGCAACGTCTCGTTGGCCAGCGCAAGATCCCGGATTGTCAGCAGGGGGAATTCATGGAAATATGCCGATCCACCCTGGGCCGGATTTTCCGAAAGTGGTCCCGTACTGCCGAAACAGGAGCCGGGTACATTGACACAAACAATAAAATATTTATCGGGATTGAAATAACCATGCTGTCCGAACAGCCCCGGCCACCAGTCAGCAGCGTTTGCGCTGGTATGAAACGGATGGCAAACCCACACCACCGGGTTTCCGGGCAGGCCATAGGTGTAATAGGCAAGCGTGGCATTAGAAAGTTGTCCGCCTCTTTCCAGCGGTAACGTAGCAGATATATGGAGCAGTTGTGGTTGCATAAGACTGGAGAAATTTAAAATAAAAAAGACCTTCCGGCACGACGCCGGAAGGTCTTTTTTGTAAAACTGGATTTTCTGGAAAGAATTAATCCGCTGTGTTACACATATAACCCTTCATTCGGCCCGTGTTACGGTTTCCGGTAATGTGGCGCATGGTGCGGGTGTAATTCCCAAATGTACCAGGGTTGATATTTGTGTAATTGATTTTCATGCTGCAAAGAACTGTACCGGTGCGGTATATTGCCAAATTTGGGTGTGTTAAAAAAAACTTAAGAGAGTTATGAGTTATAAGTGATGAGTTATGAGTGTTGGGTACAATAGTTTAGCATAATCATTCACAAAGCCAAGATATTCCACCAAAACACTCATAACTCATCACTTATAACTCATAACTCTCTTCATCACTCCTTCTTCTTCGCTTTCTCCGCTTCCTCCTTCAACTGTTTCAGTTGTGCTTCCGCTTTCTGCACCTCTGCCTGTAATTGGGTTAGTTTCTGGGTTTCTGCGGCAATACGTTGAGCGGTATCCGTTTTGATCCGGTTCATTTCTTCCGCACTTTGAGCCTTCAGATCGGCGATGGATTTTGCTTCGTTATCGCGGGCCAGCGCGATAGCGGCGGCTGATTCCTGCCGCGCTTTTTGTACCGCTTCGGCCGATTCTTTCTGTGCGGCGCCGATTTCATCCGTTGATTTTTTTCGTGCATCCGCTGTTTCGAGCGCGTACTGATTTTTTTTGTCGGAAGCGTCTTTGCGGGCAGTGGCTACTTCCTTGGCGGCGTTTTCGCGGGCGGAGGTTACTTCCTGTTTGGAGCGCTCCTGCGCATCGATCACCTCTTTGGCAAACCCCGCTTTCTTATCGTCCGATTCTTTTTTAGCAAGTGCGATGGCTTCGAGAGCCTGCTGCTTGGCAGAGGCTACTTCCTTGGCCGAGTTTTCGCGGGCAGTTGCGACCAGGTTGGCGGCTTCCTCACGGGCTTTACCGATGGCCTCGGCACTGAGTTGTTTTTCACGGGCGGCATTTTCGCGGGCCGTTTTCACCTCGTTGGCGCCCTGCTGGTTAGCGGTGGCTATCTCGGAGGCGGCTTTCTGGCGGGCTTCGGCTACGTCGTTGGCTAGGCGCTGGCGTTCTTTCGAAGAGTTTTCCCGTGCCATACGGATACTGTCGGCCTCCGCTGTTTTGATGGCAAGCAGCGCCTGGGAGCTCTGGCGTTTGGCCTCGGCAACACTGTTGGCACTTTCCTGCTGCGCGCGTACGGCTGCTTCGCGTGCTGCGGCAACTTCATTGGCGGTTTTTTCCTTGGCGGCGGCGATTTCGGCGGCTGCCCTTTCGCGCGATGCTGCTACTTCGGTGGCTGAAACGGTGGCTGTTTCCTGTTGTTTTTTCTTGGCGTCCGCAATCGTTGCTGCCGCTTCAGCCTGTATTTGCTTGATCTTTTCGTCGGAGTTCTGTTTGGAATTTGCCACTTCACCGGCATACGTTTTTTGCGCCTGGTCGGCCTTCTGGTTGGCCTCCTGTACTTTGTTACGGGCTTCTTCCTGAGATTTGGCGACCTCCTGCTGGCTGCGTTCGCGGGCTTTCGCTACTTCCGCTGCACTTTGTTGTTTGATTTTATCTTCCTGTTCCTTGGCGGCTGCGATGGATTTAGCCAGATCCTGCTGGATACGGACAATTTCTTCTTCCGCTTTTTTGCGCGAAGCCGCCACTTCCGTAGCAATACTGTCGCGTTGGGCTTTGGAACGCAACTGCGAATCGGCAATGGCCTTATTGGCCTCTTCCTGCACCTGCTGTACAGTTTGCGCTGCTTTTTGTTTACTGTCGACAACCTGCTGTACAATGGCTGCCTTGTCGGTATCTGCCTGTTTCTGCTGATTGGCTACTTCGCTGCGAATGCGGGTGATTTCCTCTGAAGCCCGTTTTTTGGATTCCGCGACTTCCGTGGCGGAAAGTTCTTTTTGTTTGGCTACGTTTTCCTTGATTTCGGAAATTTCATTCGCACTGTTTTGTTGCAGCAGGGCCTTTTCCTCGGCAACTTTCCGGCGGCTTTCTGCCAGTTCGGTAGCCAGTTTTTGTTTTTCCAGCACCGCATTCTCCCGGGTCTGCGCAATTTCGTTGGCCGATTCCTCGCGGATTTTCAGGATTTGTTCGGAAGCGGATTTTTTGGTTGTCACCACGTCTTCCGTGGTTTTATTTTGCTCGCTCATGGCTTTTTCGCGGGCATCGGCCACCATTCGGGTGTTTTCCTCGCGAATGCGCTTGAGTTCGTCGTCGGCATTGCTGCGGGCAGAAGCGATTTCATCGCCGTATTGCAGTTTGGCCTGATCCAGTTTTTCTTTTGCGGCGGCTACTTCTTTGGCAGCGTTTTCGCGGGTACGCTGCACTTCTTCTGCGGAAGTAACGCGGGCGCGCTGTATTTCCTCGCCGGCCTGCCGGCGTGCTTCCTCTACGTTCAGGTTGATTTTTGTGACGGCAGAATCGGCTTTGTTGCGGCTGATCGTGATGTATTCCTTGGTTTCCGCCTTGGCCTTTTCGATCTCGGCAAGACTCGCTTTGCGCGCTTCGAGTACTTCGTTGGAATATTCCAGTTTTTTCTGGTTGGCCGCTTCACGGGCTGCCGCCACGTCCTGCTGTAGTTGTGCTTTAATGCCATCCGCCCTGTCCTTTTCCGCTTTGATCTCGGCACGAAGGCGTTCCTTGGTTTTTTCCAGTTCCGTCCGGAGTGCAACTACTTCATTGTCGGTATTGGTGGCGCTGGGCTTGGTGCTGCCTGCCGATCCTGCTGCGGGTTTTGTGCCGGGTTTGGTGCCGGCAGCGCCGGGTTTTCCATTAGCGGGCGTAACCACCACCGGCTCGGGTTTGGCCACTGCGGCGCCGGGCGTATCTACCACTGCATCGCGTTCCAGAATGGAATTGAAGCAAGTGATGAGGTTTTTGAGTTCACTTTGCCGTTCTGCGTTTATGGTAAATTTATATTTCTGGCGGTCTACAAAATTGATAAAATTGATACCCGTGAGACTGGAATTTGCAAGCCATTGCATGGCATCCAGATCGAGGCGCAGGTTGTTGCGGTGTGTAGGCACAGCGCCTGTCATCAATTCGTCCATGCCGATAAACTTGTAGGCCTGTTCTTTTCCGCCAGCATCGATGAACACCACCTGGTCATCCTGGTTGAACTCGATACCTCCAACAGAAGTCATACGGGCAAATATCCCTTTCTCATTCGTAAAAAACTCAATGGAATAGTTGTATCCACCTCTTACAACTACAGTGAGCGGCGTGCTGTTGGCGATCTGGATACCACTGATTTTTTTATTTTCCTTGATGACACTGGTACAATCCTGTGCGGACGAAGAAAAAGCAAAAAAACATAAAAGACACGGTATGATGAGGCACTGACGAAGGTTTACAGAATGCATAGTATGGCTAATATGTTGAAGATTTGACGCGGCAATTTATGTGTTTCCACGCAGGAAACGAAAGAAGAGGCGAACAACTGCACCGTTGCCCGAATTTTAAGAAATGATTAGCGTTTAATACAATAGATTTTTTGGAAACGGACTCAGACTAATATGAACAAAGATGCATTGTAATCTACAAATGCACACGGTTTCATTCAGGAAGTATTCTTTTTTTGTAAATTTCTCCCCACACCTGCCCACGCTGACGCTGCCACACCAGGTCCCAAGTGGTCTGTAACGCTTTGCGGTCTTCTTTCGACACATCATTAAAGACGTTTGAAATGAAAATATAGTTGTTTCTGAGGGTGTCTATGGGCACGAATGATGTGAAATCGCCATTTAAAGACACATTCTCATCCGTATTAATATTGGGAAATGCAGACCCAATTTCCTGAAATGGAATCCGGTGTTGTTTTAAAAAAGCAATACCCTCGCCCCGCATCTCATGGTAAGGCAAATGTGCCAGGGTGCTGTCCCAGTCCATCGATATACCGTGCGGGTAAACCTGAAAGTTACTGACGGCAAAGGTGAGGGAAATTATACCCAATATTGTCTTTTTTGTGATGGCACGAAGTTGCGGCATATGTACAATCCATTGAAATACAATCAAATGAAAGGCCAGAAACAAAGGCAGGAAATACCGGTGCGCGGAAAGGTTGTTGTACCGCAAAGCCGAATAACTGAGCAATACGAACAGGCATACGAACAAAATCTGCCATTGCCGCTCTACGGGCACATTCCAATCGCCTGTCCGCTTTTTACGCAGCTGCCAAAGTAAAAAGCCCAAACAAATCCATTCGGCAAACCTGCCAAAATCCAGCCATCGCCAGGCTAGAATGCCGGCATTCCGCACTATTTCCTGGATGCCTGCGGGTCTGAAGGCCGGCGCCCAGGGGGAACCGGCATGATAACCGATCCATCCCGTAGCCCGATAGTGCCAAAACAGAAAGGCGCCTGCCAGTGCCACTCCGGGTAAAAAGGAGATCCATCCTTTTGTAAACACGTATTTCCGGTCAAACCATAGCAGCCCTGTAAAAAGTGCTGCCGAACACATCATGCCACGCATGCTGACGGTGCAAAGCCCCGCAATTCCCACTGCCAGCAGCATGCTGTTTCGCCCCACGATGGCATCGAGGCTGCACAGGAAAAAAGCAGCGAGGATCAGGTCCGGACCAACCAGGGAACTTTGCCCCAGCAATACCGGGTCGAGCAAAACGAGTGGTAAAAGCCAGTAAGCCCAGGTAGCGCCACCCAGTTTTTTGCCCAGCCTGTAAAGGAATATGATGATTGCCCAAAGAAAAGGCAGCATACTCCAGTGGCCTACTTCCAGCCTTTTCCCGAATACAGCCCATAAATTAGCCAGGTACAATCCCAGTAGCGGCGGGTGACCGGAATCTATTTCCGGCGGCAATGCCTCCCAATGGCGCCCGTTTTCATAAAAGAAATGCGCATGTTTGGAACCGAGTTGAATCGTATCCCAAAAAAATGGATCCTCCTGTACCCACCATATAAACCCGGTAGCGCACAACAGGAAAAAGACCAGAAGAATATACCCGACGACGTTGTGCCGGATCATTTCACTTCCAGGAATTCGTAGGAAGCCCGCTCCGGAAGGGTGAGGGCAGCCTCTTCGCTTTCCGCCACGAAGTAATACTGGGTAGCATCGGCGGCTTTGGCGGTTGCAGTGTAAATGCCGTCGCCCGCCTTGACGTCGCCGTTAGCGCCGTCGTCCGTCATGGTCATTTTTTTGAATGCCAACGCTTTGGTATTCCGGTAGTACAGGTAAGATGCTTTTGCATTGGTTATTTTGGCTGTGAAAACAACCTGTTCGCCGGTTTTCTGGTGATGCGCATCTGCAATAACAGGCTTGGCCTTGTTGAGCAGCGGGTGTTTCTGCAGGTATTGTGTGCGTTTGTCCATCAACTGCCGCAGGCCTATTACGTTGTCGGGACCATCTTTCATGGTTTTGTCGAGCGATTGCTGAAAATCGGCATAGGAATACAGTTTAAGGGTGTCCTGTTTGACGGCAGGATCAATTTCTTTTATCATTGCCTGTGCGCGGCTGACGAGTGCGCCGGTGACGAGTTGTTCATTGACGATGGTGCCGAGGTGCGCCAGGTATATTTTCCGGTACAAGGGGTTTTTCAGCAGTTTGGAAATGAGCGGCCTTTTGGCGTTGTCAATTTCTGCAAGCGGCTGATACTGAATCAGTTCATCATCTTTCATTTCAACAAAACTGAAGTTTCTGCGCCAGCCGCCGAACGACATATTGAGGTCCCAGATGAGCGGATGCGCCACGTTGAGAGAGTCGAACCACAGGTAATAGTTGTGCGACAGCGAACCGTTGTAACTATCGAGGTTGACCATGGCGTTGTTGAGTGCGAGCATCCAGAGCGTCTGATCTACATCGAGTACGGTTTCAATTTTGTCGGGCGTTTTATTCAGCACCTTGATCAGGTTCAGCAGTACTTTCCAGGCTGCCGGGTCCTCCACTTCATAAAATGCATCGTAACAACCAGGACTGTCGTTCAGATACGCCAGCGAAGCGTTCTCCCCTTTGGGGCAACCGCTCTGGCTGCGTACGCGCTGCCAGTTGTCGGGATCGCATTTCACCAGGTGGCCGTTGTTGGTGCCGAAGTGCTTTTTGATGAAAGTCTGATCGATGGATTCCGTGTTGATGTAGAGTCCGTAGTATTTGCCGTTCATGTACAATTTCGAGAAGTTGCACGTGGGCGCCGGCATGTATTTCCGGATTGTTTCATAGGATAACGGATCGCGAATGAAAGACGGATCCAGAAATGCATTGGAAAGTTTAACCGTCGTATAACCATTCTTGATCTTCTGGGTCTTGTTTTTAAAGTCCAGTTTGACGTTGACAGGAAGTTTTTTGGCCGTTTCATTGCGCGAACGGAAATAGGAACTATTGCCTTTGTATCGCACACCGACACTGTCGTATTTCGTACCGTTGATGGTGATGGAAGCCGGGAGCCGCGCGTCCGGGTTGGCTTTTTTGAGGGAGTCGAGTTTTACGTCCCAGTTTCGGTAAGGCAGGTCGATACGAATATCCTGTATGCCGGCGCCGTAAAAATCCTGCGCGTAACTTTTTGATAGACAGATAAAAAGAATGAAAACAAGGGGGCCGGAAAAGCGGAAATTTCTCATGGTATGTGGTGAAAACGAAATGTAAGGAGTGGCGAATTAACGATAAAACCACCGGCCGGCAAAACGCCGTACTGGTGGTTTTTATTTTTGGGTGAGATGAATGGGGACGCGAATTTTGCGGATTAAGCGGAATAATAAGGATTTTTAGTGGCCGACAGGCCACAAAAAATCGGTTTTAATCCGCAAATCAGCGTTCCCCATCTATCCACAGTCAATGCAGCCTGGAGCCGATCAGCCGCAGAAATTCGCCACGCGTTTCGGCATTTCTGAATTCGCCGGTAAAAGCCGAGGTAGTCGTAACCGAATTTTGCTTTTGTACGCCGCGCATCATCATACACATGTGCCGTGCTTCGATCACGACAGCCACACCGAGCGGCTGGAGCGTATCCTGAATAATATCGCGCACTTCGATGGTGAGGCGCTCCTGTACCTGTAGCCGGCGGGCGTACACGTCCACAATACGCGGAATCTTGCTCAAACCTACGATATAACCGTTCGGAATATACGCTACGTGGGCTTTCCCAAAAAAAGGCAGCATGTGGTGTTCGCAAAGAGAATACACCTCGATGTCTTTCACAATCACCATTTCACTGTAATCTTCCTTGAACATAGCCGACCGGAGAATGGCGCCGGCATCCATTTCATAACCCTGCGTCAGGAATTGCATGGCTTTGGCGGCGCGTTCCGGGGTTTTGAGCAAGCCGTCGCGCGAAATGTCTTCACCCAACCCGGCAAGCATATCGTGGTAGCCGGCTTTGAGCCGCGCGGTCAATTCCTCGTTGTAATGATCGGTTTTTTTGTAAGCCATTAGGTCGGTTTTGAGGAGCCGAATGGAAAATCCATGCTCCTGATAACGGAAACCGGCCCTCTATTCGCCGTAATATTCGGCGTAAATGGTTTCCGTTTCCCAAAGTTTGATGGCATGCAACTGACAAGGATGGGCCTGCAAAGCCGCCGCCAGGCGCTGCCAGATGAGGATAACAAGATTCTCCGTGGTTGGTTGCATGCCTTTCGGGATGAATTCCACATCCAGATTCAGGTTGCTGTGATCGAGGTGATCGGTCACTTCCGAGTGAATAATCTTGCTGAGCAATTTGACGTCGATAATAAAACCGGTCACCGGATCGGGGCGACCTTTTACCGTCACGTGCAGGTGGTAGTTGTGGCCGTGCCAGTTTTTATTGGAACATTTGCCAAATACAGCCACGTTTTTTTCTTCCGACCAATCTTCCACCCAAAGTTTGTGGGCCGCGTTGAAGCGCTCTATGCGTGTGATATAAACCATTTTTGCTACAATGTTGTGAGGGTGTGGCAGCCTTCAGCCGCTACGGCGCGCAAAATTACGGTGAAAAATGTGTTTTGAATAGAATTTCAAAAAGCAATCTGCCGAACTATTCCTTTCAGCCGATCTGCTTCTTACATTTGCGGTGCTATGTCGACCACACAACACCAGCGCATAATTTTTGGTTTGAAAGTCCGCCAGTTTCGCCAGGAGAAGGGCTGGAATTTTGAAGAACTGAGCAAACACACCGGTATTTCCATT
This sequence comes from Bacteroidota bacterium, assembly GCA_029561355.1. Taxonomy (GTDB): domain Bacteria; phylum Bacteroidota; class Bacteroidia; order Chitinophagales; family Saprospiraceae; genus M3007. Next base: position 1,367 of record JAKQJD010000074.1, on the reverse strand, counting down.
TCCTATCTCAATGAAATAGAAAAAGGAAAGAAATACCCGCAACCGGCCAATCAGGAGCGGCTGGCTGAGGCGCTGGGCGTGGCGCCGGATTTTCTTCGTTCGCCGGAACTTACCAAGCAGTTTGCCCCGCTGGGCGACCTGCTGCAAAGCAATTTCCTGAACGAACTTCCTCTGGATTTATTCGGTATCGAACTACAGCAGGTGGTGGAAATCATTGCCCGCGCGCCCGACCGGGTGAATGCCTTTATCTCCGCGCTGCTTGAAATCGCGCGGAACTATTCCCTGCGCGACGAGAATTTTTTCTTCGCCGCCCTGCGCGCCTATCAGGAACTGCGCAACAACTATTTCCAGGAAATAGAGGATGCTGCCGACGCATTCGTTCAAAAGTACCACCTCCCGGAAGATGGAGGCGTGCCGTCCGACTTGCTGGCGCAATTGCTTGAAACACAATATCATTACAGTATCGACGGGCAAAAAATTGCCAAACATCCCGAACTGCAAAGCCTGCGCTCGATTTATAACCCGCACAAAAAACTGCTGCTGCTGAACAGCAGGCTCAATGAATCGCAAAGGGCCTTTCAACTGGCTAAAGAACTGGGTTTCAATGTGCTGGAACTGAAGGACCGGCCGCTCACGTCCAGTTTTCTGCGCGTCAAATCATTTGAAGAAACGCTCAACAACTACAAGGCCGCTTATTTTGCCGTGGCTATTCTTATCAACAGGCAGGCGTTTGTACGGGATATTGATTCGTTTTTCAAACAGACAAAATGGAACAGCCAGACCCTGCTTCAACTCATGGCCAAGTACAAGGCCAGTCCGGAAGTACTGTTCCAGCGTTTTAATCTGCTGACGAAAGATTTCCGGCTCGACAAGGTATTTTTCCTGCGTTTTATCCACGACCTGGACCGGAACGGATTCGATATGGACAAGGAACTGCACCTCAACCGGCGCCACCAGCCGCATGCGTCGGGATTGAACGAGCATTATTGCCGCCGCTGGCTGTCGCTTACCATGTTGCAGCAGTTGCAGGAACGCCAGCAACAATCGGACGATTCAGGATTGATGATGACCGGCGTGCAGCGGGCTTCTTTTTTGGACACGGGTGAAGAATACCTGTGTATTGCAGTCGCCAAACCCGGTTACCCGTCGGTAGGCCGCAACGTGAGTGTCACACTCGGCGTATTGCTCGACGCCCATGCCAAACGCACCATTCAGTTCTGGGACGATCCCGCCATTCCCCATATTACCGTGAATGTTACCTGCCAGCGTTGCAACCTGCTTTCCTGCGCCGAACGCGCCGCGCCGCCGACCGTCATTTTAAAAAGGGAAGAACGGCATAGGATGCAGGCGCTGCTTGAGAAGTTGAC
>JAKQJD010000053.1 GCA_029561355.1 Bacteroidota bacterium | reverse complement strand
TCCGTGCTGGAATGGTCGCCGGGGTGCTGGGGTGCTGCGAATGAAGGAATTGGACCGCAGAAGCAGTCGGTTTGGTGTATTCGGGGGGGATTTGGGGACGCGAATTGAGCGGATAATGCGGATTTAAACGGTTTATTGGTGGCTTTGCGGCCATGACTTGTAATTTTTCATGGATTCGGGTGAATTTCGGACATACTGCTGAGTCATCCGATGACTCGAAGTCATCGGATGACTCAGCAGCATGTCCGAAATTCACCCGAATCCATGCATCATTTCAGTTAGTTACCACTTCCAACAAAGCCTTCCCTGTCTTATCCTTGATCCGGAGTTCCAGTTTTTTCACCCCGCCATCGATCGAGCCCGTATCCACCAGCCAGAAACATAACTGCCAGTCCCACACCTGCGCCGGGTCGTCGGGATCTTTAAAATCCCGGGTGCAGGACTTCAGTTGCCGGTAAAAAAAGATGCGGTTATCGGGTCCGGAAGTGGTGAGCGTTTCCCATTTCATCCGGTCCTGCACAAAGGAAATATGGCTTTCCGTGCTGCTAGAATCCACAAATGTCACATCTTTCAGCAGTTCGTCGACCACTGCGCTGCGGTGTGCCGAACAGCGGTTGCAATCGGGCAGGGCGGTTACAAAATCATTGTGGTAACGCGGCACAAACGGCATGTAAACGGCTACTTTTCGTTTGTCGAGCGCCGGCGCAATCAGTCGCAGGTCCTGCGGATTGTCGAAATTGCAGGGATCATAGGTAAATACGTCCATTCTGTCTAAAAGGGTGTCTGACAATACTTTATACAGATTGAGGTAGTCGAACAGGTTGCAATCCAGGTACAGAAAATCAAGGTCTTTTAAGGAAATGCTGTCTTTAGCCGGGAATTCGCTCAGGAAATTGAAAGACAAATCCAGTGCATTCAGCGATTCGGGCACTTTTGGCATTTGGGTCAGGCGATTACGGGCCAGCGACACGGATTTCAGTTTTTTGAATGCCTGCAACGGCAGCAGGCTGTTCAGGTCGTCGAGGCCGCAATCTTCAATGGTCAGCCAGCCGAGGGAAGGGTAGGCCTTGCCGAGTTGCGTGAGCAGGTTTTGGCAATGCCGGCTGAAGTTCCCGATGCGTACGAACCGCAATTCCTTGAGTTCTTCCAGCAGTTCTATTTCCAGGTTGCAGGAATCCTGCGTTTCAAAATTCGTATCCGAAAAACTCAGCGATACGATGTCATTTTTGAATTTCCGGTACATATCGTCGTCGTGGTCGGCATCGCGGCGCGCTTTTATCTGGTCGTTGATGCTTTGCAGGTTGACGAAGGGGCACTGTATAAAACTGAGTTCGAACAGGTGCCGGAAACCGGTCAGTTCTTCCGGCAAATTCCGCCAGTTGGCGCCTTTGATTTGCAGGTTTTTGATCACGCCGTGGTAATGCGGCCACAGGGGTTGTACGCCGGGCGGCAGGTTTTTTCCCAGAAACATACGCAGCGTATCGAGCATGCGCTGGTCGCCTTCGGGCGTATTGTTGCCGGTGATGGCGACGTATTCGAGCGCGCCTTTGCGGAGTTCTCTGAGGTGTCCCGCTATTTCGTGGTAATGAAAAAATCGGGGGCCTTGCGCGGAAACAGCCGCTTGTATAAACAGGAAAACGAGCAGGAATATGCCGTTTTTCGTGCTGTTTTTCTTATTTTGAATAGTTGTGGTTGACATATGGATAAAAGAGGTCTGTATTGAATTCGTAATAAAAACGGGGTTTGCTGTAATACAGCGGCTGGCTTTCCCAGGGAAACAGGGGCGAACTGACGCCGGCCATTTTCATAAAAATCTTGCGGACGATGCTGCCCGGCAAATGCGCATAACCCTGGTGCGCGAAGCGCTGCATGTCGCGGCCCCATTTCATATCGTCTTTTCCGAGGAACAGTCCGAGGCCGCCGAACCCATTTTCCACTTTTATACGAACGCCATAGTAGCCGTGAAAACTGTTGACGAGCCCCAGCACGTCGTACATGCCCATACGGGTCTGGTTGGAAGCCAGTTTTTTATGAGTGCGCCGGTCGGTGATCATACGCAGCGATACGGTGGTTTCCAGTTTTTGCAGGCTCTCCGGCCGGTAGGCGAATACTTCGTTGGCATCGCGGCTGCGGTGTTCCATCGGACGGAAATAGGCCGAAATAAAGGCGGAATTGGTTTCTCCGTGGTCGTGGTTGGTGAGGAACGAACGCATGAATTTCGGGATGAACACATCGTTTCCCCAGTTGATGTTGAAGCCCCAGCGATCGTCGAGGCGCGCCACATTCACGGTCACGTAGCCGACGGTATTGCTTAGTTTGCGATAATAGTAAGAATGATACCGCGAGGTGAAATCGTACCGCAGGCGGATTCGGCTGCGTTTGCGGAAACGATCTGTCAGGTTGCCTGTTTCGGGTTCGGAAATGCGCCAGGTTCGGTACAGCCCATAATCGGCCGAGATACCGACGTTGGTCAGGTAGGTCCACGACAGGTTTCTGAACTGGATATCCTGCGCTTTTTTGGAAAAACGGGTGCCGTAAAGTTTGAAATCCTTGCTGGTCTGGAGTTTCAGGTGAATGTTTCCGCGGAATTTGTTGCGCAGCAATTGGGCATGCAGGTCTTGCGCCGGCCGTTTAAAATGGTTCACAGCGCAGGAAAAGCATACATCCGTTTCGGTGAAAAAATAGAGTTGTTCATTCTGGTTGCTGAACTGCATACCCACGCCGATGCGGCCGTTCAACCAGGCCGGACTCCGGTAATCCCACCAGGGAAAATCGTGGGTCACTTGCGCGAAAGCGGGTGCAAGGAAATAGAGGATACAGATGCAAGAGGCAGTAAATCGGTACATGGTTTGGAAATGAGTTCGGGTATGAATGTCGCGAATGAAGGAAATGTGAACTGATTCGTAAAAAACCACGAAAATCCACCCAATCAGTGGTTCCGGCGTTGCAGGATTTTTACTTTTGCCGCTGCACTCCGCATACCGTTCATCAATAGCATCATATGAAACTCAATTTTAAAGACAAAAAAGCGCTCATCCGGGTCGATTTCAATGTCCCGCTGGACAAGGAATACAACATCACGGACGATACCCGCATCCGCGAGGCGCTTCCCACGATTCAACATATCCTGGCACAGGGCGGCTCGGCCATCCTGATGTCGCACCTCGGCCGTCCGCTGGAAAAACTGAACGCCGACGGTAGTATCAACAAGCAGAAATTTACGCTGCAACATCTGGTGAAGCACCTGAAAAAGAAACTGAAAGTCAAGGTGCATTTCGCCGACGACTGCGTAGGTAAATCCGCCGTGAAAAAGGCTGCTGCCCTCAAACCGGGCGAAGTATTGCTGCTGGAAAACACCCGTTTTTACCCGGAAGAAGAAAAAGGCGACGCCGATTTTGCAAAAAAACTGGCTGCACTGGGCGATATCTACGTCAACGACGCTTTCGGCACCGCGCACCGCGCACACGCCAGCACTACCATCGTGGCGCAATATTTCGACAAAGACCACAAGACGTTCGGCTTCCTGATGGAGCGCGAAATCGAGAATGCTACGCGTGCCATGCACAATCCGGAACGCCCCGTTACCTGCGTAACCGGTGGCTCCAAAGTGAGCGACAAGATCATGCTGCTGGAAAAATTCCTCGATTACGCCGACAATATCCTGATCGGCGGCGCCATGGCATACACGTTTTTCCTGGCTAAAAAAGGCGCTGTCGGCAACTCGCTGGTAGAAGCCGAAAAAGTAAATACCGCCAAGGAATTTCTGAAAAAAGCGAAAGCGGCGGGCGTAAAAGTCCTGCTTCCGAAGGATTCTATCTGCGCTGATAAATTCGCAGCCGATGCGGCTACGCAGGTTGCTCCGAGCGATAAAATTCCCGACGGCTGGATGGGCCTCGACATCGGTCCGGCTGCTGCACGCCAGTTTGCCGGTGTGATCCGTAAAAGCAAAACCATCATCTGGAACGGCCCGATGGGCGTGTTCGAAATGCCTGCATTTGCCGACGGCACCAAGATTGTTGCCAAAGCCTGCGCGGCTGCCACCAAAAAAGGTGCATTCACGATGGTCGGCGGCGGCGATTCCGTAGCAGCGGTGAATCAACTGAAACTGGCGAAAAAGGTCAGTTTTGTGAGCACCGGCGGCGGGGCGATGCTGGAGTTTCTGGAAGGGAAGGAACTGCCGGGTATAGCGGCTATTAAGAAGTGAGAGGGGTGAGAGAAGTGAGAGAGTGAGAGGCGTAGAGTAGACCGCTTCGCTTTCGGCGTTTAGATACGCGGTGGCTTAGTGGTGGCATGGGTTTTTGAAAAAAAGGACCGTTTTAGTTCGAAAGAACTAAAACGGTCCTTTTTTTCAAAAACCCATGCCACCACTACGTATCCACTCAAATCAAACCAAAAACATAATACAACCGAACAACCACCGGACCCATTATGTAGCGTCCTACCTGCTGGAAAATCCAGCCATTTTATGGTGAGGCGCCGTAAGCGAAGCGGCGTAATCGAAGTCGGCTCTCACTCTCTCACTTCTCTCACTCTCTCACTTCTCTCACGGCTCTCACTTTTCTCACTTCTCTCACGTCTCTTAAAACCGGACAACCACGGACCCCATCAGGTAGCGGCCCGCCTGCGGGAAAAAACCCGCCTGGTGGTACACGCCGCCGCCTTCAGATCGCGTATACGGATCATCCGGGCGCGGATCGTAACCCGTTGAAATATAGCGGTACACCCAGCCATTGGCGGAATACTGATTGTTAAACAGGTTGTTGATGGAAAACACCAGGCCGACGTTTTGGCCGATGACATTTTTCAGGTCGTAATTCAGCCGCAGGTCGGAGAAGAAATAGGACGGCAGTACCGAGTTTTCGTTGGACGTGTTATCCAGGTACTGTTTGCCGACGTATTTGCCTGATAATGAAATGGATAGGTCATGGTTTGTTTTTCGAAGCAACATTGCAGTGGCTTCCAGGCGGGCCATCGCATTGGGCGAAAATGCCAGATCCGTATTGCTGTAATCAATTCTTTGCTGGCTCCCGTCGTCCCAGTTATCGCGGTATTCCGTGAGTTTTTTCACTTTGTTGCGGCTGAAAGTGGCGTTGGCATTCAACTGGAGCACTTTCCCAAAGGTGGCCTTCGCCTCCAGTTCCAGCCCGGCCCGGTAACTCTTCGGCACGTTGGTGCGGATGTAGGCGCCCACGTCGTTGAGGCGACCGTCGAGCACCAGTTGGTCGCGGTAATCCATGAAATAGAGATTTGCAGAAGCGGTCCAGTTGGCCTGTTGCTGATGAAATCCCAGTTCCAGGTCCAGCATTTGTTCCGGCCGGGGCCGGCTGCCGGGCGACGATTGAGTGTAGTCGTCGCGGTTGGGTTCGCGCTGCGCGATACCGGCAAAACCGGTCACCATACACCTTTTGAAAACATACCAGGAAAAACCGGCTTTGGGATTGAAAAAAGTGAGCGATGCATTTTGCGTCACATTTTCCAGGTCATTATTAAAACCGAGGAAATCGTAGCCCACCCGGCGAACCTGCAGGTCGACAAAGGTTCGCAGTTCCGTAAACGGCCGGCTTTCCCATTTCAAAAAAGCATTGGCGTCGCTTTTGTCGGCGTTGTTGTCATAATACACGAAATCTTTGGGTACGGCGGGTGCGTTTTGTGTCCAGATCAGTTCGCCATAATGCCGGCCTTCGTAACGGCTGGCGGCAGCGCCGAGCAGGAACGTGCTGTTCCACTTCGACCGGGGTTCCCATTGCAGGGCAAAAGTGCCGCCGTAAAAATGGTTGTCGAGCCAGCGCCGGCGTACGAGGTCCGTTTCGGCGACGGTGGTATCGCCCCAGGATGCAAGGCCGTAATCCGACGCTTCTTCACCACCCTTGTACTGCTCGTAATACCCGAAACCGCGGGTGTAGTGCCCGTTCAGTTGCAGACTCCAGTTGTTTTTGAACTTGTATTTGTAATGTGCCAGGAAATGCCGCTGCGTGTAGTCGTCCACTTCGTCGCGGTAAGGATCGCCGGGTCGCTCGGTGCCGGCGGGGTTGTACGTACGGATGGAGTCGAGGAACTGCGCGGGCAATCCGTACCAGGCTTGGTACGTGCGCTCGTGCCCCGACAGGATATGCGCCTGAAACGATTGTTTGTCGTCGATGTAGGCGCCGGTCAGGTGAAACGAATTCAGGTCGGAACTGGCCCGGTCGATGTATCCGTCCGATTGAATGGTGGAAATGCGCCCGGTAAATGCAACTCTCCCGCCGATCAGGCCGGTGCCGAGGTAGGCCGAGTGCTTGCGCGTGCCGAAGGAGCCGAAGGTATTGGACACCACGCCAAATGGCTCCGGATCCACTTTCGACAAATCGATATTCACCGTAGCGCCGAATGCTCCGGCGCCGTTGGAACTGGCGCCCACGCCGCGCTGCACCTGAATTTCGGCTGCGGAAGCCGCCAGATCGGGCATGTTGACCCAGAAAACGCCCTGGCTTTCGGCGTCGTTGAACGGAATGCCGTTGACGGTCACATTTACCCGGGTCGGGTCGCTGCCGCGAATGCGCAGTCCGGTGTAGCCGACACCCGCGCCGGCGTCGGAATTTTCCACCAGCGACGGTACGCTGCTCAGCAGCATCGGTACGTCCTGCGCCTGGTAGGATTGGCTGATTTTTTCCGCCGAAAAATTGCTGTGGGGAGCAGGGTGATCTTGGCCGGCCCGGGTCGATTGAATAACCACTGTGCGCAAAGCGATGGAATCGAGCGGATTTTGCTGGGCCGAAAGTTGGGAAATGGGCGTTGCCGCCAGAAAAATACTCCAAACACTTGCCTTTAAAAGAACTGGCAGGGTGCTGAAAAACTGGTTGTAAACCATTGTAAAAGAACCTGTTGAGTGAAACATCCGCCTTCCGAAGGGGCTTCGGACGCGTAGTGATGCCACTACCCGCTTCATTCCTTATCCGGCATTACCCGGACAAGTTCGATGGGTGTAATCTCAGCCGGAACGAGCCGGCACCCCAATGAGTTATGGACGTAAAGGTACGTGTTATTCGTTATCGGTTATTCGTTATCGGTTATTAGTTATTAGGGGTGGGTAAGGGTTGTTTTGTACTAATGTTTAGCATTCCCGATAGTGCGGCCAAAAATTAGTACAAAACAACCCTTACCCACCCCTAATAACTAATAACTAATAACTAATACCCAACGCCGCTTTCAGGCGCTCCTCCTGCGTTCCTTCCAGTATAAAAAAGTTTAATCCCCGCTTCAGCAGCAATTCCCGGTACAATTCGAACAACAGCCAGCGTTCTTCGGGATGTTCGCGGAGCGGGTCGGGCTGCCAGGGAAAATCCGGGCTGCACAGCAGGTAGATGGTGTTTTTGGATTGTTCCCAATCGTCATTCTCCGCTAAAACGGAAGGCGTTCGATAACCGTATTTTTCCCAGATACGCAGCACCGTCCAGTCGGTGTCGCAAACCAGGCAGGGCAGGGTAGTGGAGGAGCGGGCTTTTTCCAGAAACCAGTTTTCCCAGGCTTTTTGGCCGTGATAGATTGTTTTGAGGTCGTTTTGCACATAAGGCCGGCCCAGATGCGCAACGTAATAGCGAGCAAATTCGGGCGCCCACGACACTCCAAGTTCCGCAGCGAGCGCTTCTGCCAGCACAGTTTTTCCGGAAGATTCGGGTCCGGTCACAACGATTTTCGAGATGCTGCGTTCCATGATCGTTTTTGTGTTTTAACCACAAGGTTCACAAAGGGATTGCACAAGGTTCACAAAACGTCATTCATCATCTCTTGGTTAACTTTGTGCACCTCCTTCGTGAACCTTGTGGTTAAATATTAAATTTTTCAAAAGCCCAGGCGCAACGCCCCCCAAACACAAAACCCCAAACCCCAAACCCCTAAAAAAAGGTATTTTTGCAAGCGATTTTTTCTTTACCATGCACAACATAGAACCATACTACCGCTGGCGCGACCTGTACGCCGCCGAAGAAGATACGAACTCGCCGTTTTTCGGCCGTAAATACAACGAATTCGCCTACACGCAACGGATTTATAACTTTTACATCCACCCGCAATGGGACGCTTTCGGGTCCGCTACGCTGTACGGCAAGATCCTTTACGCCGACTACGACGAACATTGCGCGCTGATCGAACTGATGGGCGAGTGGAATGACACGCTGCACAACGACATCATGTTTCTCAAGCGCAACGTCATCGATCCGCTGTATGACAAAGGCATCACAAAATTCGTGCTTTTCTGCGAGAACGTGCTCAATTTCCACGCCTCGCCCGACGACGATTATTACGCCGAATGGGCCGAAGAGGTGAACGAGGAAGGCGGCTGGATCGCCATCCTCAATACGCGTACACACGTGGAGGAGGAAATGCATGCGGCGCGGCTGCAACACTATGTGCACTTCGGGGAAGATTACAACGACATACACTGGCAGGCGCAGAAGCCGCTGGTGGTGTTTCAAATTTTGGATGCGCTGGTGAATGGAAGGGTGCGGCGGGTTGACGGGTGAGGCATCAACAAGAGCATATAAATTTCAAATCGTAATGACTGCGCTCCGCTTGCCTTCATGAATATTGCACTTATCAACATAACAAACGGCAAACAAAATATCACTGCCGAAACATTGACTTTGACCGTCAATTTCCTGAAAGGCCAACCTGCCGAAGGGGATTTCGTCTTTTTAAAAGACGGTTATTTTACAGTTTATGCCTACCCGATCAGGAAAATCGGGCAATTGAGTTCGGAGCATCAATACGAACTCACGCTTTATTTTCCGGAGAAGAACAGCGTGTACTGGGCGAGGATTGAAGAGCAAATAACGGAGAAGGACAGCATTGCTTTTTGCGGTATATCCTTTGAGTCATACCATCTATTCGACCTCGATCAAAGACTTGCCTATTTGTTCAGGATCTCTGCGTTTCTGGGAAATGACGAGATAGCCGAGTTCATCAAATCGAATTACAGGTTGGCAAACAAGATTGTGCCAAAAGAACGGGAAGGTGAAGCAGGTTTGACAAAACTGGGCGGGCTGCCTGTTGCGCACCCGGGTTTTCAGTTTCCCAAAGATCGAAATGGTTTGTCATCCTTATTTATCGGACAATTGTATATCAACGATTTTAATCAGGGCAGCAGATCTACACAAGAGTTCAAAAATGATGGAGTGCTGTATTTTTTCGGTACAATTGTCAGGCAAGATGATTTATATTCATTCGGAGATATCATTGTAACGTATTCGGAAGAGGTTGAAAATGTGGTAGAGATTGCATTGCCCGATGATTTGGCAAGTTTTGGCAACCTTAAGGAACAGGATTTGATAACCGCCGAAGAAATCAATATTCCGCCTCTGGAAAGTTCATTGTGGACAGGCCCCTCCATGAGTAAAGCAGAAAACGATTCTTACCTGTATATTCAGGAAATACTTCGCGAATATGGATATGTTGATTCGATAAAACTCCTGGGCCATCCCAACCAGATCCAGGGCTGTGTGCTACTCGAGGCCGAACTGAAAGATAAAAACCTCCTGTGGTTTGGAAGTCATTATGCGGATAATAAGAACGAAGTCAGTCAAATTATAAACGACAATATTCCCGAATGCAGGGACTGGAGGTTGCTATTGGAGTTTGAAGGCAATGTATTCACCGAACTTTCGAACCTGAAAAACAACTTCAACAACTATATGGATGGCAGGTATTATGTTATGATCCGGCAAGGTGATTTGGATAGTATGAATTTTACCAACACCGTAACAGTCTATCAAGTAACATAAATAAACCGGCGGTAATTACAACTTCACCCCCACCGTCACATACACTCCTCTTCCATCCGAAGGAATAATCCCCGGTCCCGGATAACTCTCGGCCCGCCGTGTGAAATACCGGGCGTCCAGCAGGTTGTTGCAACTACCCTCCACTATGAGCCAGCGCCAGCGCCAGGAGGCTGAAAGATCCATCACAAAATACGAAGGGATTTTGCCTTCCACGGCTGTAGCCGTGCGTTCGGCATTGGTGGCGTCTGAATAATGCGCGGCGATGTAACCCGCCTGCAGGGCCGCGCGCCAGGGGCCTCGTTGCAGCGTCGTGCCGGTGCGGAACAACAGCGGCGGCGCCATTTCCACTTTTTTATTGCGCACCGAAGCGTCTTCCGTGTGAATGTAGCGCGCATCTACGATGGCCGTATTAACGAACAAGGTCCAGCGCAGCGGATGGCGCTGATGGCCGAACAGGCGCAACAAATCTACTTCACCGAAGGCTTCCAGCCCGATGTTGCGGGCATCGGAAATATTGCTGCGAAAGCGGTAGTCGTTGTACAGCGGCGGCTGGTCGGCGCGCAGCACCTGTCCGATGCGGCCGTTGTAAGCCACGTAAAAAGCCGTCAGTTCCCAGGTAAAAAAGTCCGATTTCCGGCCGCGCAAACCAAGGTCGGCAGTAAATCCCTTTTCATCGTGTATCGCGCTGTCTACCACGTAGTTGGGATTGGAAATACGCAGGTCGGTGAAGTTGATGGCCCGATAATTCTGCGAGACGTTGGCGTAACATTCCAGCGTGGGTTTCGGCTTCCAGGAAATGCCGAGACCGCCGATCAGAAAACCGCGGTCGCGCGTTTGTGTGTCATTGAATTTGTTTTGCACGATCACATTTCCGGCGCCGTCGAGAACGCGCTGCGTGTAATATCCTTCCGAGCCGGTATTGATGTGTTCGAGCCGCAGCCCGGGCGTGAGGCTCCATTTCGGTGTGAAATTGAGCACGTGCTCCACAAACAGCGCCTGGTTGCGGTTAGGGAAAGTGTAATCCGAGTTTTCCAGTTCTTCGGGATGCAGGAAATAAAAATCGGGGCCGCTGCCGTCGTTCGCATCGCCCTGCCGGGCAGTGGAATGCCCATAATACAAACGGTAGCCGAACAAAATGGTTTGCGGCAGATCGCGCCAGGTGTACTGGTGCAGGAGGCGGCCTTCCTGCCCGGCGTTGCGGAATTGTCCGGAAATCAGCGTTCTGTTTTCGCCGAAATCGGCTACGTTGATACGTTCCAGGTTGCCGACGGACTGGCGCCGGGCGATGAGCCCGAAGTTTCGAATATTCAGGCTGGTACGTTCTGAAAAGGCGTAGTTGAGCGACAGCGCTGCCATGTTCCAGTCCACCTGAAACCAGTTTCGACTGCGCACCGACTGCCGGGCATCGTCCTGGAAAAGTTTGTCGGTAAGGCCGCCCGGCTGCTGTGCCAGGTAATCCATACGCGTCAGGTCGAGTTGTACGGAAAATTTGTCGGTCGGTTTATAATCCAGGGAAACGTAACCGCAGCGGTAGTTGAAACCGCCGTTGGGGCGCCAGCCGTCGCCTTTTTTGTACTGAAAATACGCGTAGTAATTGAGTTTACCTTTGGCGATGGTACCGCCAATGCTGTTGAACGAACCGAAAAATCCCCAGGAACCTGCCGTCTGGCGGCTGGTGAGTTCGAGTTTTTTGTCCTGCGGACCGCGTTTGAAACGGAAATTGAGCAGGCCGCCGAACTGTGTGCCGTATTGCAGCGAAGCCGCGCCGCGCACAATCTCGATGCGGTCGAGCGCTTCCGCAGGTGGTGTGTAATAACTTTCGGGGTAACCGAGCGCATCTGCGCTGATCTCGTAGCCGTTCTGGCGGGTGTTGAAATTGGCGGTCCGGTTGGGGCTCAGGCCGCGGCCGCCGATGCCGAGTTGGAGTCCTGCGCCGTCGCTTTCCCAGATGTTGAGGCCGGTGATGCGGCCGTAAATCTGGCGGGCATTGTTGGTGGAAACGTTGGCGGTGAGGTTGTTCATCGACACCACTTCCGTTTTTTTACCGGTGTAAATGCCGAAGTTTTCGATGCCGCGCATGCTGGTATTCGTAAACCCTTTTCCTTTCTCCTGCACGGTCACTTCGCGCAGTTGCTGCGGCGACATGGAATCCTGCACAACCTGCGCCGATAAAGTATGCAGCGCAAGCAATTGCACCACAAAAACCACTGCCAATTGCTTTGTACAGGTTTGCTGACGAAGAGTATTTACTGGTCGCTCCATATCCATGTTTTGGTTTGCCAGCCGTCCTGAATCGAACTCAGGTCCAGGTTGGGATCGAACAGCAGGCGACTTGGCCGTGCATTTAGCGTTACGTACACGGCGGCTCGTACGGACGGGTTTTGCATGCCTTGCTGTTCATAATGTTGTTTCAGAAAATGCGCGTATTGCAGGATCATATCGGGCTGCATGGCCATTTGTTTTTCCTGGTGCGCATTCAGGAATTCTCCGTTCACTACTTCTCCTTCGCGCCCGGTTTTGCCGTCTTTTACAAAAAAGGTTGCTGTGCCCGCTTTTTCCATCAACATGACCCGCCAGCAAAAGCGATAACCTTCTTCCGTCCAGAAAATATTGCCCGGATACAACAAATAACGCCATGGAAACAGCAGTTGAAACATAAAATGCACCGTCAGGGCCGCAAAGATATAACGATGTGTAGGTGTGGGGGCGGATATTTTCATGTTTGTCCGTAATCTCGACCTTGCAGCGAAACGGTTTGCCCAGGTCCAGATATTGTTCCAGAGCCGGGTGTGCCATTCTTCTGAAAAAAATACCAGTGTGGCGCCGATCATGACCAGGGGAAATACACCGATCTGAAACATCAGACCTGTGAGTACATGGAAAAAAACAACCGTTGCGTAGGCAAACAACCGCGTCCGGTACCAGGAAAGCCAGAAAACAATACTCACATCGTACAACATACCGAACCAACTGAACAGGTACGGCGTCCATTTCCATCCCAGGAAATCTCCGACAATTGGAAGTTGGTCATTCGCCGGTACCCAGATTTTCAGGGGGAGCGCCAGTATCAGCCAGTCGTAATTGATTTTCCAGATACCTGCGTAAAAATAAACGATACCAAGTTGAACCTGAAAAATGAGGATGCACCAGCGGGCTACCTGCGTTTGTCTGATATCGGGTTTTCGCCAGGCATCCACCGAAAAAGCGCGGTTGGCAGGCACGAGAATCAATAAGCCTGTAGCAATGCTTACGAAGTAGTAATGATTGAGATAATAGGTAAGATCGATCAGTTCGGTATAGGTAAACAACAAAAACTGCAGGACTGCCGCCAGGCGATACCTGTAGCCGATCATCACACACAACGAACTGACGGCCAGCAAAATATGCACGGCGTACATCGCTCCGGCCGGCAACACCGGCACCCAATCGAACCCGAAATACTTGAAATGAAATTTCGGCAGCAGGTAATGGTCGCTCACCCATCCCAACGCCAGAAACCGCAGCGTACTCACCAGCAACATACCTCCCAGCACAAACCGTAAGGTAGCCAGCGGCGCAATACCGACGGGCTCGTCGAGCCATCTGCGGGAAGTGAAACGTTGGAGGTGGTTGAGCATGGATGGATGGGGGTTGTTGAGATGTTGAGGGGTTGAGGGGTTGAGATTGTTGAGGGGTTGAGATTGTTGAGGGGTTGAGATGTTGAGGGGTTGAGATGTTGAGATTGTTGAGGGGTTGAGATGTTGAGGGGTTGAGATGTTGAGGGGTTGAGATGTTGAGGTTGTTGAGGGGTTGAGATTGTTGAGGTTGCTTCGCTCAAGTTATTCAAATAGGTTTGAGCGAAGCAACCTCAACCCCTCAACCCCTCAACAATCTCAACCCCTCAACATTCTCAACATCCTCAACAACCTCAAAGGCTTTCCAGGAACAGCAACAATGCAGCCCGGTCCTCAGCCGATAATTTCTTATAATCTTCACGCGATTGTTCCGCTTCGCCGCCATGCCAGAGTACGGCTTCTTCCAGGTTTCGGGCACGGCCGTCGTGCAGCAGGAAAGAATGGCCGTTCACGGTTGGAATCATGCCGATGCCCCAGAGTGGTGCGGTTCTCCATTCAGTGCCTGTCGCAAATCCGTCGGGGCGGTTGTCGGCCAGGTCTGCGCCCATGTCGTGCAGCAAAAGATCGGAATACGGCCGGATGTTCTGGTTTTTTAAAGCGCCGATGCTGCCGCCATTTCCGGTGCTCAGGGACGGGCGGTGGCAGGCTTCGCATTTGAGTTCGGTAAACAGGAATTTGCCGCGCAGCACCTGCTGATCCGTCCAGTCGCGCCGGGCAGGCACGGAGAGGGTCTGGCAATACGATACTACTTTTGCCAGCAGATCGTCGCTGATTTCCGGCGCCCCGCCATTGGGGATGCCAGGATATTGCAGTTGCTGGAAAGGTGTCAGGTGATCTTCGGGAAACAGGTTAGAGGTAATTCCTATGTCGCCGTTGAATGCCTTGGCTGTTTGCTGCTGTAGGTCGGGCTGGTTGGCTTTCCAGCCGAAACGCCCGATTTCGGATTGTTGTTTGGCGGTATTCCACACGTAGTTGGGTCTTCCGGAAATGCCATCGCTGTTGCTGTCGTTGGGGTCGGACCAATCGAGAATAACCGATTCAGGTACAATTTCCAGTAAGCCGAGCCCGGGCATTTGCGGCGCAATACGAGGTGAAAACATCATTCCCGGCGCAAAATCCCCGTAATTCAGGTCGTAAAAAGTGTACACGGGCTGCCGCAGTGTATAAGTGGCGCCATCAGCAAAATAGCCCGTTTTTTCTTCATACGTCACACGGACGCGCGCCTCGGGCAACACATTTAAAATGGCTTTGTCCTGCAATTGCCCGCCATACACCGGGTCGCCGGCCAATTCGCCGTGCGCCGCATCCAGTGGAATACTCAGGCGGAACAACAGTCCGTTGAGCGGCTCTTCCGGGAATGCCGGCGGCCTGGCGCGGCCGTCCTTGAAATGGCAACTGCCGCAGGAAATAGCGTTCATGAAGGGGCCCAGACCATCCAAACTTTGAACGGAAGCAGGCGCCGTCACCCAGTTGTTTCGAAAAAAGGCATTTCCAGTAACAAAATATCCGTCTTCCACGCCGCTCAGGTTTTTACCCTGCACACCGAAAGCATTTTCGGAGCGGTCGAACGTGGTGAAGTTTTTTCCACCGGAATACTGTTCGTCTGTTTCCTGCGGGCCAATGGGCGGTTGTTCGTCGCGGCAGGCGGGGAGCAGGAGTATGGCAAGGGTGGGGAGGAGGAGTCTCATACTTGTTTGGGTTTTGTTATTGGTTATTTGTTATTGGTTATTAGTGTTGTAAAGCATGGCATCTGTAATAAAAAATACCAAGGGCTACCGTACTAATAACCAATAACGAATAACCAATAACCAACTTAGAATTCTGCTCCCAGCGCAAACCCCACATCCGTCAATCGGTCGCTGAGGGTACGCAGGTCCGCTACGGCGGTCAGAATTTTTTGTGGGCCGGGACTGTTCAGAATAGCCTGATCGAACGGAACGGGAATTTGTGAAATGCTGATCTGGGCATTGGCGAAGGCTTCTGAAACGGCTGCCGCTTTGTCTTTGTCCGTTTCAGAAGCCAGTGAAGCCAGGCTTTTGCCGGTGACCAGGCTGCCGTCTGTGCGGGTATACTCACCGTAGTATACGTTCTGTAAACCCTTGAAATTCATTTGAATATCCGCGATAGTGTTGTCGCTGAAGCAGGAGTGTTCGTTTTCCTGGTCCTGCGTGTCGACGGCTACGAACATACGTTCGCCGGCCAGTTCGCCCTTGCTCAATTCGCCCAGCGAAATGAACAGGTAACCCAAAGCAGTCGCCTTCGGGGTATCTTTAAGGAACTTCGTGCGGTAGGTTCCGCCCGATTTCCATTCGTCGCGCACAGCAGCCAGGTTTTCCAGTAGTAGTTCCGCTACCACTTTCAGGTATTGTCCGCGGCGAGCCTGGTTGGAAGCCGTACCTCCCACCACATAATCCGTGTAAGGCCGGCTACCCGCTTCCGAAGTGCTGAAATCCTGTCCCCACAACAGAAATTCGATGGCGTGGTAACCGGTGAAAATGGAGGATTCTGAGATGCTCTCGTTCAAATCTATCAGCACTTGTTTGGTGATGTCGGGGTATTGTGCCGGGTTGTTGATCAGGCCCGCATTGGCATTGCCTTGTACGTAATCGATAAAGTTTTCATCCATCGGCCAGGCGTTGATCAGGCCTTCCGGACCGTCGGCGTCGTCGATGGGACCGCCGTAAAAACGAAATGCTTCGGATTGGCCATATGGAATACGGGCGGCGAGCCACGCTTGCTTGCAAGTTGCCAGGTTGAATTCGGTCGGGTCTGCTACAAACAGGTCGATCTTGTTCTTCAATATCTCGGCGGTATTGTAAACGTCTTCGTAATTGGCAAGTACTATAGCAGCATAGTTGTCCAGAATTGCCTGTTGTTTTTCTTCCACGGAGGGTTCGTCTTTTTTGCAGGCGCCCATTCCCAGGCTGAGCAAAAGGAACATTAATAAGATCTTTTTCATGTGTAGGTTTGTGTGTGATGAGTGGTTGAGGATGTTGAAGGTGTTGAGATTGTTGAGGGTGTTGAGATTGTTGAGGGTGTTGAGATTGTTGAGATTGTTGAGGGTGTTGAGATGTTGAGGGTGTTGAGGGTGTTGAGATTGTTGAGGGTGTTGAGATGTTGAGGGTACTTCGCTCAAGTTATTCAAACAAGCCTTGAGCGAAGCACCCTCAACATTCTCAACATTCTCAACATCTCAACATCTCAACAACCTCAACAACCCATCAATCCCCATCTCCGCTGCTGAACGTAATCGCGATGCCCAGCAGCGACGACAGGTCGCTTTTGAAATAGCGGGTGAGTTTTTGAATTTCGGTGTACAGGCTTTCCAGCGGCGTACTGCCTGCAGTGATTTGCTCGGAAAGCGCAGGGGAAGCAGGAATAGCGGCAAGGGCTGTATGCAGGGCCGCCAATTGGCTTTCCGTGCTGGAGATCAGCGCCGTACCACCTTCCACTTTTTCCAGGTATTCACGAAAACCGACGCCATCCTGGCCGTTTCGTTTTTTCCCGTACCAGATATTTTCAATGGCAGTCAGGTGCAGTTTGAGGCACTCGAGTGATTGGCCGCTGTAAAAAGCCTCCACCAGTTGCGGTTCGGCCTGGGTCTGGCCGGGGCGTTTGCCGAGCGGGAGGCCGAGTTTGAAATTTTTAAGGGCTTCAAAACTGCGTACAAACTCATTATACAGATGTGAAGTGCTGCTGCCTACATCTGTTCCTTTGTTGTTGATAAATTCGGAATAGTAGGCGCCGTTCCAGGCAGTATTTACGGTTTCAATCCGGGTATTCAGGTTGTCAGCCAGCGCCGCCAGAAAATCCTTGCGGGTGCTACTGCCCGAAAAAGCCGCCACAATGTCTGCCGGTGTGGCTGCGGAACCGAAAATCAGGTATTCGATGGCCAGGAAACCGCGTGCGTCTCGATTGGAATCGGTCAGGCTCCAGTTGCCCGAAGTGGCGCTGGCTTCCAATTTGGCAACACTGACCGGAAAAGTACCCACTTCATCGATCAGGCTTTTTTGTAAACCGTCTTCGGCTGCCGGGCCGAAATTATAGGTATTTGTGTATTGCCACTGAAAATACGCTTCCTGCCAGGCGGTTTGAACGTCGTACAGGCGAATTACAGAGGGTTCTGTATTAAACGCTACTATACTGGTGCGAAGCATGGTGGTTTTTGCCTGAAGATCGGTAAAAGCAGGCCGAATCAGGTTATCAGCAAAGTTCTGGAGCATCGCGCCCCGGTCAAACGTATCTGCCGGACCACTCGATGGATCGCAGGAGGAAAACAATAAAATACCGGTAAGCAGAGCAGGGAGGAATAAGAGAAAGCGCATGCCTGAATTTGAATGAGTTAAAGATATAAGCGTCTTTATTTGGATCGATTCTTAATACCGGCAAATGTACACGCCGGAATGAATTGCGTGTCTCCTTATCTGGAATTATTCAAGATAATATGAAGAATTTATGACAAACCATTTTTTAAGGAACCTACACAACGCACCTTCCGACATTTGCGCATATATTTTTCAGTGTTATATTAAAAAAGCCCCGAAAATTTGCAGAAGTTTGCCCCTCGTTTGAACGCGAACCGGATAACCGTTTTTTGGCCCGTTCGGCCGCTTTCCAGCGAAATTCCCGCCATAGTCTCGTTTTCATAACCATACGTTAATCGTTTCGACCCGTGCAAGAAACGCGCTCTAAAGCCGTTTTCCGGCCCGAACAAACCAGACTCCATCTCCATGACATTGAAAATGTACCTATCGCGGCAACTTCTTTCTACACTCTCTTTTTTACTTTTTTTTCCGCTTTTATCGTTCAGCCAGACAGTTGAAGACTGTAATAACGGTGTCGACGACGACGGCGACGGCCTGATCGACTGTTATGATCAGGATTGCACCTGCACAGGTCAGTGCGATGATTTTTATTACACGACCTGTAATGCAGATTGTTACTACATACCGCCTTGCGGACAAATTTCCCTGGGTATTCAGTGGACTGGTCAGGCGGAAACGGGCACGTATTCTACGCTCGTTGCGGGCGATATGGACCACGACGGAATTCCGGACATTGTCACTTACCGGGTTGAAAACCCGAATATTTACATCATCGATGGTGCAACAGGCGCTACAAAGGTGGAAATTATTTGTCCGTCTACATTAGCCGGCGGCACCGCGCCCGCCATTGCCGATCTGGACCACGACGGGTTCGGGGAAATCGTGATCGTGGCAAATGACCTGCACCTGTATTGCTATGAGCACGACGGCACTTTGAAATACGTGAGCCCCGGCATTGTAGGTTACAACGTTCGTTATGCATATTCTGTGCCGAATATTGCCGATTTCGACCACGACGGCTGGGCGGAAGTCAATATCGGGAATCAGGTTTTTAACGGCCAAACCGGTGCGCTGCTGGCTTCCGGCGGTCCCGGACTTTCGGCAGGCGAACACCCGGCGCGCATTGGCAACGGCTTTTCTTTTTGCTCGCCGGTTGCCATGGACGTTTTGCCCGACAATTTTTGTCCCGATTGCGATGGGCTGGAAATTGTGGCCGGCAATCAGGTGATGTCTGTAAATCTGGTTACGGGCGTAGTAGCCGCAGTCGTTACCGCTCCGCCGCCATTTACCGACGGTTATACCAGCGTGGCTGATTTCGACGGCGACGGCGACCTGGACGCTATCGTTCAGGGCAGACGGGGTAGTCAGAATACGGTGTATTGCTGGGATATTCAAACGCCCACCATCTTGCGGCAATTCCAATTGCTGAACAACTGGTTCGACGGGGCCTCCCGGGTGAATATTGCCGACTTGAACGGTGATGGAAAACTGGAAATCAGTTTTGTCGGATATCCACGGTTGTATGCCCTGAAAAACGACTTTACCATTATGTGGACGCGACCGACGACCGACGTTTCGTCGATCACGTGCTCCAGCGTATTCGACTTCTGCGGCGATGGTTCCGCCGACGTCGTGTATCGCGGCCAAACGCATTTGCAGATATTGAACGGCGCTACCGGCCAGGTGAGTTGGCAGGACGACTGTCTTTCGGCCACACACATTGAAAACCCGCTCATCCTCGACGTGGATGCCGACGGGCAAACGGAAGTAGTGATCGAGTGTGGTACCAATGGGAGTTCGAATACGGGAACGGTCGTCGCTTATGAAGCCGTTGGTACGCCGGGCATCGCTTCCCGACAGGTCTGGAACCAGCATGCCTATTTTAATACAAATATCAACGACGACCTGTCGGTGCCGCGTTACCAGCAGAATCCGCACATCATCGGTGACAGCCTGCGGATGAATACTTTTTTGAACCAGTTTTTTAATCCCACCTTCCCTTCGCCAGACGGGGTGCTGACCTTACAAAATGTGGTGTGCGACCGCGACTCGCTCGTTTTGAGCGGTACACTTTGCAACATCGGGGACAATTTATTGCCGCCTCAAACACCCATTTCGGCTTATCAAGGCAATCCGCAAACCGGCGCTGCCGTGTGGATCGGCGCGGTTCCGATCGGTTTCCCTTTGCAAAAGGACAGTTGCCGTTCGTTCGTTTTCCGTATTCCGAGGATCGCGAACGACTCCGTTTTTCTGGTGCTGAACGACGACCATTCCATTGCGACGCCTTTCGATCTGGCGCAGGATTTTCCTTCTACTGCTATCGGAGAATGCGGTTTTCTGAATAATATCGCCGCATTCAGATACGATTATAACCCGACGCCAGTGCAACTCGGCCCGGACACCGCCATTTGTGCCAATACAACCATCACGTTTAATGCGGCCGGAACCGACCTGGTTTCCTGGCTTTGGCAGGATGGTTCTTCCGCTTCTTCCTTTACCGCTCAGCAAATCGGCCAGTACGCCGTAAATGTGACCGACATCTGCGGAAATATTCAGATGGATTCCGTTGAAGTGACGATCGATAGCAGTACGATCGTGAACATCGGCCCGGACCAGGCCATTTGCGAAGGAGAAACGATAGGGCTCAGCGAAAGCGGCTTTGATAATTATAACTGGTCGCCCGGCATTTTTGTGGATTGTAACACCTGCGCTGCTGTGACGGTTTCACCCATTTCTTCCCTTCAGGTTGTGTTGCGGGCGGGTTTTGAAAACGGCTGCGTTAACCGCGATACGATGTTCCTGACCGTGTACGACACGTTCAATATCCAGATCGATACGACGATTTGTTTCGGGCGCACTGTGCAATGGGCGGATTCCACCATTTTCCCGAACCAGAGCCAGACCTTTTATTTCCAGTCTATTCACGGTTGCGATTCCACCGTAACGGTGCACGTGCATGGCACTACCATCGGTACGTTTAATATCACCGTGGATACGTCCGTTTGCCTGGGCTCCACCTTGTCTTACAACGGGTTCGATCTGATGCCCGGGGAGGAAAAGATATTTAACCTGACAGCCATAACCGGTTGTGATTCAACGGTTTTGGTGCGCGTGGCGCCGAGAGATACTTTTTATACCACGGAAAATCAGACCATTTGCTCGGGCGAATCACTGGATGTTTTCGGCATCCCGCGCAATGTCTCCGGCGTGTTTTCCATGGTTTTTGCCGCACAAAACGGCTGCGACTCCACGCATGTAGTGTACCTGACGGTGCTCGATCCGATTATTCTGGAAATAGATTCGACACCTTCCTGTCCGAACGAAACCACAGGTGAAGTGTCGTTGACGGTTTCGGGAAGTGCACCTCCATTTGCATATACCTGGGATATTCCAGGAGCGCCTACGGGGCCACGGGTGGAGAATTTGCCTGCTGGAAGTTATCAACTGACGGTAACGGATGCCAACGACTGCACTGTAAATGCCACGGCTATCGTGAGCGCTTACCCGGACATTGTTTTTGATGCGGCCGTGGATTCGGTGCGGTGTTTCGGTGAAATGAACGGCTCCATAACCCTCACGACCGCCGACACCACACTGTTGTTCAGTCTGAATGAAGCCAATTTCTCGACGCGCCTGAACTTCCCCAATCTCCCGGCGGCAGATTATACGATTTATTCGCAGGACGTGTACGGATGTATCGACACGCTGCCTTTATCGGTGGGGCAGCCGCCTCAACGACTGATTTCATTGCCGGCGGATACGGCGATCATTCTGGGTGATTCATTGCAGATTGAAGTGCAAACCTCTGGTTTTGCCCCGGCCCGCTACATCTGGAACGATACCACGTACCTGAGTTGCTCCGATTGCCCGAATCCGGTAGCGAGCCCGCTGACTTCGTACCTGTACCGGCTGACTGTGGCCGATGAAAACGGCTGTCAGGCCAGCGACGAATTCCTGCTGACCGTGCAACGGATTATCCAGGCCTATGTGCCGAATATCATCAACCTGAACTCGCAGCAGGATGCCAACCGGCGTTTTACGCTCAATTTTGGTCCGGCGGTGCGTAAGGTGAACCTCCTCCAGATCTTCGACCGCTGGGGCAATATGGTACATGAAGTGCACAATGCCTTGCCGGAAGACACCACCAATGCCTGGGAAGGCACCCACGATGGCAAACTGGCGCTGCCGGGCGTGTACGTCTGGATTCTCGAACTGGAACTGGTGGACGGCACGGTGGAAAAAATGCGGGGGGACGTAACGGTGCTTAGGTGAGTTGTGAGATGTGAGTTGTGAGTGGTTGTGTACTCACTATTCACAACTGACAACTCACTATTCACAACTCACATTCCGTATCTTCGCGGATGCTATGACCAATGAACAATTCAAAGAATTTTCCGTCATTATTCCCGTCGGTCCGGGCATTTACAAGTATATCGATGCGGAGGGGGTGATACTATACGTCGGTAAAGCGAAGAACCTGCGCAACCGGCTGGCATCTTATTTTGGCGATAAAAAGCACCAGACTGCCAAAACGCGGGTGCTGGTGCGCCACGCCGACCACATCGAATTTACCATTGTCGAGACCGAACACGATGCGCTGCTGCTGGAAAACTCGCTGATCAAAAAGCATCAGCCGCGTTACAACGTGATGCTGAAAGATGAAAAATCGCCGCTGATTTACATCTGCATTAAAGCCGAGCGCTTCCCGCGTGTTTTTACCGTCAGGAAAACCTACCGCGACGGATCTTCCTATTTCGGGCCGTACCTGAATAAGTTCCGGGTAGACCAGATCACCGAACTGATCCGTAAGTTATTTCAGTTGCGCACCTGTAACCTGAACCTTTCGCAGGAAAATATCGACAAAAACAAGTTCAAGCCCTGCCTGGAATACCATATCAAAAACTGTGCGGCGCCCTGTGTAAGTCTGGAATCTGAAGAATCGTATAACCGCAAGATCGAGCAGATCAAAAACATTTTGAAAGGCAATTTTGCTGCGGTAAAAAGCCATCTGAAGGAAGAAATGCAGCGGTATGCGGAGAACCTGCAATTTGAGCAGGCACAAATCGCCAAGGACAAACTGGCTTTGTTCGAAGATTACCAGGGCAAAAGTACCGTGGTTAATCCTGCCATCAAGGACGTGGACGTATTCGCCATTGCCGACGATGAAAAAGAGGCGTTTGTCAACTACCTCAAAGTGGTGAACGGCGCCATCATCCACACCTACACCCTGACGCTGATCAAAAATCTGGACGAAGACCAGGAAACCCTGCTGCTTTTCGCCATCCAGAACATGCGGGATAGATTCAACAGTATTACCAAAGAACTGATCGTGCCTTTCCCAGTGCAATTGGCTGACAACGAACTGATTATCACCGTTCCGAAAATCGGCGACAAGAAAAAACTGCTCGAACTTTCCGAAAAAAACGTGCAGTACCACCTGCTGCAAAAGAAAAAACAGGCCATGAATGCTACCGGCAAACAAACGCCTGCCGAACGTATTCTACGCACCCTGCAAGCCGACCTGCATATGGAAGCAGTGCCATTGTGGATCGAGTGTTTCGACAACTCCAACCTCCAGGGCACCAACCCCGTGTCGAGTTGCGTGGTATTTAAAAACGCCAAACCTTCCAAACGCGATTACCGGCACTACAATGTAAAATCGGTAGAAGGCCCCAACGACTTCGCCACCATGGAAGAAGTCGTGTTCCGCCGCTACAAACGCCTGATCGACGAAGACCAGGGCCTGCCGCAACTGATTATCATCGACGGCGGTAAAGGGCAACTCAGTGCCGCCATGAAAAGCCTGCGCGCCCTCGATCTGGAAGGTAAAATGACCGTGATCGGCATTGCCAAACGCCTGGAAGAGATATTTTACCCCGACGATCCGGTGCCGGCGCTGATCAATAAAAAATCGGAATCGCTCAAACTCATACAGCAGGCGCGCAACGAG
>JAKQJD010000012.1 GCA_029561355.1 Bacteroidota bacterium | reverse complement strand
AGGCTGTATTCAAATCCTGCGATTTTGCTACCCTTTCCGTCGGGTTCGCACCCAAACTCGCCCCTCCTGCGTCGGGGCTCAAACATGGGTGCTCTCTGCCGACTCCAAGGGCGCAAAATCGGGATTTGAATAAGGCCGTTCACACAACCTTAGCCAATACGCTCATTTTCAAATTTTGGCATTTGTTTTTGGGGTTTGCTATCCAAAACAAGGTCGTTTTGATGCGTTTGCCCTGGCATAGCCGGTGGAGTGAAACAGGAACAACACGTTAAGCCAAGGCTAAAAATTTAGATTGAATGTGAAAAAATTACAACTGAAAATCCCATTCGTTTTTTTGCTTTTGCTGCTTTTCGCCAGGCTTCCGGCCAATAACCCGGACAGTTTAAGGCGGGTATTGATGGAGCGGCAGGGTGCGGGGCGATTGCCCGTTTTACTGCAATTGTGCGACACACAACTTAAGGGTCAACTCAGCAACGCGGAAGCGAAGGGATTTGCGGAAGAGATCATTCGTTTATCTACGGCGGCACGCGACACAGCGGCACGCATAGAAGGCTGCCTGTGCATCGCAATGAACCAGGACAAATCTTCGGACGCAGCCGATACGCCGAAATGGCTTGCGGAAGCGCAGGCTTTGTCCGCCAGGCGGCCGGACTTACTGGTAAAAACGTTGTACAAATGGGCCGATTATTATTACGAAATGGGGCAAATGGATTCGTCGCTGGTGTATCTCACCAGGGCTTTAAAAATCAGCCAGTCGAACGGTCTCGCTTCCGAACAGGTCAGGTTATTGAGCAGACTGGCAAAAATTTACGGTAACCTGGGTGAAGCGGCACTGGCGGATTCTTTGGGTCGGCGCTCTTTTTTTTATTGCAGGAGCGTACAGGATTCGGCCATGGCATACAGCCGCTGGGCGATTGTTCAGGAAGATCTCGGGCATCCCGACGAAGCGTTGCGTGCATTTCTGGCAGCCTACCGCATCAATAAAAAACTGGGAAACAACATACTTGCCACTTTTAACCTCCAACAGGCGGCCTCCATTTTACGCGATGAAGGGCAATACGAACAGGCCATCCGGTACCTGGAGGAATCCATACAACTTTCGCAAAATGCCGGCAGCCTCGCCGGACTCGCCAGCGCGTACAATGCGCTGGGCGCGCTTTACACAGTACAGCATTCGTACGAGAAGGCCCTGGCTTATTTCCGGCTGGCCCTTTCCATGAAAAAAGACATCGGCAGTCCCAAAAAAGTTCTCAATACGATTGTGAACATGGCCGATGTGTACGTCCGAACCGCGCAATACGATTCCTGCCTGGCGCTGTGCAGGGAATACCTGCCGCTAAGCCGTAAAATAGAGCATAAAATAGCCGAATCCAACCTCGCTTTTCTGGGTTCCATTTCCGCTGCAAAAACCGGGCGAACGGTTTTGGCACGCCAATACCTGGCGAGCGGCGAACAGGTTATTGCCAGAATGAAAGCGCGGCAGGAAATGCCCGACGTGTATCAACTGGCCGCCAAAAGCCATGCCGCACTGGGCAATTTTGAAAAAGCGTACCAGTACCAGGCGCTGTTTCAGGCTTTGCAGGACTCCATTTTCAATGCGGAAAAAAGCCGTATCATTTCCGAAATGGAAACCCGTTTTGAAACCGGTAAAAAAGAACAGCAAATCACAACACTCGGAAAAGAAAACGAATTGAACAACGCCCGCATCGCCAACGCCCGCATCCGGCAATGGGCCCTGCTGATCTGCCTGGCACTGGTAGGGCTGTTTACTTTTTTCCTGTGGCGCAATGCGGCCGGCCGCAAACGGCTCAACACCGCCTTGGCCAAAACCAACGCCGAACTGAACCTCAAAAACACCGAAGTGCAAACCCTGCTGCGCGAAATCCACCACCGCGTCAAAAACAACCTGCAAATCATTTCCAGTCTGCTTCGAATGCAATCGCGCCGCACCAGCGACGAAAATACCCTCGAAGCCCTGCGCACCGGACAAGCCCGCATCCGTTCCATGGCACTGCTGCATCAGCGCTTGTACCAGGGCGAGCAACTCAAGGATATTCCCATGCAGGCGTACCTGACGGAATTGTCGGAAAGCCTGCTCGACGCTTACCGGATAGACGAGGACCGCGTTCATTTTCATACGGAAATAGACGATTTCGACCTCGACGTAGATACCGCTATCCCGCTGGGGCTCATTGCCAATGAATTGATAACCAATTCTTTAAAACATGCATTTCCCGAAGAAAGAAGCGGCGGCATCCGGCTGGCCCTGAAAAAAACCGCTGCCGGCTTCGATTTGGAAGTGAGCGATAATGGCATCGGCATGAAACTCACGAACGGCAAACCTGCCGCCCACCGGAGTTCTTTCGGCCTGGAACTGGTGGAGTCGCTGGCACAAAAACTGAACGGACAACTGGTGTTTTCCAACGGGCAAGGCGCCAAAACAGTCCTCATCGCACACGTACCCGCAACACCTGAACCAACGCCCGCATGATCCGGATACTCATCATCGAAGACGAACCCATCATCGCCAAAGACCTGGCCTGGTCCGTCGAAGAACTCGGCTACGCCGTGACAGCCATTTGCCGCAACCACCACGAAGCGCTGAACAGCCTGGCCACTACCCTGCCCGACCTGGTGCTTTGCGATATTCACCTGGAAGGCGACGACTGGGATGGCATCCAACTGGCGCAGGAAATACGCCGCCTGTACCACCTGCCGCTTATTTTTCTCACTGCCCTGGCCGATGCCGCCACAATCGGCCGCGCAGCCGCCGCAGCGCCGGATGCCTACCTCACCAAACCTTTTGAGGAGCGCGGTTTGTATGCGGCTATCGAACTGGCGATTTCAAAATTTTCCCTGCAACAGGAAAACACCCCGGAATCGCCGCTTTCGGAACCTCTGCCTTTTATCGCAGGTAATTTTTTTGTGAAAGACAAAAAGCGCCTCGTCAAAGTGAGCGCCGAAGATATTTTGTGGATCAAGGCCGACGGCGTTTATTCCCTGCTAGCTACCGCCACCCGGCAATACCTGCTCAGCGCCCACCTCGGCGCCGTCGAGGAAAAAGTAAAGGATTTACCGTTCGTGCGGGTGCATCGCAGCTGGCTCATCAACGCCCGGCACCTCGAAGCCATCGAAGACGATCTGCTGACTGTCGGCTCGGAACGGATCCCGCTGGGGAAAAGTTACCGGGAAGGGTTTTACAGGAGGCTGCAACAGTTATAGAGGGTGAGAGGGTGAGAGAGGTGAGAGAGTGAGAAGTGAGATGCGTAGCGTAGACCGCTTCGCTTTTGGCGTGTGTGGGCCCAGGGCATAAAAAAAGATGCGCTAGGTAAATGCGCCCCGCTTAATGCCCAGTTTTTTCATTTTGGAATTTAAGGTGGTCGGTGGAACCCCCAACAATTCAGCAGCACCGCCATAGCCCCAGATCCTGCCATTGCATTTTTTCAAAACGGCTAAAATATGGTCACGCTCATTTTCGTCGATGGTGAAAAATACACCGGAAACTGGGAAGGGGATGAACTTGAAATTTTCCTGAAAATGAAATTAGCGAACATTAAAGTCAACTGATTTTTCACACAAGATGAGCCATGAAACAAACAGACCCAAGATTAGACGAATTGCTGCAAAGATTCAAACCCGTGCTGGGCCAGGACTTTGAAAAATACCACAACCACGTTTACCGTGTTTTTTTTAACTGTATGCTGATGGATGAAGCACCAGGTAATCGGGAAAAATATGCCATTGCCGCCGTATTTCATGATATCGGGATCTGGACGAACCACACCTTTGATTACCTGGACCCGTCTATTGCGCAGGTCAAAATTTACCTCGACGAAACGGGCAGACCGGATTGGTTCGGCGAAATTTCCAACATGATTTACTGGCATCACAAGTTGAGTCCGTACAGGGGCGAGCATGAAAAAACGGTGGAGGTTTTCAGAAAAGCGGACTGGATAGACGTGTCTCTGGGGCTTTTAAGTTTCGGTTTTGACCGGCAAAAAATCAGCGCTTCCCGCAGGCAATTTCCAAACGCTGGGTTTCATCTTTTTTTGGTCAATCAGTCTGTGAGGAATTTCTTCCGGCATCCTTTGGATCCGCTTCCGGTGTTTAAAAGGTAATGTTTCGATATTATACCCAAGTTAGGACAGTTTTATTTTTTTAGTTCTTTTTTTTGGAAACCAAAAAAACTTTCCATACCTTTGTCCCATCAAAAAAGAAAACACACCATACCATGACCGACATGCAAGCCAATAAGGATGAGCGCCTGACGCAAAAGGTGGAAGAAATGGGCGTTTTTTTCGAGCGACTTGGCCGGGCGCCGATGTCCGGGCGTGTGCTGGCCTACCTTCTGCTGAGTGAGCCGCCGCACCAGGATTTTTTCGAAATCCAGGCTTTCCTGAAAGCGAGCAAAAGCGCCGTCAGCAATGCCCTGAATTACCTGATGCAGGAAGGCACGATCGATTATATCACCTTCAGCGGCGATCGCCGGCGTTATTTCCGCATCAATCCGACCGGCTGGCTCAACAACCTGAAAAACGGGCTTCGGCAGGTAACCATCCTGCGCCATCTGCTGGAAGGTGTACTGCACGAGCGCACCCATTCCGCTTATCCTGCGTTCGACGAGGAATTGAAGAAAATTGTGGCTTTCAACGTGTTCATCGCCGAAGGCATCGAGCGCAATATTGCAGAGTGGGAGCGACAACATGGAGAGGGCACCTGAACGCCTCTTTTACAAATATAAGGCCGCAAGGCCATTTTTTTTAACCTATTGGTTCTTTTTTTCAGAACTAACCATTATTTCAGAACTAAAAAATGATTTTCAATAGATTTAAAACCCTCTGCACTGCCCTGATGCTTCTGGCTACAGCGACGGTCTTCTCACAGGAAAACATGCCTGCTCCAGCAGGCTCCCCCTTTTCGCTGAAAGACTGCATCCAGTACGCCCTTCAGAACAACACGGACGTGCGCAAACAAAATCTGGCCGTACTGAAAACCCGTTACCAGATACAGGAAGCCCGCGCTGCCGGCTTGCCCAAGGTAAACGCTTCGGCACAGGTGCTCGACAACCTGATTCTCGGCAAACAACTTCTGCCCGGCGATATCTTCGGGCAGCCGGGCACCGTCATCCCGGTCACATTCGGCACGCAATACCTGGTACCGCTCAAAATCGAAGCCACGCAATTGCTTTTTAACAAGCAGTATACCGCCGGCCTGCAAGCGGCCAAAGCCGCCGAGCAACTGACGCAAACCAACGCCGCACAGGTTCGCGAAAGTGTGGCCTACAACGTCGCTTCCACGTACTACTCCGCATTGCTCACCAAAGAGCAGCAGAACATCGTGCAGGCCAACCTCGACAAAATCGGCCAGAGCGTGCAGGTAGCCCAGGTGCAATACGACAACAAAATGATCCGGCGCATCGACGTCGATCAGTTGCGCGTCAGCCAGTCGAATACCCGCGCCGAACTCGATAATGTGCAGGTGTCTTATACCCAGACGCTCGACATGCTGAAAATCCTGATGGGCTACCCGCTGGCCGATACGCTCGTGCTCGCCGGAAGCGCCGGTGTTATTGCCGAACTGCCTGTGTTGCCCGCCAACGGCACCGCCACAAACCCCACCCTTCTGTTGCTGGATCAGCAGGCTACGTTAAAAACCCTGGAAAGCAAAAGTATCCGCGCCCAATACTACCCGACGGTGGGGCTGGTCGCCAATTACGGAAACCAGGCGCAGTTCGATAAGTTAAGCGACGTCAACTGGATCCCCAGCGCGGTGCTGGGCGTCGCGATCAACGTCCCGATCTTCGACGGCTTTCAGAAAAAAAGGCAGTTGCAGCAGCGCGATATCGAATTGCAAACGCTGACGCTCGACCGCCAATTAGTTCAAAATCAATTGAATGCGCAGTACCTGAATTCCATCCGCAAATACCGCCAGACCCAGCAAACGGCCGTAAACCAGCAGGCGAATCTCAACCTCGCCCAAAGTGTGTACGACGCGGTACAGAACAACTACAAAAACGGCATTGCCACGCTCTCGGACCTCATCAATGCGGATACCGGTTTGCGCGCCGCCCAAACCCAGTTCCTTACCGCTCAACTACAGGTACGCATTTCCTCGCTCGACGTATTGCGGGCAAATGGCACCGTTAGCAGCGCATTGATAAAAAACTGATATAAAAAAACTTGAACAGCCCCAAACAGGCGGGCATCATTAAAAAAGTAAAAAAATGAAACGGAACAAAATCCTCCTCCTTGCGGCCATGGTGGCCGTTATAGCAGCCGTCGGCTTCAAACTTGCCGGCAATAAAAAGAAACTCGAT
Source organism: Bacteroidota bacterium (assembly GCA_029561355.1). Classification (GTDB taxonomy): domain Bacteria; phylum Bacteroidota; class Bacteroidia; order Chitinophagales; family Saprospiraceae; genus M3007. The sequence goes on along the minus strand of JAKQJD010000012.1, from coordinate 8,661 downwards.
CAGCGCACCGAAAATGCTATTAAAGCACAGCAATTCGATGTAATTCCGGTCAAAACAGCGCCCGTCCGGCAGCAAGAAATCGGCGGCCAACTTTCCGGTAGCGGCACTTTCGCCGCCCAGCAGGATCTTAAACTCGCAGCCCAAAGTCAGGGACAAATCACCCGTCTGTCGGTTAAAAAAACACAAATGGTAACCAAAGGGCAATTGCTCGCTGTCATCGACAACGCCGGGCTCGCCAGCCAGTTGACTACGGCCAACGCGGCGCTTGAAAAAGCCAAAACCGACGCCCAGCGCATGGAAAACGCCCTCGCTTCGGGAGGTGTCAGCCAGCAACAGGTAGAAGACGCACGGCTCCGGGTGCAAAACGCCGAAACCCAGATCGCGCAACTGAAACAACAGGGTCGCAACTACCAGATTTATGCTCCCATGTCGGGGATTGTCAACGACATATTTGTGGAACAGGGCAGTTTCGTTTCGCCGGGTACCCAGATACTGGAGATTGTGGATCTGGGGCACGTAAACCTGACCGTCCGCCTCGACCAAAAAGACCTGGCATCTATTCAACTCGGCCAGAAAGTGAGTGTGACGACCGATGTATATCCCGAAAAAACCTTTTTCGGGAAAGTGGAATCTGTGAATGTGAAAGCTGACCTCTCGCAAAAAATCGAGGTATCCGTGTCCGTTCCGAACACACGCGAAACGCCCCTGCTCGTAGGCATGTACGGCCACGCCGAATTTTCCAGCGACAAAAAACGCGCTATAGAAACGGCCCTGCTTATTCCACGCGCAGCGATTTCGGGCTCGATCCAGGATGCCAAAATCTGGGTAGTAAACCCGGCAGACAGTACCGTGACCATGAAAACGGCAACGATTGGCCGTTCTTTCGACAACGATGTGGAGGTGATACGCGGTCTTGTCGCAGGAGAACAGGTCGTGACTGCCGGACAAATCAATTTGGAAGCCGGCAAAAAAGTGGTGGTGAAAAACTAACCTTCTTCACCACGCATTATTCAACATTTATCATTTCAGGAAATGAATATCACAGAATTAGCCGTCAAACGCCCTTCGCTCGTCGTGGTGGTGTTTTCCATACTCACCTTGCTCGGTCTGTTCAGTTACAGCAGCCTGACCTACGAATTGCTGCCCAAAATCAATAGCCCGGTCATCAGCGTAACTACCATTTATCCCGGCGCATCGCCAGCGGAGGTGGAAAACTCGGTGACGAAAAAAATTGAAAACGAGGTGGCCAGCATCGAAAACGTGGACAAAATCAATTCCACCTCTCTGGAAGGCGTGTCTTCGGTCGTTGTAACTTTGAAATACAGTGCCGATGTCGATCAGTCAGTTCAATCGGCCCAACGCAAGGTAAACGCCATTTTTTCACAACTTCCCGAAGGGGTGAAAGAACCGTCAGTAGGCAAGTTTTCGCTCGATGAACTGCCCGTTATGCAAATCGGCGCCACGTCGGATCTGAGCCCGACCGAGTTTTCGGATTTGTTGAAAAACAAAATACAGCCGGAAATCGGCAGGGTGGAAGGTGTAGCCAAAGTGGATATTGCAGGCGACACCAAACGCGAAATCCGCGTCAACGTCAACAGCGAGAAAATGCTGACTTACAACCTCAGCGTGCTTCAGGTTACGCAGGCCATCGCCTCGGCGAACCTCGATTTCCCGACCGGAAAAATCAAAAGCGAGCAGTCGCAATTGCTCGTGCGCCTGTCCGGAAAACTGAAAACGGTCAATGATCTGCGGCACCTGGTCATCACCACCACGCAGGGCGGCAACCCCGTTTACCTCAGCGACGTGGCCGAAGTGGAAGACGGAACCGCAGATATTTCCACCATTTCCAGGCTCAACGGAGAAGCATCGGTCGGCCTGAGCGTCGTCAAACAGAATGACGGCAACGCTGTGGAAGTGTCGAAACTGGTCAAAGAAAAAATGGCCAAACTCTCCGAGGAGTACAAAGATGCCAACCTGAAATTTGAAATCGCATCCGACTCGTCCACGTTTACGTTACAGGCTGCCGACGCGGTTATTCACGACCTTTTGATTGCCGTTATTCTGGTAGCGCTCATTATGCTGTTCTTTTTGCACAGCCCGCGCAACGCTACCATCGTTATGGTGAGTATTCCGCTGTCTATCGTGGCCACTTTTATCGCCATGTACGCACTGGGTTACAGCCTCAACCTGATGTCGCTGCTCGGCCTTTCCCTTGTAGTGGGCATCCTGGTTGACGACTCCATCGTTGTGCTGGAAAATATTTTTACCCATATCGAAAACGGCCTTTCGCCCTGGGACGCTTCCTTGCGGACGGCCAGTGAAATCGGCCTATCTGTGGCGAGTATTACGCTGGTAATCGTGGTGGTTTTTTTACCGATTTTGTTCGTGACTGGTACGGTGGCCGATTTGCTGAAACAGTTTTCCGTGGTTATTATCGTAGCGACGCTGATCAGTTTGCTGGTGTCGTTCACGGTTACGCCCCTGCTGGCTTCCCGTTTTACAAAGGTGGTTCATATCGATAAATCGAAATGGTGGAACCTGCCTTTCGTTTGGTTCGATGCCGCCGAACACTGGCTCGACACCACTTACCGCGGACTGCTGGCCTGGTCGCTCGGCCACAAACGCCGCCTGATGCTGGGCGTTTTCGTACTCATCGTGGCTTCATTCTCTTTGCTGACAACCGGCATCATAGGTTCCGAATTCGTGGCACAGGGCGACAACGGCGAGTTTGCCATCGAAGCCAAACTGGCAAAAGACGCGACGATCGAACAAACCAATCTGGTGGCACTTCGGATTGAAAACATGGTGAAAAAGCACCCTGAAGTCATCAACGTTTTTACCAACGTCGGCAGTGCCGCGAGCGGTTTCAGCAGCCAATCCGTGCCGAACGCCCTCACGGCGAAAGTGAAAATGGTACCACTCGAAAATCGGGCCATCAGTTCCAACGACTTTTCTGTTTTGGTAAAAAGAGAACTGTTCAACGAACTGCCCGGCGTGGAAATCAAGGTAAAGGCAGTCGGCATAACCGGCAACAGCCAGGCGGCTGTGCAGGTCGTCGTGGAAGGTACCGATCTGGATTCGATTATTGCTTACGGCCGGAAAGTAGCCGCTCTGGTAAAATCAGTTCCCGGAACCAACGAAATCGAAACCTCCGTCGAGGGCGGCAACCCCGAACTCAATGTCAGCATCGACCGGCAGCGTATGGCCGATCTCAATCTGAGTATGGACGTGATCGGGGCGACGTTGCAAAATTCGTTCGCCGGCAATACCAACAACAAATACTCGGAAGGAGCCAACGAGTATGATATCAATATCCGCCTCGACGCGTTCAACCGCAAGAACCCCGACGATTTGCTGAACATCGCGTTTATGAATAAACAGGGCCAGTTGATAAAACTGGAACAATTTGCCAAAGTCACACAGTCATTCGGCCCCACCAAACTGGAGCGTTCCAATAAAGTATCGTCGCTGACGGTAGGGGCCGGCGTTGTGGGCCGGGCTACCGGCACCGTCGGTGCGGAGGTAAAAGCAAAAATAGCTCAACTGGAAGCGCCGCGCGGCGTGACGGTGCGCATGGGCGGCGACCTGGAAAACCAGCAAAAATCGTTTGCAAGTCTCGGCCTGGCGCTGATGATGAGCCTGATCCTGGTTTACCTCATCATGGTGGCCCTGTACGACAGTTATGTATACCCGTTCGTAGTCATGTTTTCCGTGCCGGTCGCTATCATCGGCGCTTTCCTCGCGCTGGCCCTGTCGATGCAGAACATGAGTATTTTTTCGATGCTCGGCATGATCATGCTGATCGGTCTGGTGGTAAAAAACGCCATCCTCATCGTAGACAACATCAACCATATGAAATCACAGGGCACCCCCCTTATGGTAGCCCTCACAGAAGGCACCATGCAGCGTTTCCGCCCGATCCTCATGACGACCATTGCCATGATTTTCGCCATGCTGCCCGTGGCCCTGGCCAAAGGCGCCGGCGCCGACTGGAAAAACGGTCTCGCATGGGTACTGGTGGGCGGCCTCACGAGTTCGATGCTGTTGACGATGCTGGTGGTGCCTGCGATGTATTACGTGGTGGATATTATCGGGGAAAAGATTTCAGGGAAAAATAAAAAAGTGGGGAAAGTGCCCAAAGTAGCAGTAGTAACTGTAAAAAAATAAACTGCTGACCGGGTTTCAGGTGTCTTACACGTGAGCCGGTGACATGGAGTCATCGAATTACTTAAAAGACCCCTGAAACCGGATCAGACAGATAAAACGCTGAATATGTCAACTATAGAAAGAGTGATCAGGGTAATTTCCAGGGAAACGGGCATCTCGAAAGAGACCATTCCGGTAGAAACCGATTTTGTCGAAGCGCTTCATTTAAATACTTTTGAAGAGGCTTTGTTGTACCTGGAAATTGAAAAAGAGTTGAACATCGTATTCCCCGACGAAATGATGCCGAAACTGCGTACCGCCAGTCAAATACAAAAGTACATACACTAAAACCGCCCTCCTCCCGGCAGCGAAAAAATCGGACCGGTGCCCTACCTGAATGGTAAGCGCTTCTTTCCATTTGGTGGTGTAGGAGGGTGACAAGCGGTTTTGCTGCGCCAGGCGCGCGCTGCCACCAATGGTTTGTGCGGCCGTGCGCACGGTATTTCGCCCGAAACGGGTGTTGACGGCATCCAGGGCAGACATGAGGCGCTCGTGTTTGGCGTGGTCGACGGGGTCGAACAACGACATCTGTCCGCCCGAATCCTGCTGCACCAGTTCGCCCAGCAACACGTCTGCACGTTTGTAGCGGTATCCTTTTGGCCGTTGTTGGCGTCCCCGCCAACAACGGCCAAATCGGCCAAACGAATGAAAGATTCTAATAGTCCGCACAACTCATTTCATGCGCCAGATCCTGCAGGTATTTGATACCTGTTGCATTCAACTCATTGCAGGTGTCGTTGATGCTTTTTTTCATCCCGGGCATGGATGACAGTTCGTTTCGGTGGTTCAGGCAGTTACGCAACGCGATTTTATATTTCGACACTTTGCCCGGCATGGAATCGGGACAATGCGCTGCCAGATACTGATAGATATAAAAGCAGCGCAAAGTGGAACGGTCAACATCTGAAAACAAATACTCCACTTCCGCGCAAGCCGTTTTTTGCTGCTGTAAATATTTAAACGCCGCTTTGTCTTGCCGCTTAGCAGGCGGCACCACGATATGAATGACCGGAGAGTAAAAAGAATCAAGGTTTCCTTTTCCAAAATCAACGTCGAATACCAGCCGGTAATCCACCGTTCCACCGGATGCGGCGAAAGATTTTATATGAATGCTTTCATCCAGATATAAATTAAACAGCGGGACGTAAACAAGACCGTGTTCAGTGCGATACGGAACAAGCGAAATATAGTCGCCGGCGCAGGCTTCATGCGAAGTAAGGTCGGGCATGATGCACCATTCCCGTTCGTGCTGCTTGAATTCAGTTCGCTTCAGCCTGATGCGGGTACTTGTATTGCCGTGCGGAAGTGTATTGCTAATTTCGTAACGGATCGCGTTCATACCAAATATGCTGCGGGCGGAATCGATTTGGACGGGCTCCAAAGCAGGTGTTGTAATGGAAATTTGCGCGTGCAGAGAATGGTGGTTTGATAAAAACACCAGGGTTATGAGCAGGGGGAGGCGTGTGTTTTTCATTCTGGGGAAATAAATTTGAATGTGGCTTGAAGATGCCATAATGCACGCATCTGGCGTGCCGGGAACCGTCATGTTCGGTGTTCGATATTCGGTGTTCGGTGTTCGGTGTTAAAAAATATCGAATATCGAACTCCGAATATCGAACTCCGAATAAAGTGTAAATGGTTGAATATAATAAGTTTTTCAGCCGTTGTTGGCGAGTTTGAATCTGTCATTACGTTGTTGGTGGCGGGGACGCCAACAACGGCCAAAAATTTGCGCGTGCAGAGAATGGTGGTTTGATACAAAAACCAGGGTTATGAGCAGGGGGAGGCGTGTGTTTTTCATTCTGGGGAAAATATAAATTTGAGCGTGGCTTGAAGATGCCACAATACACCCGTCTGGCGTGCCGGGAACCGTCATGTTCGGGTTGAGCCGTTGTTGATGTTCGGTGTTCGATATTCGGTGTTCGATATTCGATATTTTTTAACACCGAACACCGAACTCCGAATAAAGTGTAAATGGTTGAATATAATAAGTTTTGGCCGTTGTTGGCGTCCCTACCGCATCACCAGCGGCAAAAACTGCCACAACATCTGCACAAACACAATTTTCCCGATCAGCAACAACGGATACACCAGCGCATAGCCGTAGGTCGGCATTTTATTGTCCGCCAGGTTGTTGGCAAAATCGAGGTTGGCGGGGTGGTGGCTCACCATACCCGACAGCAGTACGAACGGTATTTTCAATATTTTATACCCGATCAGCAGGATGCCAATACCACCCAGCAGGCTTACCATCGCACCGGAGCACAACATCAGCGGCCCTACCGGACTGAGCATGGTAGCCAGGAACGTAGCGCCCGAATTGATTCCGATGGCGGCCAGCATGAGCATAAGGCCGATTTGCCGGAGCGTCAGGTTGGCGGAATACGGAAGCGTCCACAGGATCGGTCCGGAGCGGCGCAGGAAGGAAAGTATCAGGCCGGCCACCAGCGGTCCGCCCGCAAAACCCAGGCTGAAAACGATTCCGCCGGGCAGGGTCATTTCCACGGAACCCAGCAAAATGCCGAGTCCCATACCCAGGCCGAACGACAACAGGTCGATGTGGCTCAGGTGCTCGTACGAATCGCCGAATACTTTTTCGAGGTCTTTGAGGTCATTTTCGCGGGCCAGCACCCGGATGCGGTCGCCGAGTTCGAGCACGGTATTCGGGTAAATAAGTGTGTCGACGTCGCCGCGACGCAGGCGCGTAAGTACCACCTGATATTGCTCGGCCAGGTTGAGCGAAGCGATGGTTTTACCGGCCACTTTGGGGTTCGACACGACGATGCGGCGCATCAGGAATACGGAATGGTCGTCGGACAAATCCTGTTCCATAGTTTGGCCGAGTAACTTTTCCACACGTTCCACCTCGGGCGTTTCGCCGGTGATGGACACCAGGTCGCCGGGCTGAAACGTCATGTCGTAATGGCAAAGGCTGTTTTCTCCGTTGCGGCGCAGCCGGCCGAAAATCAGGTGGCAACTGTTCAGTTTAATAAAATCCCGCAGCGTCATACCTGTTATTTTGCCCTCCATTACCTGCACGGTGTGGTTGACGATGGGTTGGCCGCTGGGAAATTCGTTGCCGAGCGCCCTGGCTTCCGCTGCATAATCTATCCGCAGAAGCCGCCGCATGAGCGCCACGGCCACCATCAGTCCGATGATGCCCACGGGATAGGAAATGGAGTATCCCACTACGGCGCTGTTGGACATGGCTTCCACGTCGGCGCCGCCACGGGTCTGAATGGCGTCGAGCAGGCCGGCCAACGCCGGCGTATTGGTGGTGATGCCGGCCAGCAAACCGGCCGCGCCCGAGGAGTCGAATCCGAAAATAATCGCCGTTACGCCCACACCCAGGCTAAGAATACTGAGCGCCAGGAACGCCAGCAGCATATTGGTGGCGCCGCGGCTTTTCATGGACCGGAAAAAGGCCTGCCCCGAACTCAGGCCGATGCTGTATACAAAAATGGCCAGTCCGAGCAGTTTGAGTACGTCGGGGATCTTCACCTCCGGCCGTGCAGCGCCGATGGCGAGCCCGACGAACAGTACGGTGGCGACGCCCAGGCTGTTGCCGCGAATTTTCAGATTGCCGAGAAAGGAGCCGAAAGCCGCGGCCAGAAACAGGTAAAAGAGGGCTTCTTCAGAACCGGAAGTGGAGTGCATAAGTGGAGTTTTTCCTAATCGCAAAGGTACCCCGATTTGACAGCCGCGCTGCGCTGGAAAAAATATGTCTTGAAAATGATTGTCGTCATTTCCAGGCATAAACGGCGCCCTTACCAAATCTGGCTTATCCCGAATTCAAATACCAGTTTCAGGCCATATACAACAGCCAGCGTGGTCACATAGCCATATAAATGATGCAGGCCTTTATCAATCCTCTCAGGGTCGGAATGTATGCATCCTTTTCTTAGATGGAATTGAAACAAGTAAAGTGGAATAAGCGGCGCAATGAGGCTGATGACTACAAAAACGGACGGAAAATGCCATCTTATGTATTCCCGGGTGGTATGAGGCTGGTAATTTCTTCCTCCAAATTCCCATGTCAGGATAATGGCAAATGTCTGGACCGCCGCATAGGCCAACGAAGTCCAGAACAGCCAGCGGCCTGCCCGGGCGATGTTGAAGAGCGTGGATGATGGAAGATTTTGCATGTTATTGGTTAGTAGTTATTGGTTATTGGTTATTGGTTATTAGTTATCAGTGTTGATAATCAAGCATTTGTAAGTATTTAAAGCATGATACCCCTTATTCCGCCAACCCAACCTGTTCCCGCACTTCCGCCACTTCCATGTCCAGCAGCGGCTCGTATTCGAAATCGTGGTACAGATTCGTTCGTGTTTTTCGTCCGCGCCGGAACGCCTTCCAAACAGCGCGCGGCCAGAGCAGCAAACCGACCATGACGGCGCCGGCATTGAGGAACCAGGCTACAAAAGAGGTGCGACAGCCCGTGGCCAGTTCCCA
>JAKQJD010000633.1 GCA_029561355.1 Bacteroidota bacterium | reverse complement strand
ACCGATGATGTGCCAGCACTGCGACAACGCACCTTGCGAGAACGTTTGTCCGGTATCCGCTACCACGCACTCGATGGAAGGTATCAACCAGATGGCTTACAACCGTTGCATCGGTACACGTTACTGCGCCAACAACTGTCCTTATAAAGTGCGCCGTTTCAACTGGCTCGACTATACCACGGCTGACCTGTGGCCTGCCAATGAAGAACGCGTATTCCATGTGGAAGGCGACGACAAACCGTTCTATGCAGACAACCTGACGCGTATGGTGATGAATCCGGACGTAACGGTTCGCTCGCGCGGTGTGATCGAAAAATGCTCGTTCTGCGTGCAGCGCATTCAGGAAGGCAAACTGACCGCCAAACGCGAAGGTCGCGCGATTCTGGACAACGACGTACGCACGGCTTGCCAGACGGCTTGCCCAACCGGTGCGATCGTGTTCGGTAACCTGAACAATCCGGAAAGTGAAGTAAACAAAAAAACGAAAGCGGCTGCGGAACTGGCATATAAAGTACTGGAAGAAATCAACGTTCGTCCGGCAGTGAACTATTCCGCTAAAGTTACCAACACCAACGAAGAACTCTTTTCTTAAATGATGAAAGATGAATAATACTGTTGATAAGGTTGATAAGGTTGATGAAGGTTGATATTCATCGGCTCGAAAGAAGATCGATTCAAACTCTACCGAGCGGATGAATATCAACCCTCATCAACCTTATCAACCCTCATCAACCTTATAGATCATCCTTCATAATTGATAACACGATTATGTCTCAAGCAGTAGCGCCGGTTCGGCACGTATTGATTACGGGAAACAAATCCTACCACAACATCACAGAGGATTTGTGTGTACCCACTGAAAAAAGCCCGACACGCGAATGGATTATTGCCTTCGCACTGTCTGCCGCTTTTCTCGGGCTGTATGTTTTTGCCATCTGTTGGACAGTATGGAAAGGGATCGGCGAATGGGGCGCCAACCGCACCATCAACTGGGCCTGGGATATCACCAACTTCGTTTGGTGGATCGGTATCGGTCACGCCGGTACGCTGATCTCGGCCATCCTGTTGCTGTTCCGCCAGCGCTGGCGTACGGGTGTTAACCGTGCGGCAGAGGCTATGACCATCTTTGCGGTAATTTGCGCCGGCCAGTTCCCGATTTTCCACATGGGACGTGTATGGCTGGCGTTCTTCATCTTCCCGTTCCCGAATACACGCGGTCCGTTGTGGACAAACTTCAACTCTCCGCTGCTGTGGGACGTATTCGCCATCTCGACGTACTTCTCCGTATCGCTGCTGTTCTGGTACACGGGTCTGGTGCCCGACCTGGCTACGGTACGCGACCGTGCTACCGGTATGCGCCGTAAAATGTATGAATTCTTCTCGTTCGGCTGGACCGGCAGCGCCAAACACTGGCAACGCTGGGAAGCCCTGTCGCTGGTACTGGCAGGTATTTCTACCCCGCTCGTACTTTCCGTACACACGATTGTATCTTTTGACTTTGCCACGTCGGTTATTCCGGGCTGGCACACCACCATCTTCCCGCCGTATTTCGTTGCGGGTGCGGTATTCTCCGGTTTCGCCATGGTACAAACGCTGATGGTGATCACCCGGAAAGTGCTCCGACTGGAAGATTATATTACTGTCAACCACATCGAATCGATGAACAAGGTAATCGTGCTCACGGGCACGATCGTAGGCGTCGCCTACCTGACGGAATTGTTTATCGCCTGGTACTCCGGTTATATTTACGAACAGTTTGCCTTCTATAACCGTGTATTCGGTGTATACTGGTGGTCGTACTTCGGTATGATGTTCTGCAACGTGGTAAGCCCGCAGTTGTTCTGGTCGCGCAAAATCCGCCGCAGCATCTGGTGGACGTTCTTCCTGAGCATCGTGGTAAATATCGGTATGTGGTTCGAACGTTTCGTGATCATCGCCACCACGCTGGCCCGCGACTATTTGCCCTCTTCCTGGAGTTACTACCGTCCGACATGGGTGGAAATCTCCATATTCACCGGAACGATGGGCCTGTTCTTTACGCTGTACCTGATCTTCACCCGCGTTGCACCGGTGGTAGCCATTGCGGAGGTAAAAGCCATTCTGAAAGTGGCTGGCGACCAGTACATCGGCCCCGATGCGAAACCCGGCCACGGCCACTCTTCGCACAGCGCTTCTGAAATTGAAAAAGGCGCGCAACACTAAAATAAAACGGCAGTACGCGCAAGCGGCTATTCGTTCAAAAAACTAACTATCAATTGCTTATCCATCACTCTGAATATGGCTACTGAAAGTAAAAAAGTCCTTTACGGCCTGTACAACGACGAGGAAGATCTGAAAGGCGCGGTGAAAGCGGCGAATGCTGCACACCTCGATATCATGGACGTCTATACGCCGTTCCCGGTACACGGACTCGATCCGATCCTGGGGCTGAATGAAAGCCGCCTGCATTATCTCGGCTTTATCTACGGCGCCATCGGTGCATCGTTCGGATTCCTGACCATGACCTGGGTATTCACCCGCGACTGGCCTATTGTGTTCGGCGGTAAGCCATACTGGTCCGTGCCGGCATTCATTCCCATCACTTTCGAGATGACGGTTCTGTTTGCAGCCTGGGGTATGACCATCACTTTCTATACCATTTGCGGCATGTGGCCCGGTGTGAAAGCAAAAACGCTGGATAACCGGATCACCGACGACAAGTTTTGTCTGGCATTTGACGTGACTTCTTCTACTGACAACGACGTGGACCAACTGAAAGGTTTTTTCACACAGAGTCAGGCTGCTGAAGTCAATGTGAAGACGATTTAGGAAAGTTTATAGTTTATGGGTTTATACGTTTATAAACCATAAACTAATAAACCATAAACAGCAAATTTCAACGAATCAACAATAAGATAATCAATGAAATACGTAATTGGCGCTATCCTCGGAGTCGCTTTATTCGCCTGGCTTTTTTCCCTTTGTTCGCCGGCGGGTAAAAACAAAACCGGTCACGAGTACATGCCGGATATGTACCACCAGGTGGCATACGAAGCAAACCTCTACAGTGCGTACTACTGGAACCACTGGGACGATAAAAGCGTACGCACGGTGGCGCAATTGTCGCAACCACACGGAAAAGTGGAAGGCTCTATCGCCCGCGGTATGACGGGTGTTTATTACAATGGCCTGGGATCGCTGGATATCGTCCGCGGTAAAAACGCTCCGAACGCTATTGCAGCCTCTCCGAACGGTGAAGCGCCATTCTACTACGAAAACACGGAAGCCGATCGCGCCCGTTGCGAAGATGAAATGATTGGCAATCCGGTTCCGATTACAAAAGCGGGACTGGACCGCGCAAAACCGTTGTACAACACCTACTGCGGAATCTGCCACGGTGAAAAAGGCGACGGCCAGGGCTGGCTCGTTACCATGCCCGACAGCAAATACCCGGCTCAACCGAAGAACCTGATCGGCGACGATATGATAGGCGCCGGAAACGGCCGTTACTACTTCGCCATCATGTACGGTAGAAACGTGATGGGCGCTTATCCCGATAAACTGTCGTTCGAAGAACGCTGGGAGGTGATCCACTACATTCGTTCGTTGCAGGCCAAATCCAAAAACCTGGAATATAGCGAAACCGCCAATACCCTGAGCAACGTAGAGCAGCCTGGCCGCGGCACCGCATCCGGACCTGTGAGAGCAGGACACACCGTGATCGTTCCACAGTAAAAGAAAATTGACCGACCACCCCGAAACCAAACCTTATTTCAACATCAAACTTCATCAGGCTCGACCTGAATTTGCGATATGAATCTGACCAATACGCAATTTGTATTTGATAGCAAGACCAAAAGCGTCCTGATCGGCGGTATGGTACTGGGCGCACTGTGCCTGCTTCTTACCTTCATCGGCGACGACGAGTTTCATACCCGTTTCTGGACGAACTACCTGCACAATACGGTGTTCTTCACCGGCATGGCGTTCACGTCCATGTTCTTCCTTTCCGCTCAAATTACGGCTTTTGCAGGCTGGAACTCGCTGGTGAAACGCGTGTGGGAGTCCATGTCCCAGTTTATGCTGGTAGGCCTCGTTCTGGTAGCAGTTCTGGTCATCGGCGTGTGGGGGCATTTCCACCACCTCTATCACTGGAATACACCGGGCATTACCGATCCGGCCAACCCTATCTACGACAGAATTATCGCCGGCAAATCGGGCTTCCTGAATGCAAGCTGGTATACGCTGGGCACGCTCGGCTTTCTGGGTGTATGGCTCTTCTGGGCTTACAACCTGCGCAAAGCGTCGGTGGCACAGGACACAGAAGAAACGCCCTCGTTTGCTTACTACAAAAAACAGCGCAAATGGGCGGCTTCTTTCCTCCCGCTGGGCGGTTTTCTGAGCACCGTATTCATCTGGCAATCGGTCATGTCGATCGATCCGCACTGGTACAGCACCATGTTCGCGTGGTACTCCATGATCTCCATGTGGCTCGGCGGTCTGTCGATGACCGTTATGCTGATCATTTACCTGAAATCACTCGGTTACCTCGAATATGTGACGCGCGACCACCTGCACGACATCGGTAAATACGTATTCGGTATCTCCGTTTTCTGGACTTACCTGTGGTTCGACCAGTTCATGCTGATCTGGTATGCCAACAACGGTGAGGAAACGATCTATTTCCGCGAACGTATGGACCATTACCCGATTCTTTTCTGGGGTAACCTGCTGCTCAACTTCGTAACGCCGTTCCTTATCCTGATGCGGAACGATACCAAGCGCAAATTCGGTACGATGTTCTTCGTGGCCCTGATTGTATTCTTCGGCCACTGGTGGGATTACTTCTACATGATCAAACCGGGTGCGCGCATCGCGGCGCACGAAGCGAAAGAAATTTCCGAAGGTAAGGTGAAACAACGTCCGGCTACCTCGATAGAAAAGGGAATACCCGCCGAAACAATGGCGCCAACGGAAGAACACTCCACAGATTCGACGGGCATGGCAGCACATCCTGCCGAAACAGCCGAACCTGCTGCACACCAGGAGGCTTCTCACGAAGCCGCTCCCGCTGAAACGCACGCAGCGCCGCATGGCGCCACAGCCGAAGCACCGCATGAAGGCGGAGCACATGGCGAGGCGGCACATGGCGAAGGGGAAGGCCACGACGCAGAAAAAGGATATCGCGCAGGGTTCACGCTGCCCGGCTTCCTCGAACTGGGTACCATGATCGGTTTCCTGAGCCTGTTCCTGTTCTTTTTCTTCAACAAACTGAGCAGTGCATCGCTGGTACCATGGAAAGATCCGTACCTGGATGAAAGTTTGCACCACGAAACAGGCACGCTTATCAGCACGGAAATAGAAGAAAATCACGGACACGATGACCATCATTGATCTGGACGTCATGCTGTGAAGGTTTGTCAGGTTTATACATAATCAACTATAAACCAGCAACCTATAAACAAATTTAACGCCTTCGGGTTAAAGGAATAAAATTTTTTCAATGACAGGGCTTATTATAATTCTCTGCGTTATCCTGATGTCCATCGTACTGGTTCAAATCGGGAAAGTAATGGAACTCACCGGGCAGATCAAGGGTGAGCAGGAAGTGATGCGCGACAACAGCAAATGGAATGGCTGGCTTTCGCTTGTTTTCATGGTTGTGTTTCTGGTAGGCGTTGTTGTGTCTGCCTGGGCATATCGCAATGAAATGATGGGATACGGTCCGCACAAGGGCGCATCCGAACATGGCGACATGTTGGACAGTCTGTTTGCCTGGACTTTGTTCTTCACGGGTATCGTGTTTATCATTACCCATATCATGCTGTTCTGGTTTGCCTACAAATACCGTTGGCAGGCCGGCCGTAAAGCCCAGTTCGTGGCACATGATAACCGCCTCGAAATGATCTGGACTGCTATTCCGGCTGTTGTAATGACCTTTCTGGTGGTACGCGGCCTGGATGCATGGAACACGGTAATGGCCGATGTGAAACCCAACGAGGACTACATCGAGATCGAAGCCACAGGCCAGCAATTCAACTGGATTATTCGCTACCCGGGTCCGGACGGTAAACTCGGAACGCGTAACTACAAACTCACGACGGCCAACAACCAGTTGGGTATGGATTTCAATGATCCGAAAACCTGGGACGACGTGCTGCCAGGCCAGGAGTTGTACCTGCCGGTAGGTAAAAAAGTGCGCGTGCGTATTACTGCAAAAGACGTGCTGCACAGTTTCTTCCTGCCTAATTTCAGGGTGAAAATGGACGCCGTTCCCGGTCTGCCTACGTTCTTCGTATTCACGCCGATCAAAACGACGGCCGAATACCGGAATGAATTGAGAAAGTACCCGGAATACAACGAGCCTGCCGACGCCGCCGATCCAACCGGACCAAAGCGCTGGGAGAAATTCGAATACGAACTGGCCTGCGCAGAATTGTGCGGAAAAGGTCACTATTCCATGAAACGGATCTTCAAGGTAGTTTCACAGGAAGAATTTGATCAGTGGTACAAAAAACAGGAATCCCTCTACTTCACTCAGATCCGGGATAAAGCCGAAGATCCGAACAAGGGTAAAACCCTCCCTGTGGAAGTCGGCATGCGTGCCAAGGCTTTCAGTGAAAGCATCAAAGCGGCTGTTGAATCGGCCGATATCAATGCTAAAACGCTGACACTGAATCACGTAAACTTCGAAACCGGTTCCTCGGCCCTCACGGCTGACAGCCGCTACGAACTGGATAACCTGGTAACTGCCATGACGACTTACCCGTCGCTGGTGATCGAAGTAGCCGGGCATACCGACAATGTGGGCGATCCGGCAGCCAATATGGCGCTATCCGGCCAGCGTGCTGCATCTGTAGTGAAATACCTGACAGACCGCGGAATTCCTTCCAGCCGCCTCCGGCCTCATGGTTACGGAGACACCAAACCGCTGGGCGAAAACGATACGGAGGAAAATCGCGCGAAAAACCGCAGAACAGAATTCACTATTTTGAGTTCTATCTGAACATCCGGCAGGAAAAAAAACTTGGCGTCATAATTTGAATCAACCATCGATTGTCATCGCCTCTTGCCTTAAGTACTTTTGCATTTTTGAAGAACATCTGACCTGACGAAGGTTTTATAATACAAATCAATTTTAAAACACCCGGATATGGCACAAGTTGTTACCGCCGTTGAAACACTGGAAGAACAGTATACCCATGAATTGGGATACGACGATCATTTCCATGATCATCACCACGGCGATAAGTTTCAGTCAAATTTCCTGACACATTATATCTTCAGCACCGACCACAAAATGATTGCCCGCCAGTTTCTGATCACGGGTATCTTCTGGGCGTTCATTGGTGCTGCCATGTCGATCATTTTCCGTCTTCAACTGGGTTTCCCGGAAGCGGATATGGCATGGTTGAAACCGCTCCTCGGTAAATGGATCCAGGTGAACGACGCCGGCATCGGCAAACTCGATCCGGAGTTTTACTACTCCCTTGTAACCATGCACGGTACGATTCTGGTGTTCTTCGTACTGACGGCCGGTCTGAGCGGAACGTTTTCCAACCTGCTGATTCCATTGCAGGTGGGCGCCCGCGACATGGCTTCTCCGCTGCTGAATGCATTCTCCTACTGGGCATTTTTTCTGGCAGGCGTAACCTTGTTCCTGTCGCTGTTCCTGAGTACCGGGCCATTTTCCGGGGGCTGGACAGCCTATCCTCCATTAAGTGCCCTGCCGCAAGCCTCAGATGGGTCGGCATCCGGTATGACGATGTGGATTGTAGCCATGGCGCTGTTTATCATTTCGGCCCTGCTGGGTGGTATCAACTATATCACAACGATCCTGAACCTGCGTACGAAAGGTATGAATATGTGGCGCATGCCGCTGACCATGTGGGCGTTCTTCGTAACGGCTGTACTGAGTGTATTGTCTTTCCCGGTACTGTTTTCGGGCGTACTGCTTCTGATGTTCGACCGCAGCATGGGCACTTCGTTCTACCTCAGCGAAATCGTGGTAGGCGGTCAGATCCTGGACCGTGTGGGCGGTAGCCCGATCCTGTTCCAGCACCTGTTCTGGTTCCTCGGTCACCCGGAAGTATACATCATTATCCTTCCTTCCATGGGTATCGTTTCGGAGGTACTGTCAGTACATGCACGCAAACCGATTTTCGGCTACCGCGCAATGGTGTTCTCCATTCTGGCGATCGGCTTCCTGTCGTTCATCGTGTGGGCGCACCACATGTTTATGTCGGGTGTGAATCCGTTCATTTCGAACTTCTTCGTCATATTTACCCTGATCATTGCGGTACCCTCCGCAGTGAAGGTATTTAACTGGATATCAACGGTTTACGGCTCCAATTTCAGATTCAATTCGGCCAGTTTGTTCTCGCTGGGTTTCGTTTCGATGTTCATTTCGGGTGGTTTGACGGGTATTTTCCTCGGCAACTCCGCGATCGACATTCAAATGCACGATACCTACTTCGTTGTAGCGCACTTCCACATCGTAATGGGTATTGCGGCGTTCTTCGGCATGTTTGCGGGTATTTACCACTGGTTCCCGAAAATGTTCAGCCGTTTCATGAACGAGACGCTTGGAAAGATACACTTCTGGGGTACTATCTTCGGCGCATACGCTATTTTCTGGCCGATGCACTATACGGGTATGGCAGGTGTTCCGCGCCGTTACTACAGCATTGAAAACTTCGAGTCGTTCAAACACTTTACCGACCTGAACAAGTTTATCACCGTAGCCGCTATCATAGTATTCTTCCTGCAGGTGCTGTTTATCGTGAATTTCTTCTACTCGATTTTCAGTGGCCGCAAACTGAAGGTCAAAAACCCATGGGGTGCCAACACGCTGGAATGGACGACGCCGATCGAACCGGGACACGGCAACTGGCCGGGCAAACTGCCTACGGTACAACGCTGGGCGTACGATTACGGTAAAAACGGAGAAGAATTCATTCCGCAATACATACCGCTTCGGGAAGGAGAACACGACCACGGACACTGATTATTTGTTGGGGATTTGAAGATCTGAGGGGCCAAGTTTCTCCTTTTCAGATACGCATTTCCTCATATCCTCAGAAAGTTTTAAAAAATAAATGAGCCGAAATCAAGTCAAGTCAGCATATGTGTCGGTTGGTATGGGTCAGTCCCTCAAGGATTTCGGCCTGTTGGTGAAGTTCAAACTGACGCTCCTGGTACTTTTCTCAGCAGTGATGTCTTATGCCATCGTTGGAAAAGGACAGGTAACATGGGCAGGTATGATCCTGCTGACACTGGGCGGTTTTTTTGTAACCGGTGCAGCCAATGCGCTGAATCAGGTACTGGAACGCGATTACGACCGGATGATGATCCGCACGGCCAACCGGCCTGTGGTGACGGGCCGGATGAGCGTATCGACGGCGGTGCTGCTGGCAGGATTGATGGCGTTGCTGGGAATTTGCCTGTTGTCGGTATTCAATCCGCTCACGGGTTTTCTGGGCACCTTGTCGCTCATCAGTTATGCGTTTGTGTATACGCCGATGAAACGCACAACCCCGTTGTCGGTACTGGTAGGCGCTATTCCGGGCGCATTGCCGCTGATTATCGGGTGTGTGGCTTATGAAGGATATATTTCCTCGACGGCATTTATGCTGTTTACGTTGCAGTTTTTGTGGCAATTCCCGCATTTCTGGGCGGTTGCATGGGTGGCGGATGAAGATTACAAGCGGGCAGGTTTTTACCTCCTGCCTTCTAAAAACGGAGAAAAAGACAAGACAACGGGCCTGTTGTCGTTCGTATTTTGCCTGCTGATGGTAGGCAATGCAACGGCAGGGTACCTGATGGGGGAGATAGGGATAACGGCAATGATCATTCTCAATGCGCTTAATTTGTATTGGGCCTGGTACTGCTGGAAACTTTTTAAAACATGTTCGGGCGCGGCAGCCAAACGGCAGATGTTTATTTCTTTTATGCATTTGCCATTTTCTCTGATCGTTATTCTGCTCGACCGGCTATAAATTTAAAAAAATGGGTGCATTAACGCCGGAATACAACCGGAGTAAAATACATCAGCACAAATTTGCCCTGTGGGTGGGTATCGGCAGCATCATTATGATGTTCGGTGCGCTTACCAGCGCGTATATCGTCCGCAGGAATTCCGGAAACTGGTTCGAGTTTAAAATACCCGATATCTTTCTCCTGAATACGGCAGTCATTATATTGAGCAGCGTAACGATTCACTTGTCCTACAAGGCATTTGTGCGCGGCGCCGAGAAACAATACAAAGGCTTCCTGATCGCAACTTTTTTGCTGGGCATCGCTTTTCTGATCCTGCAATACAAGGGCTGGGAGGCGCTGACGGCTATCGGGGCTACTTTTACCGCGAATCCGTCGAGTTCTTTTATGTTTGTGATTCCGGGGCTGCACGCGGCGCACGTACTGGGTGGATTGGGCGCGCTGACGATGGCTATGCTGCATGCTTTTATTTTGCCGTTTAAACCTACGCCGCGCAGGAAACTGCGTTTCGAACTGGTGGTACAATACTGGCATTTTGTGGATGTGCTGTGGGTGTATCTGATTGTGTTTTTTCTGTTACAATCGTAATACCATCCAAACCCCACGAAAATCCTCGAATACCACGAATACCCACGCCGTTGGCGCGGGCTGATGCTTTCGCCCTTTCAGGGCTTTATGGATTGAATTTTGATTG
Organism: Bacteroidota bacterium; assembly: GCA_029561355.1. Classification (GTDB taxonomy): domain Bacteria; phylum Bacteroidota; class Bacteroidia; order Chitinophagales; family Saprospiraceae; genus M3007. The sequence goes on along the minus strand of JAKQJD010000633.1, from coordinate 41,893 downwards.
GAGGCTTTGAAGGTGTACGACTTCGCACTGTTGACTTCGCACTTCGCACTAAAAAATGTACGACTTCGCACTGTCAACTTCGCACTTCGCACTGAAAAAAGGCTCCGCACTTAAATAACATAACTGTTTGATTATCATGGCAGATACTTCTGTTACACACGCACACGAAACGCACGACGACGTAAACGAAGCCGAACTCTGGGAAGGCGGCGCCGAACCCATGGGCGCCACTTACGGCAAACTGATGATGTGGTACTTCCTGGTATCCGATGCATTTACATTCGCCGGATTCCTGATCGCCTATGGCGCCCTTCGTTTCAGTATGCCGACCTGGCCGGAAGCGGATTTCGTGTTCGCATCCTTTCCTTTTGTAAAAGGACATTTGCCCCTGGTATTCGTTACGGTGATGACTTTCATCCTGATCTTCAGTTCGGTTACCATGGTGCGTGCCGTGCAGGAAGGTCACCGGGAAAATTCCCGTGGCGTAGTATTCTGGATGTTCCTGACTATTCTGGGTGGCGCGAGTTTCCTCGGCTGCCAGGCATACGAATGGACCACCCTGATTGCCGGAGAAAACATGACGGTCAGTCAGAACCCGTTCGGACGGCACATTGCCGACGGCATTTACCTGAATGCCGATGGCACCGAGGCTAAAAACGCCGACGGCACGCCGAAAACGTTCAAAAAAGACGAGAGTTACCTGCTGCACAAGCATGATGGCAAATTTGACGTTCCGAAAATCCGCTACACTGCAGGCGCTTATGCCGGTCAGACTACCGAAGCGGCTTTTGGTCCCAAAGCCTTTGGCGCCCTGTTCTTTTTCATCACAGGTTTCCACGGTTTCCACGTATTTTCCGGGGTGTTGTTCCTGACGATCATCATGCTCAATGCTGCCGGCGGGCTTTATGCCGCACGCAGAAACGGCTATGAGATGATCGAAAAGATCGGCCTCTACTGGCACTTCGTCGACCTGGTCTGGGTATTCGTATTCCTCGTTTTTTACCTGCTGTAATATTCACCGGCTGAAACACTCATTTTCCAACTCATCACAACCGTTTTTGAACAAATGGCTGGACATCAAACATATGAAGAACAAAAGGCGCTTGTTTTCAAGGGCCTGATGCTGCTCGGAGCGATCACGATCGTCGAGGTATTTATCGCGTTACTGGCGAAAGGCCACCTGATCCACGGCGTGGAGTTCAAGCATGGCTTCGGACACTATCTGTACATGGCGCTCATGGTAGGTTTCTCTATTTATAAAGCCTATTTCATCGTCTTTTACTTCATGCACATGGCGTACGAGCTGCGCGGGCTGGTTTTGAGCGTACTGTTACCGGTCACGCTGCTCATCTGGGCCATTATCGCCTTCTTTCAGGAAGGTAGTGCCTGGGGCGCACGCCGCGAACTCATTAAAGAGAAAAATGAAGAAGTGGTGCAACCGGCGCCGGCGGGAAAACCTACCGGATACCTCTTGCCCGGTGCTTCATATTATAAAGGCTAAAACAAAAAAGGCGGGCAACAACATCCCGCCTTTTTTGTTGGTTAACTGATTTTGATACGATGAGCAATATTGAAGAACAACCTGCGCCCCGATCGCGCAAAATTGTGATCGGTGTGATCCTCTTTCTCATCCTGGTCGGCTTGCCCGGCGCATCCTACCTGTATATGCGCAGCGGATGGAACTGGCGCAAGGCGGCTGTTTCGGAACTGGGCCAGTACGGAAAAATTCGCCCGGCCTATCTGATCCTTCCCGGCGGCGAACGCCAGAACAGGCTGGAAAGCAGTGTGGCGGTCATTCATATTTTTGGTAAAAATCCGGACCTCACGCCTGCCAACAAAAAGATCCTCGACGACTGCGAACGGCTCTTTACCCAGTTTGGCAAAATAGGCGAGCAAATCCGTCCCGACTTCCGGCTCGGTATGATTGCGGAAGGCGGTACCGCTGAGTTCACTTCCTATAAACAAACCCTGCCTTCCGCCGACTACGCTACCTGGGTGTGGACGGGCGCGCTCGACGACTGGCGCGTGATTATCGATTACGGATACGAACAATACTGTAAAAAAGAAGGTATTCAGCCGGCGCAGGAATACTACGCGGTGACGGATACTTCCGGGCAGATTCGCCGCTACTACGACGCCCTCGACGAAAAACAACTCGGCAGGCTGGTGGAACACGTTGCGATGCTGCTGCCCTATGTGAAATAGAGGATATGAGGATTCGAGTATTTGAACTCATCCACCCGAATACTCACATCCTCGCCTCCTCCAACCCCACGTGATCATAAAAAATCACCTTTATCATGTCAATTTTACAATCGAATATACTTCTGGAAAAAAGGCTGAATGTGGCCGCATATGTGGTCTCGGTAGTGGTTTTGCTGCTTGTCGGACTCATGCGCCGGGTTAAAATCGATCTGGGGATCGATTTCCATTTTCTGCCGCCTATCCATGCCACGCTCAATGCCATTACGGCTGTAATTTTGCTGGTGGCCCTCTATTACATTAAAAACAAACAGATCGAGCAACACCGCAAGGCCATTTACCTGGCGATGGTATGTTCGGCATTGTTTCTGGTTTCATACGTGCTGTATCATTTTACGACACCTGAAACACGTTTCGGCGGAACCGGTGTGATCCGCACGGTATACTTTTTCCTGCTGCTCACACACGTCGTGCTCGCTGCGGTTACATTGCCGCTGGTGCTGCTTACGTTCAACCGGGCCTATACGAATCAGATCGAACGCCACCGCAAAATGGCGCGCTGGGTATTTCCACTCTGGCTGTACGTGGCTATTACCGGCCCGATTTGTTATCTGATGCTGAAACCGTATTATTGAGTGTGTTTGGTTTTTTGTGTTTCGTGTTTAGCAAAAAAATACCGAACATGATCTAAACACACCCTCTTAAACGTTGTTGTCCCTTCAAAACCAATTTCATTCCACAACGATTTTAACACTCAATATAAACATGGCAAATAAAACATTCAAAGTAGCCGCTCTTGTCCTGCTGCTGATTGGTGTGGCGGCACTGATCGATCCGATTGCTGCGCAATGCGCCATGTGTAAAGGATCTGCGGAAGCCAACCTCAAATCGGGCGGCGGCGACCCTCGCGGCCTCAACGCCGGTATCCTGTATATGCTTTTGTTGCCTTATCTGCTCGTCGGAAGTATCGGCGTGTGGTGGTGGCGCAATCGCCGGGGCGATTCACAGCAGGTGGTAGAACTGACGGATGAGGAATTGGCCTAGCCGGTTCCTGATTTTCATTGAGCCTGACACTCCGATATTCCCGGAATAGAACTATCCCGAATTTTCCCTGATGAGAAAATTCGGGATTTTTATTGAGCAATCCAGTGATATTTACGGTAGCACGGCTTTTAAGCCGTCGGGATGGCGGACATTTATGTCCCGCCAGAACATACCGTTGCCATAAATGGCGCCATCCTGACGGCTAGAAAGCCGCGCTACGTCGACTTGCGTTTTTTAAAACCGGCAACTAAAATCAAATATGAAAAAGCGCTTTCTCATACTTTTCCTGTTGTGTGGGTTGGATTACTTTCCCCGCCTGCATGCAGCGATGCCCTTAAACGGATTTACGGAAACAACCGTTCGGACAAGCAGGCTGTCGGAACGGAAAATGCAAAAGATCCAGCGATTCTGGAAAAAGATAATACGCCATGGCAACGCCTCCGATTTGCCCGACCGGCTCCTGTGGACCGGGCTTTTCGGCCTGGGTCTGGCCCTTTGTCTGGCCCTGTTCAGCGTATCGCTGGGCGGTATTGTTGCGGCGGCGGCGCTTGCCTGCCTGATCATCGGCGGTATTTTCAAACTGGGTACGATGTAAGGGGCTGCGAAGTGCAATTAACTTGTACTTTAGCCGCCTAAAATCCTTTCTCCTTATATGAAATCTGCCAAATCACTTTGGTTTGCCATTTTAAGTGTTGCCGCTGTGGCCGGTCTTCATCTGTTGCCTTCCGTTGGAATCCCGATTGAACCCGGCGTTCTGGTGGGCGCCCGCTGGTGGGCGATCGGAGCCCTTTGTATTTATGGATATCGCAACAACTCCCTGACTACCTGGATCTTGCTGAGTATGGTGATCGGCATGGCCGTCGGGTACGATTTCCCAAAAGTGGGCTCGAACCTCGAAATACTGAGCAAGATCTTTATTCAACTGATCAAAACGGTTATTGCGCCATTGCTGTTCGGTACCCTGGTCGTTGGTATTGCCGGTCAAAGTAATTCCAAACAGGTGGGGCGCATGAGCGCAAAGGCTTTCACCTATTTCATCGCGGCCACTTCCATTGCCCTGGTAATTGGGCTGGCTGCTATCAATTTTTCAAAAGCGGGTGAAGGCATCGCCATCAAATCGCCGGCTGCGGAACCCGTTTTTCTGCCTGCAACAGACCTTAACGTGCAGGTCGATTCCGTGAAAGGTACAGCCAAACTGCTTTTCCACGGCAAGGAACTTTCTTCGCCGCCCGCTCCGGTCAAACAGAACTGGAAATCTGTCATTCTGCACATTTTCCCGGAGAACGTAGCCAAAATGATATATGAAGGCGCCGTTCTGCAGGTTGTAATTTTCAGCCTGATCTTCGGTTTCGCACTTCGTGAAATTCCCGAGCACCACCGCAAGGTCATGCTCGACTGGACGGAATCGCTCACCGAGGTGATGTTCAAGTTCACCGGTATCATCATGTATTTCGCGCCCATTGCCGTGGGCGGCGCCATGGCTTACACCATCGGCACGATGGGTTTCGACGTGGTGTGGAACCTGGTCAAACTGCTTGGTACCCTGTATGTAGCCTTGTTCATCTTTATCATGCTGGTGTTTATTCCGGTACTGCTGCTGTTCAGAATCCCGATCGGAAAGTTTTTCCGTGCTATTTACGAACCCGCTTCGCTGGCATTCGCTACGGCGAGTTCGGAAGCGGCTCTTCCGAAGGCACTTGCTGCAATGGAAAAATTCGGGGTGCCGCGCAAGATCGTTTCGTTCGTACTACCCACCGGTTATAGTTTCAACCTCGACGGCTCCACGCTGTACCTGTCGCTGGCCTCCGTGTTTTGTGCGCAAGCCGCCGGCATGCACCTGTCGTGGGAAACGCAACTGGCGCTCATGGGCACCCTGCTGCTCACTTCCAAAGGTGTGGCAGGCGTACCGAGGGCATCACTGGTCATCCTGGCCGCTACGGTCAATCAATTCGGCATTCCGGAATGGCCGATTGCCATCATCCTCGGCGTGGATGCCTTGATGGACATGGGTCGTACCTGCGTCAACCTGATGGGCAACTGCCTGGCTTCGGCCGTGGTAGCGCGCTGGGAAGGGGAGTTTGATGATGAAATGGCGAACAACAGCCTGTAGCAGATGCGTAGGCATTCCCCCAAACCGGTTAAAAAGCAGCAACCCAATAACAACATCCTGTACTACGCGGCAGGCGCTTGTTTGTTTGTGTTGCTGTTGATCGTATTTGCCATGGCATGGAGTGGTATTTCCATCGGCAGGCTGTTGCCGCTTCAAATGCTGGCCATGTTGGCAGGCCTCGTTTTTGAATTTAAGAAAGTGGCAAAAAAATGGACAAGTATTTTGTTGGTCGCCATGGTCGCCTTGGTGCTGAGTTTTTTTTCTTTTTTGCCCGGAAGACGCGAACACGAATACCACTTTGAGGAGCATATGACGATATGGCCCTACACTTTTCTGAGTTTTTTTATCTTACTGGCCATTGTTGAAAGCGGTGAAAAAGTAACGGTTAAATTGACCGAAGGTATCACCCTGATGCAGTCGATGGCTATTATATACTGGATGGCCGATTTGAAATTGTTCCGACCCGATTCGCCTTTTATGGTGGTACTGATGTTGGTCGGACTTCCTTTCGTTACTATAAGTCTCTACCACGCCTTTTCTTATGCTCCACATTCCAGGGCAAGCAGGCTTACTTTGAGCATTTGGAGTTCGTTGCTGATGGCCGTATTTGCCGCAGACAATATATACAAGGTTTTTAACAGCGGTACCATTGAAACGTCGGAGGGAATGGCACGGGCGGGTTACCAGTTCTTACAATACTTTCTTTTGGGCGTTTCCAGTATGTATATTGCAAGGAACGTGGAGATGCTGCTTGGGTTTCTTCCCGATAAAAAACAGTTTTTTAACAAGGCCTATTTCAAAGAACTGGACGAATTGAAAAAACGACATGTCAAACGCTATGCACCAATACAGGTTCCGGTATTGTATTCGTTGTTGTGCATTCTTTTTGCGGGCACGATCTTTGGGCTGAACCTTCTTTACCACTACTTGCCAAGAAACCTGATCATCTGGACGGTATTTGTCATTTTTCCAATCCTCCTGAAAACAGGAGAAGCGCTCGGGAGCAGAAACAACGGCTGGGCATTTCGCGATCAGCATATAAATTAACACCTTTGCGCTCCATTTTATGTATTCCTCATGAGTGTTACCACCCCTTTAATCGTCAATTTCACGCCGACCGGCATGGTACCTACCAAGGAAATGACGCCGCACGTCCCGATTTCCGTGGCTGAAATAGTAGAGCAGGTACACGAGGCGGCCGAACTCGGTATCACGCTGGTACACTTGCATGCACGCTCCGAAACAACCGGCAAGCCCACCTGGGAAGCCGACATTTACGCCCGAATTTTCGAAGGGATTCGTCGCCATTGCCCTGATCTGGTGCTGTGCGCCAGCCTGAGCGGACGCAATTTTAATGAATTCGAAAAACGCTCCGAAGTACTGTCGCTGCACCCCGACATGGGCAGCCTCACCCTCAGTTCGCTCAACTTTCCCGGCCAGGCCAGCGTCAATTCTCCGGAGATGATCCGCCTGCTGGCTGAAGCCATGATTGAAAAAGGTGTGCACCCGGAAATGGAGGTATTCGATCTGGGTATGCTGCATTACGGCAATTACCTGGTGCAAAAAGGCCTGATCCGCTCGCCGTTTTACGTCAATATCATTGCCGGAAATATCTCCGGTATCCAGGCCAACCTGTCCGAACTCGGCCTGGCCCTGCAACTGCTGCCCAAGGGCGCCTACTGGGCCTTCGGGGGTATCGGACGCCAGCAAATGCCCGCAGCAGCCATGGCTGTTGCCAACGGCGGCGGGGTGCGCATCGGCCTGGAAGACAATATTTACCGCGATGCCGGCCGCAACCACCTGGCTACCAATATCGAACTGGTGAAAAAGGTGCACGACCTGGCCGACCTCTTCGAACGGAAAATCATGACGCCTGCGGAGTTCGGAGCAATGGGGTTTTATAATCGGATGCGGAGGAGATGAAGAAGTTATTGGTTATTAGTTATTAGGTTGGTAACCCTTGGATCCGGTTAGCAACAAGGCCAAAAGTTACCAACCTAATAACCAATAACCAATAACCAATAATAATAAACCTAACCATCATGCATCAATTCCAAATCCTGGGCCAAAGCAACTTCGGCATCTCGGTGCTACTCGACTGCCTGGCAGCCATGTGCCCGGAACAGGAGCTGCGCGCAGACATCATCGCCAATCTGCCGCCGGAGCAAAATACCTCCCTGGCGTATGCATTCGAAACGCCGGGCGTACACAGTGCAGTTCATTTTTACAGCGACTGGACACCTGCGCCGGAGGTTCCCTGCATCGTCGGTTCTATTGGTAAGGGACGTCGGCCCATTTTTGAATTTTTCCGGGAACGGTTTGGTATTACGGAAGACAGATATTTCAACACCATTCATCCTTCGGCTGTGGTTGCACTAACCGCCCTGCTAGGCCGGGGCGTACATATCAGCCCTTTGTCGGTAGTGGCGCCATTTGCCGAACTACAGGATTTTGTGGTGGTGAACAGAAACGTCAGCATCGGTCACCATACCGTGCTGGAGCGCTTCGCTACGGTTAATCCGGGCGCCAACGTTGCGGGCGCCTGCCGTATCGGCGCGGGCGTAACAATTGGTGCGGGTGCAACAGTCGTCGACCAGATCACGATTGGAGCAGGTTCCATTATCGGGGCAGGTTCGCTGGTGACACGGGATATCCCGGCAGGCGTGATTGCGTATGGAAACCCGGCGAAGGTGATCCGGGAGATCAGTCCGGGTTAACCGATGTCAATAACTTCTAACAGAACAATACCTTTTTGCAGGAGCCGCGACATGATAGACTGGGCAATGCGTTGCTTTTCCCGGTAATACTTTTCTCCGGGTATTTTCTGATCACGGACTAATTGTAGTTCCAGGGCATAGATTTCAGGGGATATGCGCTCTACTTCCTTTTTAAGTTGAGCAAGGGAAATGTCTTTGTTGTAATTCAATGCCAGATAGCCGTTAAAAACATGATAATCGTTTCCACCGGGCGTTTCGGGAACGGGATCGTGGTACAGGTAGGTGAAATTAAGCACTTCATTGTCCTGCATCCTCCGGCTGGTGCGTTCGTCGAACACCTGAAAACTGATCTCCGGGTGCCAGTCGGGAATTTCCGCGCTCAGGAAAACGGTATATTTAACGCTGTCCAGGTTCAGGGAAACAAGCGAACTGGAATCCGAAAACATGCAAGGCATGGGCGATCCGTTGGGCTGGTTTAATAAGGCTGATTTATTGTATTTAACGTTGTACAGATTTTTGTAAACGGTGAATTCGATCTGATGCCGCTCGTTGTAAAAATAGGTATTGATCATCCGCTGAAACTCCAGGTCGTTGCAGAATTTGTTGATATGCGTATTATCATCGAGGTGGGAATGTTCATCCATATCAATGACCAGAATGGATCCGGTAACGGTTTCTCCGTTTCTAAGCACGTATTTGGCTTTGTAAACAACCATTTCGGGGCCGCCGGCATAACACTGGAGGGAAAATAGCAAGGCAATGAAAACGGACAGGAGTTTCATGAACGTGTTGTAGTTTAAACGATGGAAAACGGATGACCCGAAGTTTGGGGTGTTCGTGCCCTGGAGCCCTTGTGGTTATAAAAAAAGGGCGCCGCAAAAATATCAACGTTTCCGCATCAAAAAAGTCACAACCCTGGGAATGGTCGTCCGATCGTCGTCGTCGAAATGCTCCTCCAGTTGCACCAGTTCCAGCCCGTTTACTTCCGCAGCCTGAAGGAAATCGGAAATATGATGATTGAAACAAGGCACTTCCTGCCGGCCTTGCTCCGTATCGAAGCGGGCTTTGGTGCCGGTGTATTGTTTAAACGGGTGTAATTCACCTACATACACGTAGCCGCCGGGAACAAGCGCCTGTGCGGCCTCCCGAAAAACGGGCTCCAGGTGTTCGATGTGTTCCAGCACCAGGCTGAACGTGACAAGGTCGTAATCACCTGCACCGAAATCCCAGTCCTGCGTAATATCGGCTTGCCGGAATTCCACCCGGGCCGACGCGATCTTGCTGCGTGCTACGTCCAGCATCCCTTCCGACAGATCTACCGCCGTAACGCGTGCTGCCTGGCTAACCAGCCACTCCGTGTTTTTGCCGGTGCCGCAGCCTATTTCCAGACAGTTATTTACCGGAATATTTTGCAGGGTTGACCTTAATACGCGGGCTTCAAGATCGCGGGTCCTGTTTTTATTCGTATCATATTGAGCAGACCAGAGGTTGTAGGATTGTTGTACGTTCATAACGAATGGATTGAGCGGCCATAAACATACAAACACTCCTTCGGGTTCCCAATTATTCCTAAATGACATTTGACAACCATATTCTCTTAACAATACACTGCCGGAAACCACTCTTACACGCTGCCGTTTTAATATTATATTTGTTTGAGGGAACACTACTTTTATCAGTTTGCCGCCTGCAAATGACTGCCCAGTTTTTAATACCATCCAATGCGTTTTTTCGTAATTGAAGTATAAACAAAGAATGAATGGAGATCAACAACCCCGAAAAGAATATGCCGCCCGTTCCACCCGAACTATTTCAGTTTGTAGTGGAGAACATGACGGATTTTATCGGGATCTGCGATATGGATTTTGTGCCTTCCTATGTAAACACGGAAGGACTTCAACTGGTGGGACTGGATTCGCTGGAGCAATTGCAACAAACCCGCGTGCAGGATTTTTTCTTTCCGGAAGACGTGGACTTTATTACAAAACGGTTTTTCCCCGAGGTAATAAAATCTGGTAAAAACGAATGTGAAATCCGTTTCAGGCATTTTAAGACGGGTGAAACGCTGTGGATGATTTACAATGTCGTACTGCTCACCGATGCTGCCGGAAAGCCTGCCGGATATGCCACGATCGGCAAGAATATCACGGAGAGGAGGTACATGGAGGACGAGGTGAAAGAAACGAACCGGCGTTTTCTGAACAACATCAAACAGGCGCCCGTGGCCATGTGCATTTTTAAAGGAAAAAAACACGTGGTCGAAATTGCCAATGAACGCATGCTGGAATTGTGGGGCAAAACGGAAAACGAAGTCAGCGGGAAACCCATTTTCGAAGGTTTGCCCGAGGCAAAAGGACAAGGGCTGGAAGAACTGATAGACGGCGTATTCCACACCGGCGAAAAATACGTTGCCTATGAAAGGCCCGTCAAACTTCCACGCAACGGAAACCTGGAAACGACCTATATCAATTTCGTGTACGAACCGCTGAAAGAACCCGACGGCACTATTTCCGGTATTATAGCCGTGGCTTCCGAAGTGACCTGGCAAGTGAATGCACGAAGACAAATTGAAGCGAGCGAGGCCTGGTTTCGTAGCCTGGTCATCCAGGCGCCTATGGCCATGGTGGTGTTGAGAGGTCCGGAGCAGATTATCGAAATTGCCAATACGGCCATGCTGAAAAGGTGGAATAGGGTGGGTCAGGATCTTTCCGGCAAAAGATTTGTCGACGTTTTTCCGGAAATAAAGGATCAGAAATTCCCGGCGCTGCTCGACCAGGTTTATAAAACTGGGGAAGTATACCGCGAATCGGAAGCCGTTTCCTACGTCCAGGATGAGAGCGGAAAACGAACGTTTTATGTCGATTTCGAATACTCTCCTTTGCTGGACCCGGAAGGCAAGGTGTCCGGTGTGATCGCCACCGTGAACGACGTAACGGAACGGGTATGGTCGCGAAAGAAAATTGAAGAAAGTCAATCCCGCTACCACAACCTGATTTATTCGTCCCCTTCGGCTATTGGCATTTTATACGGGGAGGATATGATCATCACTATTGCCAACGACGCTATTATCGAGATTTGGGGGAAAGGCAAAAGCATTATGGGGCAACCCTATTTCGAAGCGCTGCCCGAACTGGCCGAACAGGGATACCGGGAAGTTTTCAGCAGGGTGTATCAAACGGGTGTGCCGTTCAATGCCGTAGAAACGCCCGTCAACATCCTCCAGAACGGTGCAATGCAACTCCGGTACTACAATTTTTTACTCTATCCGCAAAAAAACATATTCGGCGAAGTGGACGGTATCGGCATCATCGCTACCGAAGTGACGTCGCAGGCATTGCTGAACAAACAGATGCAGGAAAGCGAAAAACGGTTCCGTCTCCTGGCCGATTCTCTGCCCCAGCACATCTGGACGGCCGACGTGCAAGGCAACCTGAACTACTTCAACCGCTCCGTTTTTGATTATTCGGGCCTGACGCAGGAACAACTCGACAAAGACGGCTGGCTACAAATCGTACATCCCGACGACCGGGAACGGAACATCCGGGAATGGATGTTGTCGGTCACCACAGGCAAGGATTTTTTATTCGAACACCGCTTCCGCAAACACACCGGCGAATACCGCTGGCAATTGAGCCGCGCCGTGCCGCAAAAAGATGAACACGGCAGAATCCGCATGTGGGTAGGCACCAGCACCGATATTCAGGAACAAAAAACCTTTGCCGAAGAACTGGAACGGCTGGTGCTGGAACGCACCCGTGAACTGGAGGAGAACAACCTCGAACTGGACAAAATGAACAAGGAACTGCAATCATTCGCCTACATCTCCAGCCACGACCTGCAGGAGCCGCTCCGTAAAATCCAGACCTTCGCTTCCCGGATCATCGACAAAGAACACAACAACCTGTCCGCCAATGGCAAGGAGTTATTTAAAAGAATGCAAAATGCGGCGGAACGCATGCAGACGCTCATCGACGACCTGCTGGCATATTCCCGAACCAATACCAGCGAACGAAAATTCGAAATCACCAACCTGAACACGATCGTGGAGGAGGTGAAAGACGATTTGAAAGAGGAAATCCTGCACAAACATGCCACCGTCGAAGCATCGAATCTGTGCGACGTGCCGATTATACCTTTTCAGTTCCGCCAACTGCTGCAAAACCTGATCAGCAATGCCCTGAAATTTTCGGACCCCGCACGCCTCCCGCTCATCAAAATAACGGACAACATCGCCAGGGGCGCAAAACTCCCCAATCCTAAGCTTTCTCCGGAGGTCATCTATTGTCATATCCGCATCGCCGACAACGGCATCGGCTTCGAACAACATTTCAGCGACCGGATTTTTGAACTTTTTCAGCGCCTGCACGGCAGGCAGGACTATGCCGGTACGGGTATCGGGCTCGCCATCGTCAAAAAAATTGTGGAAAACCACCACGGGCTAATTACTGCTACGGGCGAACTGGGGCAGGGTGCGACGTTTGATATTTATTTGCCGGTAGGGTGAGGTACTACCATCAAGGTTTCCGGCTCCACAAAATCCAGTTCCCCTTCGTGTCGATATACGCCGCTTCGGGAAATACCTTTTTAAAGGTGCGTTCAAAAAAACGCTCGGTTACACTCCGCACGGCGCTGTCTTCTCCGTGCAGGCGGTTGAACAGGATCATGCCGTTGGGTTTCAGCAAGTCGCGGCAAGTTTCCAGAAATTCAACGGTACAGAATTGCGGCGGGGTGATCTCATCCTCGAAAATATCGATGATCACCATGTCGTATTGTTCTTCCGTCACGTCCACGAAAATTTCCGCGTCGCCGGTAATCACGTCTACGGCGCTTTTCAGGCGGGATAGGGTGTACTTGTTGGCCAGTTCGGAGATGGTTTCATCCCATTCCACGGCGGTGTAATAGTAGTCGCGGTGGAACACCTTTTCCAGCATGTAGGGAATGGAACCCAGGCCGAGACCGAGCACCAGCACGTCCTGAAATGCCTCGTCCTCGATCTTCAGCCGATCAAAAGCGATCAGAAAATTCTGGTACAGGTCATCCCAGGAGTAAATGGCGTTGCCGCTGAGCAACTGTACCCGCCCGCGCGACAGCAGCACGGTCAGTTCGGGATTCTGTTCCGACGCCGTTTCCTCGAGTGTGAGGGGCGTGAGGTGGGAGAGCCATTTTTTCCAGATGGGAATACTCATTTTTGTTATTGGTTATTAGTTATTGGTTATTAGGGTGGTAATGCTTGGCTGAATCGAATAGAGTGGCCGAAAGTGACCAGCACTAATAACAAATAACCAATAACGGATAACCAGAAATCAGTTCTTTTTCTTCTTCTTAAACGGATCCCAGTCGTCCAGTTTTTTCTTCACGTCTTCCACCTTTTTCTGGCCCTGGTCGCCGAGCACTTCGCCGGCTTTTTTATTCACTTCGTCGCCTACCTTTTCGCCCACCTTGTCTTTTACTTCCTGGGTGGCTTTGTCGGCGGCTTCTTTCGCTTTCTGGGTGGCCACGTTGGTGAGGCTGTCGGCGGCGGCTTTGGCTTTATCCTTGGCCTTGTCGAGTTCGCGGTTGGCGACGTTTGTCAGGGAGTCTTTGGCTTTATCGACGGTAGCCTGTACCGTAGCGCCGGCTTCTTCCTTGATCGTGCTTTGTCCGTCGGAACCGAGTATTTTCATACCCACTTTCGGATTGAACAGGGAGCCTGTGAGGTCGAAACGCACGTTGATAAACTCACCCTGCGCGATGTTGACACCCGCTTTGGAGGCTTCTTTGGACAGGAAATTCAGGCCGGTATTGACGGCGCCCAAACCACTCTTTTCCAGGGTTTTGCGCGGGGTTTTGGTGACGATCTGGTAAGCCATCTCGCTGCTCAGTCCGTGCGAGCCGCCTATTTGCATGGAAATATCGCGCACCTGTACGTTGAACGGTTTGATGGTGACGCGGCCGTCCTTGATCTCGAACCAGTTTTTGGTATTGCCCAGTTCCAGTTTTTTCAGGTATTCCACGTTCAGTTTCTCCGCGATGTTGTTCATCGGTTTGAAATTGTTGAACACGGCGCTGATCGTTTCCAGAAAACCGGCTGCGGACAGCGTGTTGAAATCCGGCGTCATGTCCTTACCCAGCAGGCCGCTGATAGACAGGGTCGTGTTGAATTTGCCGTCGATGAGTTGTGCCACCGGGGCGAGGGTTTTTACCGTCACAAAATTCTGGAACGACTCCTTGAAGCCCATGTTTTGCAGGGCCATGTCCATGTTGAACGACGGTTTGGCCAGATTTTGCGTGTTGTATTCGCCGTTGAGGCCCACCTGACCGCCCAACAGGTTGGCGGTGCAGTCCTGTAGTTTGGCCACCTCGTTTTTCACGATAATCTTGCCGTCGAGGTTGTTCAGATCGTAAGTGGTGTATTTGACCTTGGCAAAATTGGCGTTGATCGTCATGTCCATGTTTTCCGGCACTGGCACCACCGATTCGGCGGGCGGGGCGGAGGCGGCACTGGATCCGGCAGCCGGCGCATCGTCGGTCATGAACTGGTTCAGGTCGAAATACGTGGATTGCAGGTTGACGGTGCCTGCAACAGTCTGGTTATCAAACAGATAGTTCCATGCGTTGAGGATCTGGCCGGAGCCGCGCAGGTCGCTGGTGCCGCCGATTTTCATGCCGAAATCGTCGATGCTCATTTTATTGGGCATAAAATGACCTTTCATGCTCACGTCCGACAGGTCGTACACGTCATATTTGAGTTTATTGATCTTGCCATCCATCATGAAATCCCAGCGGTCGAACACCTTTTCCGAGGCGGCTGCGGGCACGTCGCTGGGCACTTTGGAGGCCGTGGCGGCGGGTTCGGGCTCTTCCATCCATTCGTTGGCATCGAAGTAAGCCGACGAAAAGTTGAGGTTGCCGCGCATGGTTTTGTTGGTACTGAAATAGGCCAGCAGGTTGTCGATACTGCCGGAGGCGCGCAGGTCGCTTTTGCCGAGTTTGGCGTCGAACGTTTGTATATCAACGCGTTGTGGCGTCAGGCTGGTGGTGAGTTGATTGATTTTTACCGGCGGCATATCGGCGGCGCGGTAACTCACGCCCGTCATGGCGAAGTCGCCGGCCATGTTTACCTGATCGTATTGCTGCTGGTCGATCTGGTTCATGGAGGCTTTAATCGTCATATTGGCCTTGATGATCCCCGCCAGTTCCTGCACACCTTCTACCGGAAAGGCTTTGGAGAGTTCGCCGAGGTTGAGCGTGCCGTTGATCCGGGTATCCACCGTCGGGTTCGACTCCGGCGTTTTGAGGTTGAAATAACCTTCCAGCGGGTTGGAGCCGATGCGCAAGCTGAATTTCGGGATGTTCACCGTCATGTCGTTCATGCGCGCCGTCGGACTGTTGATAGAAGCGTCGACGTTGATGTTGGTTACGCCGAGTGGCAGGGACGGGTATTTGAAATCAGCATTGCCCACCTTGAAATCGAGTTTGAAAGCGGGGTATACGGTTTCATTGTAAGTGCCTTTGGCGAAGCCGGCAAATTGCACGGTGCCATTGGCCTGCACGTCGCCGAAATCCTTGGTGTAAGCGCCGGGAATAATACTGAGCAGGCTTTTAAACGTATTGGCGGGCGTGCCGAAGGTGAGGTCCATGCGGATATCCTCGGTGTTTTCGGGCATTTGCACCCAGCCGTCGAGCATGAGCGCCAGGTCGTTCACTTTCAAGTCGTTTTCCTTAAAAGTAAACTTCATGTTTTTCATGTCGGCGCCCAAAGTGGCTTGCCAGTCGGCGCGGGCATTGCGGAGGTACTGGATGCCGCCGTAGTTGACAGACAGTTGTTTGATGGCCGTTTCCATCACGAAATCGTACAAATCGGCGGTGAATTCGCCGGAGCCGGTATGGTCCAGTCCGCTCATTTCGGCTTTCATGTCGAGCCCGCGGTCGTCGTACAGGATTTTACCGTCGGAAATGCCGTAGCGCTCCAGTTTGACAGGGCTGCTTTCCGAAGAAGCGGCGGTTGTGCCGGCGGGGTCGGGTTTGGTGATGTCGTAATTGGCGGCGCCATTGCTGAGCGCGTACACGCGGATATCGGGTTGCTCGAAAAAGAGACCGTTCACCACCACGGAACTCCCGAAAATAGCCGACCAGAGGTCGACCGTTACGTCGAGGCGCGGGCATTGCACCAGTTTTACGCCCTCAAACGGGCCGGGGCCGTTGGTGACGTCGAGACCTTCCAGTCCGATAGACAATTTAGGGAAATGGCGGAAAACAGACACGTCTACGTCCTTGAATTCCACCGTGGCAGTCAGGCTTTCGTTGGCAGCCTTTTTCACCTGCGCAATGATTTCGTCCTTAAAAAAGTAGGGGAGGGTAACCAGTGCGACCAGGAGCAGCAGCAGGGTAATCGCGATGCCGAAAAGTATCTTTTTCATGGTTGGTTGCGAAGTGCGGTGTTCAGTGCGAAGCCGCCGGTGCGAAGTGCGAAGCGCCTTCAGGTAAATATTTGGATGACAGGGAAAGAACGAATAAGCAGGGGCAAAAGTTGCTGCGTGATGTGTTATGGTAGGTTTAAATAACGCTACTTTACTTGAGCGTTTTTAAACGGATGCACACACTTCTCAAATTGCATAACCACTGATAGGGATTTATTGATTTGGTTCGGGTTCGCTGTCTGTTTAGTCATCCGATGACTTGGAGTCATCGGATGACTAAACAGACAGCGAACCCGAACCAAATCAATAAATCAATCCTTTAATCCTCAATTCCGGTCAGCCTTGGCGTCTTCCCGTTTTTCCACATAATCTTTCCAAACCGACATATAGTCGTAGGAAAGAAAAATTTCCGAATCATAAGCGCCCCAGGCGCCGTTCTCGATGGCCAGGTTGAGCCGGCGAACGGCCCCTGCCGGTACTTGCAGGGTGATGATGTGTCCCAGGCCCATGGCGAGCGTCCAGGACACCACGCGGGCATCTTCGGGCGGGAACATGTCCCAGAAACCCTGCGCTTCCAGTATGCGGCGTATTTCAGCCAGATTTTTGTCCTGCTGGTGTTTGAGAATGATCGTTACCATCACGCTGTCGGCATGCGGTGGCTTCGGAGCCACGGTGGAAGGGCCTTCCGGAGGTGTAGCGGGTTGTTGCGCCATGGCACCGGCAACACAAATCATGGAAAGCAGAAGCGTCAACAAAACTTTTTGTAACATGCTATAAGTCTGATTGCTGATAAATTTTTGTAAGGTAATTGCAGGGCAAAGATAGGAAGGCCGGGCTTACAAATCATTTTTTACATTTGCCCAATTACTAGAAGTGAGAAAGTGAGAAGTGAGAGGGTGAGAGCCGACTTCGATTACGCCGCTTCGCTCCATATCTGGAATAATCGAAGCGGCGTAACTGAGTACATGTAATCATTCATCGTTCATCGTTCATCATTCATCGTTCATCATTCATCGTTCCAACCATGTTTAAAAAACACCCTGCTGGTCTGCCTTTTCTATTTTTCACTGAAATGTGGGAGCGTTTCGGTTATTACCTGATGATCGGCATTTTCGTGTTGTACATGACCGACGCGCAGCGTGGCGGTTTGTCGATGGACCGTTCGGTCGCTTCCGATATATTCGGAACGTTCATCGCGCTGGTGTACCTCACGCCTTTTATCGGCGGGCTTTTGGCCGACCGGCTGCTTGGATACCGGTTCAGTATCATCCTCGGCGCTGTTTTGATGGGTGTGGGTTACCTGTTGCTGGCGATCCCGAACAACCTGGTGTCTTTTTACACCTCGCTGGGCATCATGATCCTCGGCAACGGCTTCTTTAAACCGAATATTTCGGTGTTGCTCGGCAACCTGTACAACGAAGACCGCTACCGGGAACTCAAGGACACCGGCTACAATATTTTTTACATGGGCATCAATATCGGTGCGCTGGTGTGCAATTTTTTTGCGGCCTGGCTGCGCTGGAACATCGGCTGGGGCGCGGCATTTGCGGCGGCGGGTGTCGGGATGTTTATCGGGGTAATCGTTTTTGTGAGCGGTATGAAACACTATGCGCATGCGGATGTCCTTAGAGAAAAACCCAAAGAAGGAGAATTCGGGGTAGGGCAGTTGCTCTCGTCGGTGTTGTTGCCGGCTGTGGTGACAGGCGTTGCGGGCTGGCTTATTCCAGGCAATATTTTCGGTTCCGATTCCACCGATGCTTTCCTGCTCGGCAGCCTGCCGGTGATCGGTTTTTATATCTGGACGCTTAAAAAAGCATCTTTTGAAGACAAACCGCGCATCAAAGCCCTGCTTTCCGTGTATGCTGTTGTTATCATGTTCTGGGCCATTTTCAAACAAAACGGCACGGCACTCACCACCTGGGCGGAGTTTTATACCGACCGGGCCATGCCCACCTGGGTACAAGGCCCCGCTACCGACCTGAAAATGGCGCAAATCGTAAGCACCGACACGGCTCAATACCCGAAATACGACGAGCATTTCCGTACCGAACGCGATGCGAAAGGTGCTATCGTGAAAGTGGCTTCGATCAATCCGTATTTTATAAACGTACCGGAAGCCGAACGCCCGCCGCAGGGGCAGGACGTAGCACTGGTTTCCACGGAAATTTACCAGTCGGTAAACCCTTTCTTTGTAGTTACACTCACGCCGCTGATCATTTTCGTATTCGCCTGGCTGCGCCGCAGGGGTAAAGAACCCACCACACCCGGCAAAATCTGGTGGGGGCTGGCTATTTCGGCCTTGTCGACACTCGTGATGGTCACCGCCGTGTATGTCTGTCACAACGGGGGCGACAAAGCCTCCGCCTGGTGGATCGTTGGTTCCTATGGCGTCATCACAGTGGGAGAACTTTGCCTGAGCCCGATGGGCTTGTCGATGGTGTCGAAGATGTCGCCGAGGCACCTGACAGGATTGATGATGGGCGGCTGGCAACTGGCCACTTCACTGGGCAATAAACTCAGCGGCGTACTGGCTACCATGTGGGACCGCTACGACGACAAAGCCCTGTTTTTTTGGGTAAATTTTGCATTGCTTGCTGTCGCCACAGCTGTACTTTCGCTCATGATAAAATGGCTGAACCGGATCTTCCGGGAACAAGGCCTGAATTAAGAGAAAGACAGATCATCCGCAACAGTTGATCAATATCACCTGAAAAGTCCGGTTGGAAAGCAAAGATTTGTAATGAAATAAATGCCGGCCGTAAACGGCATACATTCAGTAAAGGCAAAAAAATCAGTTCACTATAAACTTTTCAACATCATGTCTACTAAAACAAGAGGAGGCAAGTCGTCGAACAAATATGCCGCCAAAGACTCTGAAGACCGCCGCAAATTCGTTACTGTGCTCGTCATCGCCACACTGGCGTTGATGGTGCTGATGTACTTTTTATTTGTAAAATAGCAAAAGTGAGAGACGCGAGAGAGAAGTGAGAAGGTGAGAGATGTGAGAGGGTGAGAGCCGACTTCGATTACACCGCTTCGCTCCTGTAGTCGGAATGACCGGAGCGAAGCGGTGTAATCGAAGTCGGCTCTCACCCTCTCACTTCTCTCACTTCTCTCACTTCTATTTCAAGAGAGCCTTCTCTTATAATCATTATACCCAAACTTCCGCACCACATCCAGCGTTCCATCCGGCCGCCAGATGGCAATGGAAGGGTGTGCAACGCCATTAAAGGTGCTTGTTTTGACCATGGTGTAGTGGATCATGTCTTCGAACACGATCTTCTGGCCAATTTTCAGCGGTTTTTCAAAGGAGTAGGCTTCCAGGAAGTCGCCGCTCAGGCAACTGACGCCTCCCAGGCGGTACTGCGGTTGCCCGGCCACAGGCTCTTCAGAAGCGCCCTGTATGCGGGGGCGGTACGGCATTTCCAGCGTATCGGGCATATGTGCCGTAAAGGATACGTCGAGGATGGCTGTTTTTACCTTTTTATTGTTCACGATATCGAGCACGGTGGCCACCAGCACGCCGGCGTCCCAGGCAAATGCGCTGCCGGGTTCGAGTAGTACGTGCAGATGCGGGTGCCGTTTTTTAAAGGCTTTCAGTACGCCGATGAGGTGATCCACGTCGTAGCCTTTTTTGGTCATGAGGTGGCCACCGCCGAAATTCACCCATTTGACTTGCGGCAGATAGGCGCCGAACTGGCTTTCAAAATATTCCAGCGTTTTTTCCAGGTCGTAACTCGTGCTTTCGCACAGGGTATGAAAGTGCAGACCCTCTACACCTTCCGGCAGTTTTCCCTTAAAATTTTCGGCCGGTTCGCCCAGGCGCGAGCCCGGCGCGGCAGGATTGTACAGGGCTGTTCCGACAGGCGACCAGCCCGGATTGACGCGGATGCCGGGACTCACCGGTTCTTTGGCCGCTTCCACTTTTTTCCGGAAACGGCGGTATTGACCGATGGAGTTGAACGTAACGTGGCTTGAATAGCCGAGGATTTTACCGAATTCCCGCGGCGTATATGCCACAGAGTAGGTATGCGCTTTGGTTTTCATTTCCTCGAAGCACAATCGCGCTTCGTTGAGGGAAGAAGCAGTAGCACCGTGCACGTATTCGCGTACGATCGGAAAGGCACTCCACATGGCAAAGCCTTTGAAGGCCAGGATGATCTGCACGCCGGCTTCCTGTTGTACGCGGTTGATAATCGAAAGGTTCTGGCGCAGCCGGGTTTCGTCGAGCACGAAACAGGAGGAAGGAATTTTTTTTATGTCCAAGGGTTGGAAATTGGTTGTGTTTGGAAATGCCGCAAAAGTAGCGCGCTCTGTATCGAATTTACAAACCCGATGAGTGCGTATGTTTTTTTAACCACAAGAGGCACAAAGATGAGTTCATCCCTAATTTTTGAACGAATACTATTGGTCAATGGTTTTACAACATTCATAGTAAAGTGAGTTGCCCCGGCCGTCGTTGTGCGTCCCCGCCAACGACAAATTACCACACTTGCCAGGCAAATTGATCTGCTTTTTTACCTGAAATTCGAAGTTAATTGCTGTTGGCGGGGACGCACAACAGTGGCCGGGGCGTTTGTTCTTCGATTGGTGCATTGGAATAAAATCCGGGATAATGCATGTTTGTGCCCCTTGTGGTTAAAAATCCCTACTGCCAGCGAGGGTTGCCGAACATCAGCATGCCGCCGACATAAATCACGATAAACGAAATAATAGCCCCAACCACGAGCCAGATGCCTGTACCCCAGTAACCCTGTACATGGCCCATCTGGTATGCCTTGTACAGAATTGCCATCGATATGGCAGTTGCAGCCAGCATAAAAAGATCCTCCTGCTTTTTCCCGGCCGACTTGGGGTCAATAAGACCGAGCAAGGTTGCGCAGAAGTAAAAAACGTCCAGCAGGGTAGTGATGGCGAGCAGCGCGTAGTAGACGATTTTTAAAAGAAATTCCATGTTTTCAAAGGTTGTTTCAAAACTAAAACACAAAATTACAAGATTCTATAACATTCCTTTTGCTATACGTCCTCCCGGTCCCGGCTTTTCAATTTACAAGAAACGGCCATAAATTAGGTATAAAGCCCTACCTTTGCGGCCGTTTTACAGGGATTGTGCGAAGTAGTCTTGCTTCTCGCCATCTCACCTTTCACTTCTCTTCAGACCTCGCATGTCCAATTATATATCCGAACTTCACCGTCGTCGCACTTTCGCCATCGTGGCCCACCCGGACGCCGGTAAAACCACACTGACGGAAAAACTACTGCTTTTCGGGGGCGCTATCCAGACGGCCGGCGCAGTAAAAAGCAACAAGATCAAAAAAAGTACGGTGTCCGACTTCATGGAGATCGAGCGCCAGCGTGGTATCTCGGTCAGCACTTCGGTGATGGGTTTTGAATACAGAGACCTGCAAATCAATATCCTGGATACGCCCGGTCACGAAGATTTTGCGGAAGATACCTACCGCACCCTTACGGCTGTCGACTCGGCCATCGTGGTCGTCGACGTAGCGAACGGTGTGGAAAAGCAGACGGAAAAACTGACCAAAGTCTGCCGTATGCGCGATACGCCCATCATCTTTTTTATCAATAAAATGGACCGCGAGGGCAGGGACGCCTTCGATCTGCTCGATGAAATCGAACAGAAACTCAGCGTGAAAGTGCGGCCGCTGTCGTGGCCCATCGGCATGGGACAACGTTTCAAGGGCGTTTACAACCTGTATGAGAAAAAACTCGTGCTGTTCAATCCACACAGCAAACAGGAAGACGAAGACATTATCGTATTCGAGGACCTCGCCAGCCCCGATCTGGAAAAACACATCGGCGACAGCGCAGCCCGCGAACTCCGCGAAGAAGTGGAAGTAGTGGAAACGGTATACCCGGAATTCAAAAAAGAAGATTACCTCACAGGCAAAATCTGCCCTGTTTTCTTCGGCTCCGCGGTCAACAACTTCGGCGTAAAGGAAATGCTCGACTGCTTCGTGGAAATCGCTCCCACGCCGCTGCCGCGTTATACGGAAGAACGACTGGTGCGCCCCGAGGAAGAGAAATTCAGTGGCTTCGTATTCAAGATCTTTGCCAACATGGACCCGCGGCACCGCGACCGGATTGCGTTTTTGCGCATCTGCTCCGGCAAATTCGAGCGCAACAAAAACTACCGGCACATGCGCCTGGGCCGCGACATGAAATTCCCGAACCCTACCATGTTCATGGCCTCCAAAAAAACGCTGCTGGAAGAAGCCTATCCGGGCGACGTGGTGGGTCTGTACGATTCCGGTAATTTCAAGATCGGTGATACGCTCACGGAAGGGGAAACGCTGCACTTCAAAGGCATTCCGGCGTTTTCGCCCGAACAGTTCCGCTACGTGGAAAATGCCGATCCGCTCAAACAAAAACAGTTTGCCAAAGGCCTCGACCAACTCATGGACGAAGGGGTGGCGCAAATGTTCACCCGCCAGAGCGACGGACGCCGCATTATCGGCACTGTCGGACAACTACAGTTCGAAGTCATCCAGCACCGCCTGGAAAGCGAGTACGGCTCCAAATGCCGCTATGAACCGGTTAATTTGAACAAAGCATGCTGGGTCACTTCCGACGATCCGAAAGCCATGGCAGAGTTTCTGGACCGCCGTAAAAGAGATATTGCCAAAGACAGCGACGGGAACACCGTTTTTCTCGCCGAAACGGCCTGGGTGCTGCAAACCACGCAGGAGAATTTCCCGAAGATTCAATTCCACTTTACTTCGGATATTTAGTTATTGGTTATTTGTTATTCGTTATTCGTGTGCATTGCCCTTGGTGTCGTTTATTGCAAGGCCAGAGGCAATGCACACTAATAACAAATAACCAATAACCAAAAATAAATAATTGATATCATTCGCAGGAATACCCATCTATTTAAGGGAAAAATCTATTTTTGCGCCATTCGTGTACTTTTTACAAATAGTACCCGAAACGAAAATCTTTTGCGGCAGAGCGGCATGAACGTGTCCACAGGCCGCTCATTGTCAATCTTTTAGATTCAACTCATGGTTATAATAGCAGATTGTGGTTCGACAAAATGCGATTGGCTGCTGCTGCATGGCGGACGCGATCAGCAACTGGAAAACACCGTCGGGTTCAGCCCGTTTTTCCATACGACAGAAGAAATCGAAGCGATCGTACGGGGGCAACTGGCGCCGAAACTCAAGCCGAAAGAAGTAAAAGAGATATTCTTTTACGGTACCGGCGTGCACGACGATCACCGCGCTGAAATTATTGCGAAAGCCTTGCGGGCGGTATTTCCCAACGCGAAAGTCGAAGTGGAACACGATTTGCTGGCCGCCGCACGCGCCACCTGCGGATACAATGCGGGTATTTGTTGTATCCTCGGCACGGGCTCCAATAGTTGCTACTATGACGGCAATGCCATTCTCGACAACGTTCCCTCACTGGGCTGGCTGCTGGGCGACGAGGGCAGCGGCACGCACCTGGGTAAGGCACTGTTGCGTGCGAAGTTCTACCGCGAATTACCCACCGACCTGAATGCGGCTTTCGACGCTGCATACCCGGAAGGTATGGATGCTATCAAGGACCGCGTGTATGAAAAAGGCGCCAATGCTTATCTGGCAACGTTTACCCGTTTTCTGGGCGATAACCTGCAACACCCGTACGTGCGCGAAATGGTAGCCGATTGTCTCGGCGAATTTCTCGACAGGCAGGCATGTAAATACAATGGATATCAGTACGTACCAGTGCATTTCGTAGGCTCTATTGCCCATCATTTTCAGGAAGTTCTGGTGAAGTGTATGGATGAACGAAAACTGAAACTCGGCTCCATTCTTCGCAAACCAATCTATCAGTTGGCGGATTATCACATGCATCCTACCGACTGACCCGTGCGTGTTTGGTTTTTGGTATTTAGTGTTTCGGACACTGGATACCCAAAACACGCGCACTGATTATTAGTAATAGGAGGATTCAATCTCAAATCCTCAATAACAGGCCCTTCTGTAACGAGTGCGGCTTTCAATAAACATGAGTAAGGAAATTAAAAGAATAGCGGTATTTACCTCCGGCGGCGATGCCCCGGGTATGAATGCCGCCGTACGGGCCATTGTGCGCAATGCTTTTAACAATGACCTGCATATTTACGGAATCATGCGCGGCTATGAGGGAATGATAGATGGAAACATTAAAAGACTGGAAACGACCGACGTCAGTAATATCATCCACAGGGGCGGTACGGTGCTGAAAACGGCTCGCAGTCAGCGGTTCATGACTCCTGAAGGCCGTAAACAGGCTTATGAAAACCTGGTAGACAATGATATCGATGCGCTGATCGCTATCGGCGGCAACGGTACGTTTACGGGCGCCATGCATTTTATGAAAGAATTTCCGGACATCCCCGTAGTCGGTATTCCCGGAACCATCGATAACGATCTGTATGGAACGGACTTCACCGTCGGTTTCGATACCGCAGTGAATACGGCCGTTCAGGCGGTCGACAAGATCCGCGACACCGCCGACTCGCACAACCGCCTGTTTTTTGTAGAGGTAATGGGCCGCCATTCTGGATTTATCGCCCTGCATACGGCTATTGCCGGCGGCGCCGGCGGCGTCATGATTCCGGAAGAGGATTCCTCTATCGAGGATGTGGTGAAACTGCTCAAACGCAGCGCCAAACGCTCCAAATTGTTCAGTATCGTGATCGTTGCCGAAGGCAATCACATGGGTACCGTGTACGATATCGCCAAACTGGTGGAAGGTAAAATCGATTTTTACGACGACATTAAAGTCAGCGTCATCGGTCACCTGCAACGCGGCGGATCGCCGAGTTCTTTCGACCGAGTTCTGGCCAGCATCCTCGGTTTTAATTCCGTAGAAGCCCTTCTAAACGGCAAATCCGGCGTGATGGTCGGTATTCGGAATAACAATGTGGCCTACACACCTTTCGCAGAGGCGATTAACAAGAACAAGGTGGTGAATAAAGAGTTGCTGCGCATGGCGCATATTCTCGCTCAGTAGTTATTAGTTATCGGTTATTAGTTATTAGTTATTAGTTATTAGTTATTAGTGTGCGTTGCTCCTGGCGTCATTTATTGCAAAGCCAAGGGCAATGCACACTAATAACTAATAACCAATAACCAATAACCAATAACTACTAACCCAGCAACGCCCGGTACACCAATGCCCCGCAAATCCCGCCCAAAATGGGGCTCACCACAGGTACCCAGGCATAAGCCCAGTCGGATCCTCCTTTTCCCGGAATAGGTAACAAAGCATGCGCGATACGCGGACCCAGGTCGCGTGCCGGGTTAATGGCGTATCCCGTAGTGCCGCCCATGGAAAGCCCGATCGCCAGTACCAGTCCGCCGATCGCCAGCGGATTAAGGCCTTCCGTAAAACGGCTGGCGCCGAGCGCCGAAAGTCCGAACAACAGCACGAACGTTCCCATGAATTCGCTGATTACATTACTGGTAGTATGTCGTATGGCCGGCGCGGTGCAGAAAACAGCCAGTTTGATGTCGGGATCCATGGTCCTGGACCAATGCGGCAGGTATTGCAGCCACACCAGCGTAGCGCCCAGCATGGCGCCCAGTACCTGTGCAAGAATGTAGGTGCCAACATCCGCCCAGGGGAATTGCCCCGTTGTGGCCAGCGCGAGTGTAACGGCAGGGTTCAGGTGAGCGCCGCTGATTCGGCCGACCGCGTACACCCCAAAAGTGACCGCCAGGGCCCAGCCGATGGTAATCACCAGCCACCCGGCATTTTCATTTTTCGTATCCTTTAAAAGTACGCCGGCTACGACGCCGTCGCCGAGCAGGATAAGCAGAGCAGTTCCGAGGAATTCTGCCAGGAAGTTGTTCATTGTTATTCTGTTATTGGTTAATCGTTATTGGTTATTGGTTATTGGTTATTGGTTATTGGTTATTGGTTATTGGTTATTGGTTATTGGTTATTGGTTATTGGTTATTGGTTATTGGTTATTGGTTATCGGTTATTAGTTATTAGTTATTGGTTATCCGTTATTAGTTATTGGTGTGCATTGCCCTTGGCGTCGTTTATAAAAAGCCGAAAGCAATGCACACCAATAACTAATAACGGATAACCAATAACCAATAACCAATAACTATCCAGACAAGGTACGGTGCCCATGCAATTCCACGCAACAAAAAAACCTCCTTTCAGCAAAAGCCGAAAGGAGGTTTGGGAAAATCAGGAATAACGGGTGCTTATTTTGCTTTTACTGCCTTTGGAGCAGCAGGCTCAACTTTAGTGGAAGTGATATTTCCGTCCGAAATGACCGCTTCTCTGGTGAAGTCGACCACCAGTGCGGAGGCCACGAACACCGAAGAGTAGGTACCGAACAGGATACCGACGAACATACCGAAAGCGAAACCGCGGATAGCGCCGCCGCCGAACAACAGCAGCAACAGTACCACTGCCAGGATCGTACCCGAGGTGATCAACGTACGGCTCAGCGTAGTATTGATCGCCATGTTGAGTACGTCTTCTTTCGGCTGACCGACATATTTATGGATAAACTCCCGGATACGGTCATAAACGATAACCGTGTCGTTCACCGAGAAGCCTATGACCGTCAATATACAAGCGATGATAGCCTGGTCGATTTCCAGCGAGAACGGAACGATACCGTGCAGCAGGGTAAAGAACGTCAGGGTGATCAGTACGTCGTGGAACAAAGCCAGTACGGCGCCCAGCGAGAACTGCCAGCGGCGGAAACGGATCAACAGGTACAGGAAGATCGAGATCAGTGCCCAGAAACCTGCTTTAAACGAAGAAGAACGAATGTCGTCCGCTACGGTTGGTCCTACCTGACTGGAAGAAGTGATGTGTGTTCCTGTGCCTTCCGTCTTTTTAAACGCCGCAAGGTCCGTGGTCACACCCGCTTTGGTCAGGCCTTCGTGCAGTTTCGATACCACGCGGTCGGCTACATCGCTGCCGCGTTCGTTGATCAGGTACGAAGTCGTGATGTTATACGTGTTGTCGGTATTGACTGCTTTAATGATCGGGTTGCCACCGAACACGTCCGTCAACGGTGCGCGCAGTTGCTCGATTTCTACCGGCTGTTCAAACTTCACGTTGTAGGAGTAACCGCCTTTGAAATCCACGCCCAGTTCGAAACCGCGCATGAAGAAAGAAACGATACCGATCACGATGATGGTTGCAGAGAAAGCGTAGGCGATTTTGCGTTTGCCGATCCAGTCGTAGTGGAAACCCACCAACCATTTTTCAGACCATGGGTAGCTATAGCTCAACGTGTTGCCACGCTCCAGCCACCATTCGGTGATGTAACGACCTACCAAAACGGCTGTGAACAGCGACGTGAGTACACCCACGATCAGAACCGTACCGAAACCTTTGATCGGACCCAGACCGAAGTACACCAGTACGCCTGCAACCAGCAGGTGCGTCGTGTTGGCGTCGAGGATAGCGGGCAGTGCGCGGCCGAAACCGGTTTCCACTGCCTTGCCGAGGGATAGTCCCTCTCGTATTTCCTCCCGTATCCTTTCGTAAATGATAACGTTGGCGTCGACCGCAGAAGCGAGTGTCAGTACGATACCTGCGATACCCGGCAGGGTTAATACCGTGCCCAGCGATGCCAGCGTACCCAGCATGAAGAAGATGTTGGCCAGCAGTGCGATGACGGCTACCCAGCCACCTTTGTTATAGTATACCACCATGAATGCGCACAGAAGCAGTACGGACATGATCATGGTAATAAGCGACTTGTTGATGTTGTCGGCGCCGAGCGAAGGACCTACCTGGCTTTCCTGTACGATGTGCGTACCGGCCGGCAGTTTACCTACCTGCAGGATGCTGGCAAGGTCTTTTGCTTCGTCTACGGTGAAGTTGCCCGTGATGGAGGAGTTGCCACCCGTGATCGGGTTGATAACGCGCGGAGCGCTCACCACCTCGTCGTCGAGTACGATGGCGATTTCACGATTGCCGTTTTCAGCGGCTTTTTTGGTCAGGTCGGCCCAGATTTTGGCGCCGTCGTTGTTCATCGAGAGGCTTACCGTTACTTCACCGGAAGTTGGGTCGGGTTGCTCGCTGGCGTTGGTTACAACGGAACCGTCGAGTGGAGCCAGGTCGGAATTGCGTACTTTTTTGATGGCATACAGTTCGTATTTGCCAATCATCGTGTTGCCTTCCACACCTTTATCTTCTACCGGTTTCTGACTCCAGCGGAATTCCAGATCCGCAGGGAACTGACCTTTGATTTCCGGGCGGCTCAGGTATTCGTTGAGCACGCGCATTTTATTTTTATCGGCATACGCCAGCAGGGCGCCACCGCCTTGTGCGTTCATGGTAAGGTTCGACAGCAGCGGTCCGCCGGCTTGTTGCGTTGGGTCGAGCGGGCGCTCCGTTATGCGCATTTCCTTCGGTTTGGTCGTGTCGGGCTGACCGTCGGCGCCGTTCGGGAACACGTAGGAAGTGTCTTTCACCATTTGCGTAGCCTGTACAGCGGAAGTGTCGCCGGAAGCCATGGCTTTCAGTTTCTGGTCGGCAGCCTGGAAACCCTGGGCAATACCGTCGTCGGTAATGCGGTAGGTATCCCAGAATTCGAGTTTAGCCGAACGCTGCAACATCGTGCGGGCGCGTTCCGGGTTGTCGATACCGGGCAGTTCCACCAGAATCAGGTCGCGACCTGCATCGAGGCTCACGTTGGGCTGAACCACGCCGAGTTTGTCGATACGCTGTTTCAGGCGTTTGAATGTTTCGTCTACCGTGCTGTCGGCCAGTTTGCGGAGCGTGCGCACCACATCGGCATTCGGCGAATCGAAGTTGACCTGTCCTTTCAGGCTCTCGTTGCGGGCGAACAGGGAAGCCAGCGATTTGCCGCCGCTTTCTTCCTGCCACGTCTGTGCGAAAAGCGTGATATAGTCGGCCTGCTCCGTTTTCTGGCGTTCCGTTGCTTTATCCAGCGCTTTGGTGAAAGCGGGATCCTGGGAATTGAGAGACAGATTTTTCAGAAAGTCGCGCAGGTCCACCTGCAACAACACGTTCATACCGCCTTTCAGGTCGAGGCCCATCGCCAACTGGCTCTTTTTCAGGTCCAGATAGGTGAATTTTTTGATCAGCGGAATCGTGAATACGGTTTCTGTGGACAGAGAGTCCAGGAATTCGCTGTAATGAGTGCGCCAGCCCACATTGGGGTCTTTGGCCGACATCTGGTCGGCGTAGCTTCTGGCCTGGCTTTCAATGTTGTTCGTCGGGATGACGAGTGCAAACTGATACAGGCACACTACGGTAAGCGCAATGAAGAAAAATCTGACAACGCCTTTGCTTTGCATACTTCGTTCGTAAATAATTGACCGAATAAGGTGATTCACATGATGACTGGAAACACAGGGTTTCCCACACTTTCCAAAAAAAGTGCGCAAATATAGAGAGATTGGAGGAAATCAAAGGTT
The DNA here is from genome assembly GCA_029561355.1 of Bacteroidota bacterium. Lineage (GTDB taxonomy): Bacteria > Bacteroidota > Bacteroidia > Chitinophagales > Saprospiraceae > M3007. Next base: position 12,006 of record JAKQJD010000633.1, on the reverse strand, counting down.
TTCGGAAGAAAATAACACAAGTGGTTTCAAGTGTTTTCGGGTTTTGGTGTTTTGGCAGACAGTTGTTTGGTGTTTTGGAGGGTGATTTTTATTGTGATTTGACCCTGACGGGTCTTTTTCTTTTTATAAACCACAAAGGCACAAGGGACACAAAGCGTAGATTACACATTCACCCGTCCCATGATTTTGATGGTGTAATCTACGCTTTGTGTCCTTTGTGCCTCCGTGGTTTATAAAAAAGTAGTGGCCGCAAGGCCATGAAAATCCGCGCAAATCCGCAAAAATCCGCGTCATCCGCGTTTCCATTATTCCTACGAGGGGCGTAGCCCTACAAGCCCCCGGCTACACCACCGCCGTTTCCAAAAAGGTCAACTCACCCTTATCCGCATCCAAAGCAGCCCGAATACCATACGGAAACGTCATTTGATGCGCCACATGCCCGAACGGGATACCATATACCACCGGAATACCCAGGCCGCCCAGCCGGTCGCGCAGGGTTTCCTGCAGACTCAGTGACGGTCCGTCGCCCTTGGGCCGGCAATCGGCAAACACCCCCAGCGCGATCCCTGCCGCCTGCGACAAATTGCTGCCCTGCAACATTTGCGTCAGCATACGGTCGATGCGGTAAGGCTGCTCGCCCACGTCTTCCATAAAAACCAGTTTGTTTTTATAGGAAGGCGCAAAAGGGGTTCCGACCAGCGCCGCCAGCAGCGTGAGGTTGCCGCCGGAAAGCGCTCCCGTGGCCCTGCCGGGCGTGATCAAGAACGGTTGATACACTTCATCGGCAGGCAATGCGCTTGCGTCAGGAATGCGCACGGTGTAATTCGCCACCGGATCCATCACCACCGAACGAAAATGCTGCAACGTATTTTCAGGAAATTCCGACGCCGCCACGGGCCCGTGAAACGTCACCAGCCCTGTGTGCTGCTGAATTGCCAGGTGCAGGGCCGTTACGTCACTGTATCCGATAAACACTTTCGGGTTTCGGGCGATTTTTTTAAAATCGATCATCGGCAACAGCCGGCTGCAACCGTAGCCGCCCCGAATGCACCACACCGCATCGATGTCGGGGCTTTCGAAGGCCCAGTGCAGGTCGGCCAGGCGTTGGGCGTCGGTGCCGGCGAAATAGCCGTTCTGGGCATGCAGATTGGCAGACTCCCGGATGTTCAGCCCCAAAGCCGCGAGGTTTGTCCGTGCTGCTGCCAGTTTTTCGGGCGTAAATGAACTGGCCGGCGCGATGAGCCCGACCGTCATTCCTGCCTGCAGGCGTTTCGGTTTGCGCAGTTGATGCGAATCGGCGATACTTGTATTTTCCATACATCGAAACAACGGCGCTTTGTAAGCCAGCGCCGCCATTCCGGTAGCGGTCAAAAAAGTGCGCCGTTGCATGGGTTAAATTTTGATGTAAATTTTGCGGACGTACAGCCACCTGCAAAGGAGCCAGCAAACCAGCATGTAACAAAAGGCGAAGAGGAACGAACTGAATTCTGCCCCTTCTATCGGTCTGAAAACGGTGTCGTAAATCCATTGCGAAAGGCTGATCATTCCGTCAGGGCCTTCCCAGCGGATCGCCGACAAGGTCATGATCAACGCTTCCGAAAACACGTAGGCAAACAACGCGTTGGCGCCGAAAGCCAGGAAAAAACCGGTACCGTTGCGCCAGCCGCGCACATCGATCACCCAGACGCTGGCAGCAAGTAGTACCATGGAAATGCCGCCGGCATACAATACGTAGGAACTCGTCCAGAGTTTTTTGTTGATCGGGAAAAACAGGTCCCAGGCGAGGCCGATGAATCCGCAGATGAGGCCGAATACGAGCAGGTCGCGCACCAGCAGGTCTTTTTGTGTAGCCCGGCTGGTAAGCAGTTCGCCGCTCAGCCAGCCCAGCAGTACCGTCACAATGGCGGGTATCGTGCTCAGCAAGCCTTCCGGATCGAAGGCGATGCCGTCGCCGTGGTACAAATGGCTGTCACCGAACAGAAAACGGTCGAGCACCCGCACTGCATTGGTATGCAAACCGTACGGATCGGCATGATCCATGATCGGGAATTTCCATAAAATAGCCCAGTACAACAGCAGCAATCCTGCCGAAACCCAGATCAGCGCCTTGCGGTTCAGGGTAAGCGCCAGCACGGAGCCCAGACCGTAACCCAGGGCCAGGCGCTGCGGTACGCCGAGAATGCGCCAGCTATCCCAGTCTTTCCAGTAGAAAGGAAATTTATTGAGCAATAGCCCGATCACAAATAAAATGACCGTCCGGCGCAGTATCTTCCAGCCTATTTCGGCCGACCAGCGCCGCCCGTATTTGGCAAAAGCGAACCACATCGACACACCGATGATGAACATAAACGACGGGAAAACCAGGTCGGTCGGTGTGCATCCGTGCCACACAGCGTGCCGGAGCGGCGGGTAAATGTGCTCCCAGTCGCCCGCCGTGTTTACGATGATCATAAACACGATGGTCAGGCCCCGGAAAAAATCGACGGCGATGTAGCGGTCGGTGGCGGTGGATTCAGTCATTTTTTAAATAGGTTGGTGTTCGCTTCGTTCTTTACTTTTGCGAAATGTATAGACTTGCGGCTATTCGCAAGGGAAACCGGGATATATTTTTTTCCGGGCAGGGCGTTTGGAGTAAAACACACGCAGATTAAATTTTACCACTTCTCATTTTATAAAGAATTATTATGCTTTTTGCAATAGGTACGAGGGTGCGTTTCAAATATACCGGCGAGACCGGTTCTATCACCGCCATGCTGGAAGACGGGATGCTGCAGGTGCGCCTGGACAGCGATCCGGATTTTGAAATTCCGGCGTTCGAGGAGGATTTGCAGCGCAACGAGCAGGCAGAACCTTCTTCGGCAGGCGCTAAGTTTGTGCAGGGGAAAATGGAAAAACCAGCCGAAGCGCCGCCGCGCCGTGAACTGCGTATTCAATACCAGATTCTCAAACCCAAGGGCCTGCAACTGGCCTTCGAACCCATGCCCGGCCGCGACGGCACTGTGACGCGTTACAAAGCCTGGCTGCTGAACGATACCACCCACGAGTTTTTGTTTGAGTTCGATATTTTTACCCATAACCGCGAGGTGCTCACGCTGGACGGCAAAATGAACACAACCTCCGCCATGGAAGTCGGAGATATTGTGTACGACGACCTGAACGAAGGGCTGGAAGCCTGGATCAAGGTGCGGCGTCTCACGACCGCCGGCCCCGACGAGCCGCTGGAACACACGCAGAAAATCCGTCCCAAACAGTTTTTTAATAACGTACATACGGTACCGATTCTCAACCTGCTGGCACACCATTTCGTCCTGCTCGACAAATTCGATACCAGTGTGAAGGAAGAACCTGCCGAAGACCTGAAGGACTATACCAAGCAAAATACACGTAAGCCCAAGCCAATTACACTCACGGGTTCCAACCCTTTCGCTTCCCTGAACCTGGAAGAGGCCGCCGGTTTTGAACCTGAAATCGACCTGCACATCGAAAAACTGATGTCGGGCTACGCACGCATCGACAAGGGGGAAATCCTGCGGATCCAGATGGTGCATTTCCATAAGTTTTTGGATAAGGCGATCCGCCTCGGCGCAGCGCGCGTTTTTGTGATCCACGGAGTAGGGGAGGGAAAACTCCGCGAAACGATCGCCGACGACCTGAAGCGGCATCCGCATGTCGTGAAGTATAAAAACGAGTTTCACCACAAGTATGGGTACGGTGCGACGGAGGTGATTTTTGAGTGAATGGAGGTTGAGGGGGTTGAGATTGTTGATTGTTGAGATTTGTTGAGGGTGCTTCGCTCAGGGTATTTAAAAGAGTTTGAGCGAAGAACCCTCAACCCCTCAACAATCTCAACAACCTCAACAATCACTCACCGCTGCAACCACACATCCCCCGCATTCACCAGCGCCTCTCCGTTCGTCAGCCGGATCGTAGCGTACCACACGTACACCCCCGGCGCGGCGGCTTTTCCGCGATAAAAACCATTCCAGCCCTTGTTCACGTCATTGAACGGCGCAGCGGACGCCTCGTACACCAGCGTTCCCCAGCGGTCGTACACGCGCAGGATTTCCACACTGCGCACCCGGTCCGGATCGGCGAAAACGCCGAAGAAATCATTTTTGCCATCGTCGTCGGGCGAAAAAACATTCGGCACAAAAAGAAAGTCCGTGCCCTGCACGGCCACGCGGATGCTATCCGTCGCGCTGCACCCGTTGGCGTCGGTCACGGAAAGCACATACGCGACGGAATCCGAAGGCGCAGCAACCGGATCTGGGCAATCCGAGCAACTCAGCCCTGCGGGCGGCGACCAGGCATAAGCCCATGCGCCCTGCCCGCCGCTCACCTGCGCCGAAAGCGGGTAGGCGCTGCCGGGGGGAATACCAATATCCGGCCCGAGGGAAACGGACAACACCGGAGGCTCGGTCAGCACCAGCGTCGTGTCGGCAAAACAGCCATCGGCGCCCGACGTGCGAATGAAATAACTCCCTCCCGGCAGGTTGTCAAAAAAAGGCTCCGGCACGGGCGCGCCGCCATCGAATCGATAGGAAAAAGGGCTTTGCCCGCCTTCGATGTTTAGCAACTCGATCCAGCCGTCGGTGTCGCCATTGCAGCCGGGCGGATGCAGGTCCCAGACAGCGACGATGGGCGCCGACTCGCTAGCCGACCGGGATGCGCTGGCGGTACAGCCGTTAGAGTCTGTGGCGGTGACGGTGTAGGCGCCCGGAGCGGTTACCTGAAGTTCGGGGCCGGTAGCGCCGGGAACGGACCAGGCGTAGGAGAGGAAACCCGATGTGGAAAAGGTGGTGCTTGCTCCGAAACAAAACAAGGTATCTCCCGTGATAAACGGCGGCGTAACCGGAGGTAGAAAATCCAGTGTAATGCAATGGATGGAATCGCAGCCGAACACACTGCCGAATATCGCGCAAACCGTCGTATCGGACAGATATACCTGCCCGTTCCAGGCGTACGGCTGCCCGAAGCAGCGCTGGATACTTTCCTGGGTATGCTGCACCGGGAGCAGGCTGATGAACGTACTATCTCTGAATGTACAGCCGTTCGCGGTCGTCACTTCCGCCCAGTATAACCCTGCGTGGCTCGCCGGGTAGGAGGTCGCCACACTGCCGTCCTGCCACAAGGCGGTTTGGGGCGTTTCGAGATAGAGCGTATCGCCCGTACAAAGGTTTATACTGTTATCGAAAGAAAAAACCGGCAATGGCTGCACTGTTACTGTTATAACGGCTGTATCGGCCGGGCACTCGCCCCCGGGAACAACGTACCGAAACTGGCTGCCGGGCTGCGTATCAGGATCGAACATGCCGCCCGGTAAAGCAGGCAGCCACGAACCGCCCGCTGCGGCATCTGCCGAAAGCAGCGAAGCGAGGCTGAAAGCGGGCGCATCGGCGCATACGGTAACCGAACTGTCGCGGCCTGCCGAAACGGGTGTGCGGACATCCAGTAACACCGAGGCCGTATCGCGCCGGTTTCCGGTGGCAAAAAGGGTGACCACGACCGTGCGGGGCCCGGCCGGCGCGTTTCCGGCGCCGGTATATTGCCAGGTGACGGTGCGTAAAACAGATTGAAAGTCAGCATATTGCGCAGGGCCGTTGTTGTGCAGAACCGGGTTGGCACTGCCCTGGCCTGAAATGGAAATACCGGAAGGCAGTGGAAGAGCCGCGCTCAACACCTCGCCGGGAAAAGCAGGAATCAGAACGAAACGCAGGGAATCCAGGCTGTAGCCGCTGTACACTTCGGCGTCGGATGTATCGCTGATGAAAGCGGGTCCGTTGCCGCAAACGGAAAGCATATAATCGCCGCCTGCTGCGCCGCTGCTGTTGTCTTTATCCAGATCGAGCGATACGGAACAATCGGACGCAAGAAATTCGTTGGTGGTAGCGGCGCCGAAAATATTCGCAGACGGCGCACATACCGGAGTGAGAGTGCCTGTCTGGATATTGATTTGGTAAAGTTGGCCTACGTCTCCTGAATAAAAAACGGTAGTACTATCGCAATTGATTGAATAACTGAATATTCCATAACCTCCCGTAGGGAGATTTAAAAAATTAGCACTGTTGACAGGATCCTGAATATTTATTTCATAGAGAGACTTAGAAGAGGTATTGGAATTACTCGCAAGAAGCAATAACCTGCCATCATAAAATGTTAAATCGCCAACGGAAAGAACATTGTCTGGTAAGTTTCCATGAACTGTGAACACACCGGTTTGAATATTATAAGAAAATAGTTCCGCGCCTGCAGCAAAAAGCACACCATTGGCGTCACATACAAGAGAGGAAATATAAAAACTTAAAGGGGTGTTTGGAAAGGTGGCTACGTATTGGAATACCTGATTTTGAATGTCGTATCTATATAATTTACAAGGAGCAGGACTAGAATTCAGGTACAAAAAGCCGTCTGAACCTACTGCTATATCCGTAAATTGTGCTACTCCCGAAAAATCTTCGTGCTGGATGGTATATAGCACGGTATCCGTACAGGTGCTCATATCAAAATAACCGATGATGGATTCCCCTGTGAGACTATAATCAATAGTACTGACGTAATAAAAACTTTGCGAAGAAAGGCAAAAAAGCCTTAAAACGATGAATAATGTAGTTATTATCGATTTTTTCATGGTAGATTACAAATAGCATTAGCCTGTTTGCTGTCGGGGCCCTCGACAACAAACAGGCTAATAAATGATCGGGTTTTTAGTTTTGGACTAGTTTGAGGGTGCGCGTTGCAACTCCCATACTGAGCCGGCAGAATAAAACGCCTGGGTGTGTGGGTAGGTTTTCCGGTTGCCAGTAATACTGCCCCGCTTCCCGATACTCCGAAGTGCTACTGATGGTCTTACCGGCGGCATTGCTGATGCTGATATTACAAATGCCCGCTTCCGGCAGGTAGAATGACAGGGTGGGAGCATTGTGAAAAGGGTTGGGGAAAACACGCAGAGACAAGTCTCGATTTCCTGTATTCGGATCGGCCGCTTTGATGTCACCGGTGAAAATTCCCCTTGACAGGTTTACGTCATACAGTTCGTTGATTCGATCTTCTTCTTCCGTAAGCCGGAAAGCCTGTTCGGGTGATGGTATGTCTTGTAAGACTTTGGCATATACCAACAGAATACTCTCACCATCCCGCAACGTGCGTCCTTGTCGGGCATCTTCCGAACACCAGGCATAACGAATGGCATTCGTTTCCGGATCGTGAACCATAGCGCCGTATTCAATCGGCAAACTGCCCGGCGTGATTTTTTCAACTTGTAACAAAGCAGGGTCGTATCCCAAAAATGTACTGAATGAAAAAATGTGGTTGAAATGATCCACCGTAACGGGCAACACTACGTTTTCTCCACGCGATAAAGGTTGCCCCGGAACAAACAACTGTACGGCAAACGCTTCCGATCGCTCTTCGGCAGGCGCGATAAGGTTCATTTGATTGCAACTGCTGCAACTTTGGTTGATGTCGCCCATTTTTATTCCTACAAAGTCATTATTCGAGACATTTGACTGAATATTCTGTATTTTGGTAAAGTTTGGAATCGACAGCCAGTTGCTTGGCGGAAACGGTTGAAAGGCATAATTCTGGGTCGGTACAAATCTCCAGGATTCATAACCTGATCCTGGTTGTATGTCAAAATCACCTGCAATGATATGCGAAATGCCACTCAGATCGTTGGCATTTAAACTATTGGATAAATCAACATCTCCGGCAATGTATTGCTGTACGGAAGTGAGGGAAGAAAGCAACAATATATGTTGACCCAATAAGGCATGATCATAACTGGTCACTCCACACTGGTTTCCATTTATCTTGCTGGGTCTGACCTCATAGTCAAAACCTTTCAATACTGATTTGGAATACAGGCCGTTGGTCCCCGTCGTGAGGTTGACAATTGGAACACACTGCCCTGGAGGTACTTTAAAGGACAAGGTTACGTTCGTAATGGAATTATTGGTCCCACCGGTACAATTGGAAGCCGGCACCCCCGGTTTTTCAATAAAACCCTTGATAAGCGCCGAGCTGTTAAAAGGAACAGTTACAGGATTTCCCACCAAAGGAAATTGCGGCAGTGTCGATTGCCCGGTCACGGCAACAAAATAAGGCCGGGTGGTAGGGGTGGTTTCCACTTGTATGGTAGATGACGTTCCCGGAGTATTTGCAAAGTGTACATTGAATAATAATAATCCACTCGCGCCGGCCGAGGGAAGCGTAATGAAGGCGGAATTGGCAGGGTAATCAATTCGCACCACCGTATTGGTTACGGTAAATGCGCTCGAGGGAAACAGTGCGTTCAGGGAGGCTACCGTTGCATCCTTATTGATGCAGGCACCATTTGAAACGGTGACCACTACCCTGAATTCTTTGATGGTATTATCCGGATTGCCATTTTGTGACTGGAAGCCATACCCTGTCCATCTGACAGGGGCAATGGCAGGTCCGCTGGTAGGGGCCGAAAAATTGGCAATGCCAATATTACCTGTGAATATCTGCGCTTTTACCCCCAAACTCCCGGCCATCATAACCGATACCAGCAAAATTGTACGAAATGTGTGTGTGTGTGTGACAACAGCCGTGCCACTTTTTGGAGAGTCATTTCCATGTGAAGTCGATGTTTTAAAAAAAAATGAAGAGTTTGATGCCTTCACCACCGGGGCCCGCGATGAAGGGAAGGCGTTGCAAATATGTGAAAGTAAATGGAGAGTTGTAAAGGTGTTTTGAGAAAAAGGCGGATTTTAACAAAGTGTCTACGGAGAGGCTTTTTCTCAAAATTTTGAGTGTTTTAGGGCGTCATTTAGGTCCTTTTGAGAAGTGTTTGGGTCCTGGACCTAAACGTTTCGGTCCTTTTGAGAAGTGTTTAGGTTATTGAACCCAAATGTTTGAGTCCGGGAGTGAAAACTTTAGGTCCGGAACCTAAACGTTTGGTCGGAGGACTGAAACTTTTACGTCGGGAACCCAAATGCTTCTCAAAAGAACCCAAACGCTTCTCAAAAAGACCGAAACGCTTCTTTCCGGAAGAGGATGGCTTCTCAAATGAACCTAAACGGATAGTGAGAGGACCTAAATACTTCTCAAAAAAACCTAAATTTTTCGCTTTGAGTACTAACAAATGCCTTGTCATCCTTGTCGGGCCCCATCCACTCTACGAGGGAAAAAACGGGAAAAAACGCGCCGTAGAGTGGACGGGTCCCGACAAGAATGACAAGGCAGCGTCCGTTATTACTCAACGCGAATTTTGCTCTTTTTTCCTGGCCGGCTGCCTTACCTGACGTTTACTAACCCTCAAAGGGTTAGTAAACGTACGAGTCAAAACGTACGAGTCAAGCAGCCGTGCGTGTGACTGAAGGGCCACAAACAGCCCTTTAACCCAATTTGAGCGTCGAACGGCGATAATCGCTTCCGGGCAGGAATCAAACGTATACTTTTCCAAAAAACGACCACCTATGCGCCTTGTGTCCCTCTGTTTTCTGGTTTTAACCGGCACGGTTGCCCACGCCCAGCAATTTACGGCACTCACCGATTCGCCGCTGGTCACCACTCCGGGCGACAGCCGCAGCGTCAACCTCATCGATGTGAACGGCGACGGACTCGACGACGTGTTTATTTCCAACGGACTGAACACCGGGCAAAACAATGAGTTGTATCTCAACCAGGGCAAGGGCGTTTTTAAGGCCGTGGAAGGCGACCCGATCGTGCTGGACCACAGCCCTTCCGACGGCACTACGTTCGCTGATTCGGACAACGACGGCGACCTCGACGCCTACATGGTAACCTGGTTCGGACGACCCAATTTCTTTTACCGGAATGAAGGGAAAGGCACGTTTGCACACCTCCCGGAAGCGGTGACCTGCAGTGCAGGTACCCATTCCGAAACGGCCGCTTTCGGCGACTACAACAACGATGGACTGGCAGACATTTTTATTACCAACAGCGGCGGCTCCGACCTCCGCAATTTTTTATACCGCAATACGGGCAACAACACATTTGTAAAAGAAAGCGCCTCCTGGCTCGACGATCAGACGCCCAGCCGCTCGGCCAACTGGGCCGATTACGACAACGACGGCGACCTCGACCTGTACGTGACCAACGAGGAGGAAAACAAAAACACCCTGCTCCGCAACAACGGCAACGGAACCTTTGCCAAAGTAACCGACGACCCGGCAGTGATGGAAAGCCAGAGTTCCATCACTGCCAGTTGGGGCGACGTAAACAACGACGGGTTCCTCGACCTTTTTGTGGGAAATACCGGCAATTTTGTGCCCGACAACAACCGGCTTTTTATGAACAATGGCAACGGCAGTTTTACGGCTGCCGCGCCCGGTCCCATCAATTCGGATGGCGGCTGCTCTTTCGGCAGTGCTTTCGAGGACTATGACAACGACGGCGATCTGGACCTGTTTGTCGCCAACGGCTTTTGCAACGGACTGACAGTCAATTTTTTATATAAAAATAACGGCGCCGGTATTTTCGAACGCGACAATTCGGCGCTGGATTCCTACATCACAACGTGTTCATACGGGGCTGCCTGGGGCGACCTCAACGACGACGGTTTTCCCGACCTCGTGGTGGCCAACTGCAAAAAAACGCCCACTGCACCTGAGCCCAACCACAGCGTTTTTATGAACAAGGGCAACGGCAATCACTGGCTGAAAATTCGTCTGGTCGGCACTGCTTCAAACCGCTCGGCCATCGGCGCCCGCATTCTTGTGAAAGCCGTCATCGATGGGCAGCCTGTAACGCAAGTTAGGGAAATAACCGCCCAATCGGGCTACTGCGGCCAGAACAGTCTGACGGCACATTTCGGGCTGGGCGCTTCGGTACAGGCCGATAGTGTTTTTGTAAAATGGCCGTCGGGTCAGGAGCAGGCGCTGGGCATGACCGCAGCCGGACAGGTGATTACGATTGTGGAAAAAAAGCCTTAAGAATCAGGATTTAAAGGATTAAAAAAGGATTGGAAGGATGCTTACGTTTTTTCATGGCATCCATAAAAAACGTGCGCATCCGGATAACTCATCACTCATCACTCATAACTCAACACTATCTACCTTTTTCGGTCGCGTCCAAGCCGATACGCGGCTACGGCAGCCTTCGTAGTAAGCCAGTCACGGCCTTCCTTAAGAGCGGCAATCTTCCCCTGTCTGGCCAAAAGACTCACATATTCCTGACTGTAAGGAACGTCCGCTTCCTTTACAATGTCCACGATAGGTTTGTAATCGGCGTAGGAATGAGAGGTCACACTACCGAGGTAAATATCCAGTGTACGTTCTGCTGCCTGGAGTATAAGGAGCAACAATTTGCCGTATGTGCCTTTATTGGCATGGTTGAGCGCCTCGTAGTATTTGCGCCGGTCTTGCATCAGGATAATGGCTGGCGGGTATCCCTGCCGCATCAGGAAGAGATTCATTAGCAGGCGCACCGTGCGGCCATTGCCATCAAAAAACGGGTGTATCCACACGAACCGATGGTGAAAAATAGCAGCCTTGACCAGCGGTGGTAGTTCTCCGGGAGCATTGAACCAGGTGATCAACTCGTCCAAATACTCCTCGATCAGGAGCGCATCCGGTGGCACAAAATTAGCCCCGGAAATGCGTACACTGCCCGTCCGGTAAACGCCTGCTATTGATTTTCCGATTTTTTGTAGCACAATACTTTGCAAAGTGCGTACATCCCCTTTGCGCAACGGTTCATTCGTTGATACAAGGCCCTCGATCCATTCCACCGCTTCCTGGTGATTCACAGCCTCGAAGTGCTCCCGCAAGGATTTGCCCTGAATTGTTATACCATCCTCCACCACCAACTTGGTTTCTATCAACGAAAGGGTATTGCCCTCGATGCCATTGGAGTGGTAAGTCCATTCGAGGGAAAGGCTGTCCCGCAGGTTGCGAAGCACAGGCTCGGGCAAAGGACGCAGTAAATCCAACTGGTTCTTTTTGTCTTGTACGCGGGCAAGAATTTTGTCCAGACCTTTGAAATCATATGGATTTGTTGACCAGTTCATAAGTAGTTATC
>JAKQJD010000627.1 GCA_029561355.1 Bacteroidota bacterium | reverse complement strand
CCGTCGGTGCTGCCGCCGTCGACCACCAGTACTTCCCCTACGTCGTCCTTGCCGTTCATGATCAGATAAGGCAGCAATTTTGCCAGGTTCGTTGCCTCGTTCAATACGGGAATGATGAGTGAAATTTTTGCCATCGGTATTTTTTAAAATGCTTCGCCCACAGTCAGGTAGGCGCCCGAATGGGGCGTTCCGATCCCGAAACCATAATCCAGACGGACGTTTATCTTTTGCTTTTTATCAAATTCGAAACGTATACCTGCGCCCAGGTTGGAATGCAGCCGCAGCGTTTCACCGCCTGTTCCGAAGACCGAACCCGCTCCGCCGAACGCGACGGCTTTCAAACGCCAGAACAACGGCACGCGCCCTTCCGCCTGTACCAGGAGCATATGTTTGTCCCGAAACTTGCCATCCGGATATCCCCGCAGCCGGCGCGTGCCACCCAGTTGAGGCATGAGGAAAAATGGCGCACCGGCAGTGGTGAAAACGGCCAGTGCATTGATTGCCAATATGTTGCGTCCGATTTTTCGATAGCCCGACACTTCGCCGGTCCAGCGGGCATACCGAAAATTGCTGCCGGAAAACCTGTTTTCAAAGACAACGGACGATTCGGTCAGGATGCCTCGGGACGGGAAGAACGGACTGTCCCGCGAGTCGTACAGCCAGACAATTCCTGGGGAAGATGAAAACCCGCCCCGGGCTCCGGGGATGTTTCCGGATGCCAGGTCGCCGCCCGGTGTTGCATCAGAAATATGGTAATCATCCAGGTTATATCGAAGTCCGAAAAAGTGCCTGCTGTCCCGCCAGCGCCGGGCGACGGTCCATCGCACGCGGGGAAAACGTGCCGTATAGGTTTCCAGAAAATCGTCGGGGTATTCATTTCCAATGCCGAAATACTGATACAGGTACCGATACCAGCCCAGTTCGCCATAGGCACGCCAGTTGCCATTTCGATGATACCACTGAAAAGGAATCCAGGCCAGCACCTGCCGCCGCTGGGTGTAAGCAAAACTGAAGGTAATACTCGACCGCAACGGATTGCCGGGAAAAGTAAAGATACCTGCGGCCCCGCCGCCCCATTTTGTGTCGGGGCTGTAAAAGGCGAGCGGCACGCCAAAAAAACTGAATTTTTTTACAGGTGTTAAGGTATCGGTTGACGGTTGCGCCTTCAATTCCGGACTTTCCGCCAGCAAAGCGAACAGGGCAATAAGCGGCAGGTGCAACAGGAACAATTTCATATGTTATTCAGGATGATCGGGTGTAAAAATTGCGGCCTCCATCAGACGCTTCAAAATCTGTAAAAACCCGGCCCTCGTATATAAGTACCAAGTCGATCATATCACCCTGGTACCAGGTCGTATTTTCATTTTTCATGGAGTAACGCTCTAAATACGATTGAATAAGAATCCAAAGTTTTTTACCTGTCAATAAATACTTTTTTACAATGATTCGAATACTGCTTTTTTCCTTATCCATGCTGCTTACACACACGATGTTTGCGCGCACACAACGCGCAGCCGGTCCGCCGGAAGAAGCCCCCGCTGTCAGTCATGCTATCTGGGACAAACTATTAAAAAGCCACGTCAACAAGGATGGTTTTGTGGACTACAAAGGATTTATCCGCGACAGCACCAAATTTAATGAATACCTCGGTATCCTTTCCGCCGCCAATCCCAAAGCCGACAACTGGTCGCGCGATGAGCAAATGGCCTTCTGGATCAATGCCTACAATGCCTTTACGGTGAAACTGATCATCGATAATTATCCTGTTTCCAGTATCAAGGATATCAAAAAAGGCATCGCATTCGTCAATTCCGTGTGGGATATCCAGTTCATCAAGATCGGTGGCGATACCTACGATCTCAACAACATCGAACACAAAATTCTGCGCTCGAAGTTTAAAGATGCCCGCATACATGCTGCGATCAACTGCGCTTCCTATTCCTGCCCCGTTCTGCGCGATGAAGCCTACACGGCTGAAAAACTGGACAAACAACTCACGGATGCCATACGGAAATTTGTGAACGACCCGAGCCGCAACAAAGTGTCGGCCAAAAAAGCGGAGATATCGGAGATCTTCAAATGGTTCCGCAAGGATTTCACACGCGATGCCGGCAGCATCCGGGGTTTTCTGAACAAATATGCCGATAAAAAACTGGATGCCAACGGGAAGATCTCTCACCTGGAGTACAACTGGAACTTAAACGAATCAAAATAAAACATGCGAATGATCTACCAACTTACAAGGACAATTCTCACTGCACTTTCGATTCTGGTCGCTACCTCCCTGTGGGCGCAACAGGATATGACCGTTTCGCTGGTGGACCAGGAAACCAGAAAGCCGGTTCCGGATATTTCGGTATCGCTCAAAAACGTTTCGCGCAACCTGCTTGTCCAGCAAACGACCAACCAGCAGGGAAAAACCACTTTCCGGAATTTGCCCACGCTCAATGGATATGAAGTTGTATTCGAGGGCAATGATGCGTTTCTCGCCAAATCAGTGGAAAATATCAGCATCAAATCCAACCAAAGCCCCGACGTAACTTTGGTACTCACTAAAAACAAAATCTCCGACCAAACCCTGAGCGAGGTGGTGGTGCCATACAACTCGACCGCCAAAATCAACCGCCGGGATGCCGAGGTTTCCTTCGAACTGAAAGCGGAAGAAATTCAGGAAATTCCCGTGGAAGCCAGAGACATTACCCGGGTGCTGTACCGCTTGCCCAATGTGACGCAGGCCACGGGGTTTTACCCGGAAGCCCCCAATGTGAGCATCAATGGTTCCAATTCGCTGTATACCTCGTATCTGATCGACGGACTGGATAACAACGAGCGGTTTCTGGGTGGACAAAAATTCAATATTCCTTCCGGATTTGTGAAAGACCTGACCGTACTGACCAGTAATTTTTCGGCAGAATACGGGCTCACCGGAAGTGGTGTCGTCGATGTTACCCCGCGTTCCGGTTCTAATACCACCCACGGCGAGGTGTTCTTTATCAGCCGGCCCGGCCCGGCCATCGATGCGCCGTCATCGTTCGTGCTGCGCGACCTCTCTGGCAACCAGGTAAAAGACGGTTTTGCCCGCTTTCAGGGCGGCGTGGGCATCGGCGGCGCATTGAAACAGGACAAAACCTTTTACTACCTCAACCTCGAACACACAACCGACATCAAGGACAACCTCCTGAACGTGCCCGACCTGAACGTGGTGGAAACGGTACGCGGCAGGAATGAATTCAATTACCTGTCTACGAAAATCGATCACCTCTGGAACAGCAACGTACGCACTTCCCTGCGTGCCAATGTCGGTATCGTCGGCATCGAGCGGCAGGGCGGCGGTCTCGACGGCGGCGTTACCTTCCCATCGGCCGGTAATACCCAGCAACGCAACAGCGCTCTGGTAGCCCTGAACAACGCCTACAATTTCGGGAAAATAAGCGGTGAAACCAACCTGCAATACGCGCGCTTCCGCTGGGATTATGCCCGCCCGGAAAACCTCGACGACCCGCAGGTGACGGTACGAAACCCCGATGGACAAACCATTGCTATTCTGGGCCACCCAGGTTACATTTTTAATGCCCTGGAAAACACCGTACAGGTGCAGCAGAAATTCAAATACTACCTGGAAAACCATGTGCTGAAAGCAGGGGTCAATTACATCCGGGGCGAGCACGAACTGCTGGGCGGCGGCAATCCCAACGGCAATTACACGGTGCAACTGACACCCGAGCAATTGGCCGGCCTGCGCAACCGCGGCTCCGCACTGGGCGTACGCGACCTGCCTTCGGATGTGCAGGTGCTCAATTACAATGTGGAACTGCGCCCGGCCGCTTTCGGAACGCATCAGGACATCTATTCCGTGTATGTGGAAGACCTGTGGTCGGCAACTGAAAAACTGAACCTGACCATCGGGCTTCGGTACGACTACGACAACCTGTCGAAAGGCGGCAGCGACAAAGGCGATTACAACAACCTCGCGCCCCGCCTGAACGCCAACTACGCGCTCACGCCAAGAAGCAGTCTCCGCGCCGGTTATGGTATTGCCTACGACAAAATCAATTACGGCCTGTACAGCGACGCCTTGCAGCAGAACACTACTTCCGCCGACTACCGCAAACAATTGCAGCAACTCATCAACCTCGGTATCCTGCCTGCCAACACCAACCTCGACGCGATTACCTTCGATGGAAATATCGGGGCGAGCGTTTCGAATGTGGCGTATTTGCAGGGACCGCCGGCGAGTGCCTTGCAGGAGCAGCGCGAAGGCGCCTTTTCCAACGAACGCAGGATTTTGAATCCCAACGGATATAAAAATCCCCTGTCTCACCAGTTTTCCATCGGTTATCAGCAACAAGTAGATGAAACCAGGTTGTTTTTTGTGGATGTCGTGTACAACCGCAACCAGAATCTGTTCCGCCTGCGCAACCTGAATGCTGCCGCTGAATACCGTACCACCGACCCCGACAACGTGGTGGTAAGAACGCAGGCACAAGCCGACGCTTCCCGCCCGATACCGATCGTGAACGGTTCCGCCGTCATCAACGGGGAAACGGTGACCGGTGTAGCCAGAAACGTCATCGTGTCGGAGTCGGAAGGCAAGGCGGAATATTACGCCCTGAGCCTGAACTACCAGAAGGTGCGGGGCAGGGACGACCGCTACTCGTTCCGGGTAAACTACACCTTGTCGTCGCTGAAAAACGATACGGAAGACATCAATTTCCGGGCCATGGACGCCAACAATTACGCTGCGGAATGGGGACCTTCCATCAACGACCGGACGCATAACCTGAACGGTATTTTTAATTACTACCCCTGGAAACGCACCACGATCACCCTGGCCAGCCTGCTGCAAAGCGGCCAACCGATCAACCGTATTCCGATGGGCTTTGGTACGACCGACCTGAATGGCGACGGCTCCGGTTTCGGCGATGCGTACGTGGGCAACAGCGACCGGTTCCCGGGCGAAAGCCGCAACAGCGACCGCCTGCCGTGGAGCACGAATTTCGACCTGGGCGTACAGCAGCGCTTCCGCCTGCATGAAGCCACGCAACTGGAACTCCGGGCTGATGTTTTCAACGTGTTCAATGCGGAGAACCTGAGCGGATACAGCAACAACGCCACACAGAGCAATCAGATCCAGGGCGGTTCGAGCGCCAGCGGCCTGTTTGTACAAAGAAACGCCGGCGCACCCCGGCAATTCCAGTTTTCCTTACGTTTGCTGTTCTGATAGCAGTTTTATATGTCCTGCCCGTTCCCGGCACAAACCGGGAACGGGCAGCATTTTACCAGAACGTGTTTAGTTCTTTGGGTTTCGTAAGCGTTAGCAGTCAAGCAAATACTAAACACGAAATATGCGAATCCTGGGTTAACAGGACGCGAAGCAGTCAAAACTATGTGTCTAAACGAAAAAAACTTGTAGTGTTATTTTTGACCACATAGGCACATAGAACACATAGACTAGAGTACGCTATACTATGTGTTCTATGTGCCTATGTGGTCAAAAATGTCGCGCTCGGCAAGCAGAGCACATAGTTTTGACTGCTTCGCAGTCCTGTTAACCCAAGATTCGCATGAAATACAAAAAATTAAATACCCATCTATGTTCCACCTGAATGCCGCTGAACCTCAACAACTGACGGAATACCTGCAAGAAAAAGGCTGGCTCGGTCCCGACGAAACGATCCAAACCGCCGCGAAACCCGGAGAAGGCAACATGAACTACGTGCTGCGCATCGATACCGGCGCCCGCACTTTTATCGTAAAACAATCGAGGCCTTACGTTGAAAAATACCCGCAGGTGCCCGCTCCCGCCGAACGTGTACTCGTGGAAGGTGCTTTTTACCGCAAAACGGCTTCCAATGCGGCGATCCGGGAAACAATGCCCGCACTGCTGGGGCTCGATCCTGATAACTACATCCTGGTGCTGGAAGATTTGGGTGAAGCACGTGACTTCACCTTTTTGTACCAGCAAGGTGCGGTGCTGCACCCGGAACAACTGACCGCCCTGACCACTTATATGCAGGCCCTGCACGAGTCGTTCGTTCAGCCGGAACCGACGGACGAGGTGCTGGCCAACCGGGCCATGCGAACACTCAACCACGAGCATATTTTTTATTTCCCATACCTGGAAGACAATGGTTTCGATCTGGATCAGGTGCTTCCGGGCCTCCAGGAACTTTCGATGCCGTACAGACGGGACAACGATTTAAAAAAGCGCATACAGGAATTGGGAACTACCTATCTGAGCGACGGGAAATACCTGTTGCACGGCGATTATTACCCCGGCAGTTGGCTGAACACTTCCGGTGGCGTGAAGGTCATCGACCCCGAATTCTGTTTTTACGGTCATCGGGAATTCGACGCGGGCGTGCTGCTGGCACATTTGTATCTCTCGGAGCAGGATTCCGGCCTTCCCGCTGTGTTTCAAACGGCATACGCTGCGTACTCCGACCTCAACCAGCGCCTGCTTTCAGGCTTCACCGGCGTGGAAATCATGCGGCGTTTGATCGGACTGGCGCAACTTCCCTTAACTTCGGACCTCGCAACCCGGCGCGAACTGCTGGCGCTTGCCCACCAACTGATCATGAACCATGAAGTATAAATTTCTGACACTTGTAGTACTTGCTTTTTTTGCCACCTCCGCGGCCGCCCAAACCAGGGTGTGGTTCGACACCGATATCATGATCGGGATGCCCGATAAAGAAGCCAGGGAAGTGGACGACGGCATCGCGCTCATCATGGCGTTGAAACAACCCAATATTCAAATTGTAGGCATCAGCAACATCACGTACGTGGATTACGGTTTCGACATGATCCATAAAATCCTGAACTGGCACCACCACGGGGAAGCCATTCCTGTGTACAAGGGTTCGCCGAATGCCGACGACCTGGGCACGGAAAACGACGGTACCCGCGCCTTGTACGCAGCCCTGAAAAAAGAAAAACTGACCATCCTGGCGCTGGGCCCAATGACCAACGTGGCGACCGTCATCAAAAACCACCCGGACATCATTCCGCAAATCACGAGCATCGCTATTTGTGCGGCGCGCACTCCCGGACTGCCGTTTAACCCCGGCAACGGGAAATTGAACGTATTCGACTACAACTACGAACTGGATAACCAGTCGATGAACGTATTGCTGAAATCGTCGGTGCCCCTGATCTTTGCAGGCTATCAACCCAGTTCCTATACCCACATCGGCAACATCGATCTGGCCAGCCTCGATCTGAAGGAAGAGGCGGACCGCTGGCTCTACGAAACCGTACAGCCCTGGATGCAACTGAACGAACGCCTGTTCGGAGTACGGGGTTTTATACCCTTCGATTGCGCCACGCTGGGCGTGATCACGCACCCCGAATACTTTGCGTATTATGAAAACATCCCCATCCGGGTGGTGCGCAAAAAAAATGACGCATTGACCATACAACCCCAACAGCCGTATAAAAACTTTCTGGAAGTATCTTACCAGTTCAAAACCGGCAAAAAAGTGCGGTACGCCTACAAGGCCTTGCAGGGTTTTGAAGAAAAAATTTTGGAAACCCTTTCCGTTAAGGCAACGGTAAAGTAAAAGGCCGGCATGGTGAAGAACAAAAAAGTGGTGGTGATCATACCCGCCTATAATGAAGAGCAGTCGGTTGTTCAAGTGTTGCAAGCCATTCCAGCCGGTCTGGTGGAGGAAGTGATTGTGGTGAACAACAATTCTACCGACGAAACGGCTCGTTGCGCCCGCATGGCCGGCGCCACGGTGCTGGATGAGCCCCGGCGGGGTTACGGCAGAGCCTGTCTGAAAGGCATCCATTACCTCGCGACCCTGCCCATCCAACCGGACATAGTGGTGTTTCTGGATGCCGATTATTCCGATTTTCCGGAAGAAATGCCTGAATTGTTGCACCCGGTTCTTGCGGACGATTACGATATGGTAATTGGCTCCAGGGCGCTGGGCAACAGGGAACGAGGATCCATGATGCCCCAACAAATTTGGGGTAACTGGCTGGCTATCAAACTTTTAAAACTTATTTACCAGGTAGATTTTACCGACCTGGGGCCGTTTCGCGCCATTAAATACGAGAAACTGCTGGCGTTGAATATGATCGATAAGACCTATGGGTGGACTGTTGAAATGCAGGTTAAAGCAGCCAAAATGCACCTGAAAACCACCGAGGTTCCGGTGCGATACCGGGTTAGAATCGGGCAGTCGAAAGTGAGCGGCACGGTGAAAGGTACCCTCCTGGCAGGGTACAAGATCATCACGACGATTTTCAGGTATGCGTATTGAACTGGTTTTTTTAAGGATTGGCTATGGCACATAACAGCAGATTGCCGGTCAGCCTTTTGCTATTGTCAGCGTATTTTTTCATCGCGTATTTTGTACAAAGGACGGATACGGCGGCACTGCTGGCGGCGGTAACAGTAGTAACAGGTTTGTATGCTTTCCTGATTCGGCCGCGCAGCATTCCACCTGAAAATTTCCACTATTTTCTGGGCCTGGCTTTCGCGCTGCGGCTGGTTTTTTTGTTTGCTCCCACCGCATTATCCGACGACGTGTACCGGTTCATCTGGGACGGCCGTTTGATGGAGGCGGGCATGAATCCGTACGCGTATTTGCCGGAAGAATTGATGCGCAGCCGCCTGGCCGGCCGGCCAACATTTGAAGAATTGTTTCCGCACCTCAATTCTCCGGGATACTATTCCCTGTATCCGCCGGTGCTGCAAGGGTTGTTTTTCCTTTCCGTAAAATGCTCCTTTGGCATGCAGGCGCTGGCCGTTGTAAACCTGCGGCTGTTCATACTGGCCGCCGAATTCGGCACGTTTTTCTTTCTGGCGCGCATCCTGAAACTGCTTCACATCGACCGTGAGCGCATCTTTATTTATGCGTTCAATCCGTTGGTAATCATTGAATTGTCGGGAAATCTTCACATGGAAGCCGTGATGATTTTTTTTCTTTCCGGTGCGCTTTACTTCCTGCTGCTCCGGCGCATGTCATGGTCGGCTATATGCTTTGCACTGGCTGTTTCCACAAAAGTGATTCCCTTGATTCTGCTGCCTTTGATCGTTCGGAAAACGGGCCTGCGTGCAGGAACAGCATTTTCCGCACTGGCTGCGGTTGTTTGTATCGTGCTGTTTTTACCGTTTATCGATCCGACCCTCCTGCGCCACCTGGCCGACAGTTTTGGTTTGTATTTCCATCAGTTTGAATTCAATGCAAGCATGTATTACCTCTCGAAATGGCTGGAGTGCCGGGTTACGGGACAGGAAGCCATTCGGTTCACCGGCATACTGCTTCCCCTGTTGTCGACGGGACTCATTTTTTGGCTTTCCTTCCGAATAAAAAAGGAAAATTCCCGGTTGGTGGTATTCGAAAAAGCCCTGGCCGTTTTTTGTACGTACTATCTGTTCTCGCCGGTCGTACATCCCTGGTACCTGGCTTTTCCGGTTTTGATGAGTGTGTTCGTGCCGTTCCGGTATGCGCTGGTGTGGTCAGTATTGGCCTTTTTAAGTTATGCGCATTATGCCGTGTTTCCGTATCGGGAGCCGGTGGTTTTGCTGTGGATGGAGTATGTGGT
>JAKQJD010000618.1 GCA_029561355.1 Bacteroidota bacterium | reverse complement strand
TACTGGTTTGTCCGTCCGAACGTTGAGATCAAGGCGGGGACTTACACCGTTGTGGATTCCGACAAAGCCACCTGGTCTCACAACAGCGGTTCATCGGGCGCCGGGTTCGTGGAAATCAAGGGCGTTAAAACCGGAACGGCGCCGGTGGTTCAGGCTGCTATTGAATCTTTCACCTGGAAGGGCAAGGCGGCGGACAAAGTGGGGCAGGGGGGCAACGGCAGCCCCAATGGAACACCGGACGGACAGTTTGAAGTTCAGGTTTCCCTGCCTTCGGCCGCGGAAATTACGGCGATTGCTGTTTACTCCTCGGATGCGAAGGGATCGCCTGCCGGAGGCCAGATCTGGCACACCCGCAATACCTCCTACTGGCTGTTGGGCGTTTTCCATCAGGGTCGTCAGCTGAATGCGTCGCACGTCAAGACGCTGGGCACCTTCAATGGTCGTCAGACCTTTGAGCTTTACTGTGAGGATTCCGGCTGGTTCAAGCCTGATCAGCATTTTCTGGTCGAGGTGGAGTACGGTTCGGGAAGCAAGGTCACGAAGGTCGTCAAACTGACCGATCCCAAAGCCACGATAGAATCCTTTACCTGGACGGGGAAGACCACCGACAAAGTTGGGCAGGGAGGCAACGGACGTCCGGACGGGACGATGGACGGAGCGTTTAATCTTCAGGTTTCTTTGCCGGTTGCGACTGAAATAACTTCGATTTCCGTGTATTCATCCAATGACGCGGGCGCACCTGCCGGAGGCCAGATCTGGCACACACGGAACAATTCCTACTGGTTGCTGGGTGTTTTCCAGCAGGGCCGCCAGTTGAACGCTTCGCACGTCAAGACGCTGGGCACCTTCAACGGACGACAAACCTTTGATCTGTATTGCAACGACTCCGGATGGTTCAAGTCCGGGCAAAGTTTCCTGGTCGAAGTGGAGTACGGCCTGGGGAGTAAAGTGACGAAGGTTGTTAAACTGGTCGATCCCCAGGCAACAATAGATTCCTTTACCTGGGTGGGTAAAAATGCCGACAAAGTCGGGCAGGGTGGCAATGGCCGTCCCAATGGGACTATGGACGGTCAATTCGGTCTGCAGATTGTTTTACCGACGTCCACTGAAATTTCATCGATGGCCGTTTACTCTTCGGACGCAAAGGGATCGCCTGCCGGAGGCCAGATCTGGCACACCCGCAATACCTCCTACTGGCTGCTGGGTGTTTTTCATCAGGGCCGCCAGCTGAACGCATCGCACGTCAAAACGCTGGGCAGCTTCAATGGGCGTCAGACTTTTGATTTGTACTGCGAAGATTCCGGCTGGTTCAAGCCGGATCAGCATTTTCTGGTGGAAGTGGAGTACGGATTAAGCAGCAAAGTCACAAAAGTTGTTAAAATCGGCCAAACGATACCGCCGGTCACCCAGCAGAATTTGCCGTCGGTGACGGATCCGGTGATATATTTCAACGGGAATATTGCCGGAGTTCAGAACGGTCCGACGCGGGAGACGACCTTTACCATCAATGCGTCTCACCGGGTGACCTTCATCTATACCTATCATTATTTTAACAAC
>JAKQJD010000615.1 GCA_029561355.1 Bacteroidota bacterium | reverse complement strand
CCGGTACCGATCAAAAATCCGTCGGCCTGTTTCACCATTTGAAAATCGACAGCGTCACGGATCCCCGATTCAGAAATAATGAATCGCTGTTGGTGTTGTTTCAGCACATTCACCCGGTTCAGGGCCGTGCGGAACGTTTTCAGGTCGCGGTTGTTGATACCGAGCACCGGAAAATCGAGGTGATCTATTTTATCCAATTCCTCCTGATCGTGCACTTCTACAAGAACGCCCATACCGAGCGATTCGGCAGTTTTTTTCAGTTCATCCAGTTGTTCCGGCTCCAGAATAGCGGCGATCAGCAGGATCATATCCGCACCGTGCAGCCGCGCCAGGTAGATCTGGATCGGATCGAGAATAAAATCTTTTTGCAGCAATAACGGCTTTTGATCGAGGCCTGCCAGGGTATCGAAAGCCAGTTGAAGATCGGCATACCGGCCTCCGAAAAAATCAGAATCCGTGAGTACGGAAATGGCGCGGGCGCCGGCACGAACGTAGGCGCGTATTTGTTCCGGAAGATCGGCATGTTCGTTGATCCAGCCTTCCGAAGGGCTTTTTCGTTTGAATTCGCTGATAAAAAAAGGCTCGCCAGCTGTACGTGTTTCGGCCAGCGTCTGGTAAAACAGCGGAGAAGGCACCAATGGAAGCGCCGCGCATTTCGATTGCAGGTCGGGGAGGTTATACTGTGCGTAAAGCGCACTGATTTCCTGCTTTTTTACTGCTACTATTTGGGATAAGATGTTCATTGTTAATTCATTACGCCTCCAATGCTACAGGTTCGCCGTATGCCGCTTTATAGTTTTCCAGCACCTGGCCGGCCACGCCGGTCAGGATCAGTTGCTCCATTTTCCGGTAAGCATCCGGTAGCGGAATATCCTCTATCAATTTGCTGTAAATAAACGCCGCGTTCACAGCCACCAGTTTGTAATGCTCTGTATGCAGTTTTCCTGCCAGTATTTCCCGGGCGATCGCCACACAGGATTCCTCATTATCTGCACGTACTGCACTGAAAGACAGCGTTTCGATCCCAAAATCCTCGGGCCTGACTTCATAATCATATGTTTTTCCATCCCGGTATTCGAGTACAC
This sequence comes from Bacteroidota bacterium, assembly GCA_029561355.1. GTDB lineage: Bacteria > Bacteroidota > Bacteroidia > Chitinophagales > Saprospiraceae > M3007. The sequence goes on along the minus strand of JAKQJD010000615.1, from coordinate 4,697 downwards.
GGGTAGGGGCGCTCACTGAGATCTCATCGAGCCCGTCGTGGCCACGCACGACGATCAGGTGCTTTTTACCCATTTTAATACCTGTTTCGAAAATGACGTCCATCAGGTCGGCGAAGGCGGTGCCGATAAACTGGCGTTCGGGCAAATACGGATTCACCAGCGGGCCCAGCACGTTGAAAACGGTAGGCACGCCGATTTTGGCGCGCACCGGCGCAAAATGCCGGAAAACAGGGTGCACGTCGGGCGCAAAAACAAATGCCAGATTGCCGGATTCGAGCGTTCTGGCGGCTTGTTCCGCGTCGAAACGAATCGGCACCTCCAATCTTTCCAGCAAATTAAAACTGCCGAACCTTCCGGCGGCGGCACGGTTGCCGTGTTTGGCAATTTTTAGTCCACAGTGCGCCAGCAACAGGCTGGCGAGTGTGGAGGTATTGATACGCGGAAGCCCAGAGCCGCCCGTTCCGCAGATATCGACAGCGTCGGGGTGCAGGTTTTGGCCCACAGGTGTACTGAATGCCATCAAGGCATCGATAAATGTTTTTAACTCGCTGGAATTCCGCAACTTATGGCTCAGTGAAACTAGTAAAATCTGTTTCTGGTCGTCTGACAGTTGGCCTTCTTCTACCGCGCGCAGAAACTGGGCAAGCGTTTCGCGGGGGAGCGCGGTGTTGGTTTGCATTTTGTGCGACAACTCATGGTAAATACGGTTGCCCGATGCGATGCGGCCTTCCACCACATTGCGCAGCATACGCATACCCACGTTGTTTTTCATGCTCAATACCGACTCCGGATGAAACTGGATACCCTCAATCGGGAGGCGCTTGTGGCGGATGGCCATTACCACGCCGTCAGACGAACGGGCGCTCACTTCAAATTCGGTCGGAATCTGCACACCCGCCCAGGAGTGGTAGCGTGCAATATGGCAACCCTGCTCCAGTCCGGTAAAAATGCCGCGGCCATCGTGCTCGATCGGCACTGATTTCCCGTGTACCGGCGCGATGTTGGCCAGGGTACCGCCGAAAAACTCGATCAGCGCCTGGTGGCCCAGGCATACGCCCAAAATCGGTTTGGTCTGGTAAAATTTCGCGATCACCGCCATCATGTTGCCCGCATTGCGCGGTACCGAAGGCCCGGGCGACAACACCAGCAGATCAAAATCAACCTGAGCCAATGCTTCCGGATCGGCCGTGTTGCGGTATACTTTTACCGTACATCCCAGTTGACGAAAAAAATCAACCAGGTTGTACGTGAACGAATCAAAATTATCGAGCAGCAGTATTTTCATTTCAAGTGTAATAATGTATCAGTACGATGATACAAAGATTCAATAAAAAATCCCGGGATTGCAAGTGCCCGGGATTTTTTCGTGGAAATAATTTTGGGGATGATGTTTTGGGACGCGGATTGAGCGAATTTTTTCGCTCCGATTATCCACCGGGTCGCTTGAAGCGACCCGGTGGATACGTTGCACCGTTGTGGATAATCAATTCACCATCAGATCGAACCTTACCCAGTCGAGTGCCGTAATCGGATCCGAAGCCACCTGGTCGTTTCTGAAAACCAGGTACACGTCGTGGAATTTACCGTCGGAAATATGTGTGATTGGTACGTTTATTTCCGAAAACTCCATACGCGTCGTGTTTTTGGAAGGAATATCCGCTTTGCCCAGCAGTACACCGTTGGGCTTATCCAGATGAATTTCAATTCTGCCGCCGGCAAATTTATTGCGCCCGTCGCCGAGACCCACACCCACTGCAATGGCATGAATGCCGGTCATATCGGTGTGTTTGTACATGACAAAACTTTTATTTTTCAGGTCTTTCAGTAGCACCGTGTCGCCACCGAAAGGCCGGTAGTTGGTGATGCCTTTAGACAAACTGTCGGCCTGTTCGGCCTGCTGGAAAGCCGGACGCAGTGCCAGCACTTCGCCACCTTCCAGGGCACCCTGGGTTCGGCTCCCACGGTCGCGGTAGGCGGCCTTGAAAATAAACGTTCCCGGAATGGCTTTTTTGCCCGGCTCACCGGAAGCGGGCGCTACCAGGGCATAGGTTCCCTTCGCAGGAAGCGATTGTTTTGGTTTGGCCGCGCCGCCAAGCGAGAGAATCCAGCGCACCATTTCACCCACGTCTTCCGGCGAAAGTTGCGGGTGGGCGCTCATGACGGTTTCGCCCCAGTTGCCCGCGCCGCCCTTGATAACTTTGGTCGACAGGTTGCGCACCGCAAATTCGTTGCCGCGATACCGTTCGGCAATGTCCTGAAAAGAAGGCCCGTTAATTTTATGATCGAGTGCATGGCAGGTTTTACAATCAGAACGATCGATCAGGCCCTTGCCCTTGGCGTATTCCGCTTGCTGCATGGCCGCTTTGTGGCCCTGCGCGATACTGGTAATATCGAATCCCGTTTCCAGATAGTCGATGGTAGTAGCAATGGCATCGGGTGCGATACGGCCGCTTTGCAGGGAGCCGTCTTCCGTATCCTCCACCACCAACTGGTAATTAAGCATTTGGCCCGGCTGGTAAAAACTGCGGTTTTTGCCGCCGAAATTCCAGTACACCACGGGCGGTTCGTTACCGGCGTTGATGGTTATTTTGACGGTTTGGAATGCACCGGAACCGTCGGTCACTTTCAACACCGCATCATAATTTCCGGGCGTTTGATACACGTGCACGATACTGTCCAGCGGATTCTTTTTTACCGGTTTGGTGCTTCCGGAAAACCCCGCATGTGCGGCAGGAATACGCATAAAATCGGTTTTCCAGGCGGTGCCGTCGCCAAAATCCAGTTCGAACTTCAGTCGATCCTTGTCGTAGTCTTTTGTGCCCGAAGCCGTGAAAACTACTTCCAGCGGCGTACCGCCCGCTTTTTTATCGACTTGTAACGACGGTATCGGCGGGCGGTTACCCCGCACGTATTCGATGCGGCTCAGGCGGGCATCCACATTGGAAGAAAACCATTGCGTGCCGTACTCGAGCAGCCAGATCACGCCTTTTTTATCTACGATCATATCCATTGGGCGCGAAAAGCGCAGCGAATCGGCAAACGGCTCCATGCGGCTGAAATTTCCGAGCGAGTCGATGGTCACCGCCATCATCCAGTTTCGCATCCAGTCGTAAGTGATGAGTTTACCATTGTAATAATCCGGGAAACGCGTGTCGGCAGGGTACTGGTCGCAGTAGTACGTGGGGCCGGCCATGGCATTCCGGCCACCATTGCCGACGAGCGGAAATTCCGGGGAATTGCCGTACGGATACCAGATAAAGGCGGGTTGTGCCGGCGGCAATTCGCGGCTGCCCGTATTGTTCGGGCTGTTGTTGATCGGGTGCAGTGGGTCGAACGGGTTGCCGGGTGTTTTACCTGCAAAATCGTACTTGCGGTACGGTTTGTTATTTCCAACAAAATATGGCCACCCGAAAAATCCGGCTGCGCGGGCGCGGTTCACCTCATCATGGCCTGCGGGACCGCGGGTGCTGTCGGGTTCGCCTGCATCGGGGCCTACTTCACCCCAAAACAGCAATTTCCGGCGGCTATCGATGGAAAGGCGGTACGGATTGCGGCAGCCCATCACATAAATTTCAGGGCGGCCCATCTGCTGACCATTGGAGGTCATTTGCTGGCTTTCGGGTGTACCCCAACGGAGCGTAAGTGCGTTTTGTGTAAACAGGTTGCCGGCAGGACAAATGTAAGAGCCATCGTCCAGCGGTTTGATTCTCAATATTTTACCGCGCAGGTCGTTGGTGTTGCCCGACGATTTCTGGGCATCCCAGGCACTGCGGCCCGGCTGTTCGTCGGAGGGTGAATAACCTTCCGAGGCAAAGGGATTAGTATTGTCGCCGGTACTCAGGAACATATTGCCGTCGCTGTCGAATTCGATGCAACCGCCGGTGTGACAACATTCCTGCCGCTGCACGGCCACACGCAGGATAACCTGCTCGGAAGCGCGTTCGAGCGAATCGCCGCGAAAGACAAACCGCGACAGGGTATTGAACGACTGGTCGCCTACGGAAGAGTAGTAAAGGTAAATCCAGTTGTTTTTTTCATAATTCGGATCGATCGCCAGACCCATGAGTCCGTCTTCCTGTTCGGAATATACCGGCAACCGGTGCGCGATGGTAACCAGGCCCGTGGCCGGATCGAAGAGTTTGATATTTCCGCGGCGCTCGATAAAAATGATCTTTCCATCGGGAAACATATCGAGTTCCATCGGTTCGGTCAATTCATTGGCCAGCACGGTTTTTACAAAACGGGTAGGATCGGGCTGTTCCGGCGTACGGGCGGCGCTGTAATTGAGCCGTTTTTGTTTTCCGATGGCGTATTTTATGCCGCCCAGCACGTGCTGCATAAAATCCGGCTCGGCATAACTTTCATTGGTATGGCCGAGTGCCGTGTAAAACGCCCTGCCGCCGTCGTATTCCTGGTACCAGCTCATCGGGTGCGTTTTGCCGTTGGTGCCGCCTTCATAACTTGCCTCGTCGATGGTAAGCAGCACCCGGGTTTTCGGGTTGAGGTCTTTGAAGTTGTACCACTCGTCAAAACGCGTCCAGTCGTTGCCTTTCAGGTGTTTTGTTGCAGCGTGGTTGTGGTCTTCGACGTGCAGGGTAGCATTTTGCTGTTTTGGGTGGCCATTGAAGTACGCGCCGACGAGCCCGCCGAACCAGGTCCAGCCGTATTCGGTATCGGTAGCGGAGTGGATACCCACA
>JAKQJD010000595.1 GCA_029561355.1 Bacteroidota bacterium | reverse complement strand
CAGCGCAAAACGTGCAAAGTCGGTTTGGAAACCTCTTCCGGAAGATTGTTGAGCGGAAACCAGCCCACGTCCTTGAATTTTTTGGGTTCGAGGGATTCCGGCTCCCCGTGAAAACGGGCGGCTTTAAAATAAAGAACCAGGAGGTTCTCGTCTTTTTTGAGTTTATGCCGGTGCAGGACGTGTATGAGCGTCAGTTCTGTGGGCTCCACATGAATGCCCGCTTCTTCCCGGGCTTCGCGAGCCAGTGCTTCGCGGGCAAACTCGTGGTCTTCAACATTTCCGCCCACCAGCGAAAAGCGGCCGCCGTTCCGCTTGGTTTGTCGCAGGAAAAGCATTTTACCGTTGTCTTCCAGAATCAGGCGGACAGCGAAAGTCAGCATGCCGATGTACGTCTATTGGTTGTTATTCGCTGTAGATATCCAGCAGCGCCGTTTCAATTTCCTCCTTGGAGGCCTGTTGCAGCATAAGTTGCTTGCGTTTGTCCGATTGCTGTACGCGCACACCGGTCTGCGTTTTCTGATACAGATCCACCTGTTCTTTGGTATGCATGATACGTCGGATGCTTGCCAGGGTGCCTTTCCGGAGGCTCTGCACTTTAGCACGGTACAGGGCAGGATTGGCAGACTGGAGCGGCGCTATTTCCGCAGCATTGCGGAGTTTGCGGAGTTGAATGGTATACATCTGTTTCACCTGGTCCGCGTCGAGGTGGTATTTTGTCGTAAGGCGGTCCGTTGCTTCGCGTGCTGCCGCTTCATCGGCCGGACTTGGAGCGGCGGAACTGGCATGCTGTGCGGATACCTGGCAGGTTAAGGCTACAACAAAAAGCAAAAGAGCAGAGAGGTGCTTCATCGTCAGAGTATGTGTTTGAAAAATTTGGTCAAAAGTAGGGAAAGTTTTGGTTTGCCGTTTCATGCCTGCGTGAACTTTCTAAAAAGTGTCGGTTCGCGACGCTCTTTTGAAGGTGGGCGAGCGAATTACGAAATAGATGCAGTCGCGTGCATAAAAACTAATGCTTCTTTTTATTCGTAATAATGAATGAAGCCGTCACGCCGGCAAAATAATACCAGTCGCCACTTTCGGGGTTGCCGTTGTACCGGACACCGTCGAGATCGTCGGAAAATACCGGCCGGACGCCGCCTTCAACGCCCAAAGCAAATGCTTCCGAAATATCGGCCCGGATGCCGGCACCTACCGGCATAAGGATAAACTTGTCTGAAAGCCCTTCTTCCGGAAGCGGCACTTTCAGGTTTTCATTGAGTTGATCGGCAGGTCCGTAGTATTCCGCTTCCGCACTGGCGAACGTGGCGCCGATGCCGGCAAAAATGTAGGGCGTAACGGAAAAATTATGAATGCCTGTGCTGGAAAACCGTTTGCGGCGGCCAAAATTGATTTCTCCCACCAAACCTAATTCAACAATATTCGTTGAAAAGCGCAGGCTTCGTTGAGGGTGACTGGAAGAATTGGCATCGTCGCCTGAAATAGATCCGGAATAAACGTGCGCTTTTACAGAAAATACAGGACCCAAATGGTAGCGGCCGTATGCGCCGTATCCGACATGGGTTTCGGAAAGTTCAATACGTTTCTCTACCATATCGCCGGAGTAATTGGTCACGCCGAAAAGAAAACCGGCTTCGAAATAACGATTTCCGCCGTTGCCTTGTGCGGTTAACTGGAAGGTGGAGAGCAAACAAACGAGTAGTGTGAATTTGTGCATGGGTGGGTATCGGATTTTAAAAACAGAAGGGGCAAATTTCGATAAAAAACGTTCTGTGAGAAGAGTTGTTGTAAATAACTGCAAACAACTCCGCAAAATAGATATTAAATTTCCTGAATTCTGAACACCCCCGCTTTAACCATTTACATTTGCCCGGTCTAAAAACAACGAGCAAGCAATATTTGAGCGCTATATGCCAACCGATCAAGAACACGAATACGAAAGATTGAAAAAGGAACGGGGCGAAATGTCCTTTTTCGAGCACATCACCGAATTGCGCAAACACATCCTTCGCTCTGTGCTGGCCATTTTCGCCGTTGGTACCGTGTGTTTTCTCAACAAGGATATCATTTTTGATAAAATGATCTTTGGGCCGCGACATCCCGATTTTCCCACGTACGGATTCCTATGCAATGCCGGTCATATGATGGGCGTGGGCGAGCAAATGTGTTTCACGCCACCGAAATTCGACCTGATTACACGCGAACTGGGCGAAGTGATCATGCAGCACCTTTACGTATCGTTCTGGCTGGGCGTCATCGGCGCCTTCCCTATTATTTTCTGGGAATTCTGGAAGTTCATTCAACCCGGCCTGCTGGATACGGAGCGCAAAGTCGTGCGCGGTATTGTGTTTATCTGTTCGTTTCTTTTTTTGCTGGGCGTTTTATTCGGATACTTTGTCATTGCGCCGTTTTCGATCAGTTTTCTGGCCGGATATACCTTGCAGGGGGTCGTGGTGTCACCCACCCTCGATTCGTATGTAAC
>JAKQJD010000589.1 GCA_029561355.1 Bacteroidota bacterium | reverse complement strand
GAGCACGGGGACGGTGCTGTTCGACGGGCGCGATCTCAAGCGCGACCGGGCGAAGATCCGCGAGATGATCGGGTATCTTCCCCAGGAATTCCGCATGTTCACAAGGCTCAAGACGTGGGAGTTCCTCGATTATTCCGCCGCGCTGGCGGGGATAAAGAACGCCCGTAAGCGGCGTGAGACGGTTGACCAGATGCTCGAATCGGTCGGGCTTTTCGACGCCCGCGACCGCAGGGCGAACAGGCTTTCGGGCGGCATGAAGCGCAGGCTCGGCATCGCGCAGGCGCTCATCGGCGACCCGAAACTCATCATTGTCGACGAGCCCACGGCGGGCCTCGACCCGGGCGAGCGCAACCGTTTTTACAACCTGCTTTCCGAAATCGGCGAAAACGTGATCGTTATCCTGTCTACACACATCGTGGAGGACGTGAAGGAACTATGCTCCAACATGGCCATCATCAATGGCGGACGGGTGCTGTTTGCCGGCGCGCCCGATGCCGCTTTACTGGAAATGCAAGGCCGCATCTGGGAAAAATCCATCGCCAAAACGGAAATGGACGAGTATCAGCAGAAATACAAGGTGATCAGCAGCAAACTGGTGGCGGGCAAACCCATTATTCACATCTGGAGCGAAGAAATGCCGGGCGACGGGTTCCGGGCCACGGAAGCGGGGCTGGAGGATGTGTTTTTTGCGAAGATACTGGCGGCTTAACGACTACCTGATCCGGATTTTGTAAAAAAAGACCGAATCCCTGGAAGTTGTGAATTGTTCAACTGGCTAAAACACTTCTTTGAGTTGAATCTGACAATTGAATACGGAATCGGCATTGGTGTGGAACACTTCGAGTTGCGGGAAAGGCGTGTAGCCGTAATCGAGCCAGACTTCTAGTTGCTCCTCCGGCAAGGCATCGAACCAGAAAACTTTCCAGTCGCTTTTCGCTGGAAAGGTCCAGCCCGGGGTCTGAGAAGATGTATAAGCATCTTGAGCAGGATCGTATGCATCCACTTCCGCTGAGTGCAGATCCGGTCTTTGTACAATCGATAGCATGCTTACGTAGATGTCGCTGTTAGTCGGGTTTTTGATCCAGATACCCAGTTTTATTTTGGGTTTCAGGAAAAGTTTTGAGGAGGCGACGCATCCGCTCCTGACCGGGAAAGGTCCTATAGACAGATATGGGTCGGGCAGAACAATGCTGGCGTTGTAGTCGACTCCTTTTGAATGCTTAAAGGCGGCCCACAGGCCTCCCTGCGGATTTGCGGTTTGAGTTAAAATAGTATCGGGGATTGGACACCAGTCACAAGAATATCCGTTCAGTACTTTCAGTTGTGTTCCGCCGACAGGTTGCCCGGAGTAGTAATCGTACACGGAAAATTGAAGCGTTGTTGAATCGGAAGTACAGATTGCCGGAGGTTCAACAATTTCGGGGTCGGGCGTATTACAGCCGGCAAGAGAAAGTAGCAGAAGCGAGTAAAGAAGATATTTCATAGGATCTTTTTTACTGCAAAAGTCAGCCGTAGTGATACGTCGGATGAATTGATTTCCACTAAAGTCATAATTTTTTTAATCGAATGTAAGAGCGTGTTCGGGAATTTAGTTTGAGGCGAAGGCGAGAAAATTATGTTCCGGTTTAGGCAAAATTTGCAGCCGTAGCCGGATACCTACGGTGAAAATTTTAACGACAAGCGAAACAAAATTTTCCGCATGTAGCCCAAATCTAAATTCCCGAACACGCTCTAAGCATCAAAACAAGGAAGATTTATGAAGAATGAATTCCATTATTCAGCATATTGAATAACATTACTCAACGCGTTGAGAGATTTACGGCAACCATCACAACCATGTTTACTACCTTCTTCCAATTTGAAATCAAGTCCTGGCTGCGTTCGCCCATGCCATGGATCTTCATGTTCGTATTTGCACTCATTTCCTTTTCCGCTTCCGTTTCGGACGATGTTTCGATCGGCGGTTCGTACGGAAACGTTTGGAAAAACGCGCCTTTTGTAGCCCAGAACTGGTACTCGGTGTTTTCCATTATTTCCCTTTTGCTGGTGGTGGCCTTCCTCAACGGCGCAGCCATCCGCGATTTCGAGAACCATACCGACCAGATCATTTTTTCCTCGCCCGTCGGCAAGGCGGCCTACTATTTCGGACATTTCAGCGGCGCGCTGGTGGTGGCGCTGATCCCCATGTTCGGCGTTTCGCTGGGCGTATGGCTGGGCGCCGCTTTGGGGCCCGCTTTCGGCTGGATGGATGCGGAACGTTTCGGTCCGTTCGAGGTGATGGGACACATCAACGCGTACCTCGTTACGGTCATACCCAATATGATTTTTGCGGGCGGTATTCTGTACGCGGTGGCTGCCCTGACGCGCAGTTCTACCTATGCGTACATTGCCGGCGTGACGTTGCTGGTAGGTTATATCGTTGCCGGCACCTTTATGCAGGATATTCAAAATGAACAGATTGCGGGCCTGCTCGATCCGTTCGGCATCCGGCCTTTCGGATTAGTGACCAAATACTGGACGGTAGACGATAAAAACCACCAATCGGTAAGTTTGCTGGAGCCCACTATTCTGATCAACCGCCTCATCTGGATGGGCGTAGGCCTGGCTACACTGGTGGCGGGTTATTTTCGTTTCGATTTTTCGGAGCGGAAACAGGGTAGTAAAAAATCGGCCAAAGTGGTGGAAAAGGAAGACGAAGTCTATGGCCTCAAACAACTCGGCGCCTTGCCGCGCGTAACACCAGGCAAGGGTTTCGGTACCCGCTTGAGCCAGTTGCGCAGCCAGTTCAGCACCGATTTTAAAGGTATCGTCAAAAGTGTCGCATTCATAATACTGGCCGTTCTGGGGCTGCTGAATTGTATCCCCAACTTCAAATACGCCACGGAAGGCTACGGCACCAGCAACCTGCCGGTCACGTACACTATGGTGGATATGATCCGGGGCTCGTTTTACCTGTATTTGATGGCCATTCTCACCTATTTCACCGGCGCGCTGGTGTGGAAAGAACGTACGGCCAAAGTGAATGAAATTTACGACGCTCTGCCCACGCGCAACTGGACGGGCTACGTGGCGAAGTATTTCACCGTGCTGACAACCGTCTTTTTACTCGTGGTCATCGCGATCATCGCCGCAGTAGCGGCCCAGTCGCTACAAGGCTACGATCGTTTTGAAATAGGTGTTTACGTGCGGGAATTGCTGGTATTCGACATGCTGGATTTCGCATTTCTGATCGCGTTATTCATGTTTATCCACGTGCTGTCGCCGAATATGTACCTCGGCTTTTTCCTCTGCGTCATTGTGGTGGCAGTCAATTCCTTCGTGTGGGAAGTGATGGATATCAAC
>JAKQJD010000587.1 GCA_029561355.1 Bacteroidota bacterium | reverse complement strand
AAAAGGAGAAAAATCCGGTTCATTTATTCAAAAAATTAAACAGTCTGTAGAAAAGAAATTCAAAAGTACGTTCAATGGTCAATCGGCACCGGCTAAAATCAGCAAACCCGTATCTTTGGGTCCGATTTAACTGATTTTGGGCCGCGCCCGATTTCTCATCACCCTACCACATCTCAACATTCTCAACAAAAACTACCCATGAAAATTGCGATTGGCTGCGACCACGCCGGGTTTCCGTACAAAGACGGCATCGTAGCAATGCTGCAGGCCCAAGGTCATATGGTGCTCGATTTTGGCACCAACTCTGCCGATTCGGTCGATTATCCCGATTTCGCGCATGCCGTAGCGGAGGCCGTTACCGCGCAACAGGCCGACTGCGGCGTGCTGCTTTGCGGCAGCGGCAACGGCGTAGCCATCACTGCCAACAAGCACCAGGCCATTCGCTGTGCCTTGTGCTGGACCGAAGAAATTGCCTTGCTGGCGCGCCAGCACAACAATGCCAATGTGATCGCGTTACCTGCACGTTTTGTGCCCGAAATCCTGGCGCAGGCGATGGTGCGTATTTTCCTGACCACCGAATTCGAAGGTGGCCGCCATGGGCGCCGGGCCGACAAGATCCCTTGTAGTTAAAGTGCGTGTTTGGTTTATCGTGTTTGGTTTTTAGAAGGCCTGATTGTTAACCTTTTGCCAAAAACTGTACACAAAAACCGAAACACCCTCTTTTCCAAGCCTTCATTTTACTTTAAACTTGAATCTGAACTATATTATGAAAGTACGATTTTTATTGTGCGGTATGCTGATAGCCTCATTGGTACAGGCACAAACCCTATCGGATTCCATAGCGAATACGATCGCATTGAGAACCAAACACAACTACGAATTACCCGATGCCACGCCATACGCCCAGGGCATTCGCGCGGAAGACGCCAGGTTCCTTGTAGAAACCCTCGCTTCCAAAGAAATGCAGGGGCGTGAAACCGGAGAGGAAGGGCAGCGCAAGGCGGCAGATTTTATTGCCGGACAATTCAAGCAGGCGGGCCTTCCTGCCAAAGGCGATCGTAACACGTATTTCCAGGATATACGGCTCCGCAATACTTCCTGGAAAGATATCGGCCTGAAAGTGAACGATCAGGAGTTTAAAAACCGCACCGATTTTTATGTCTTCCCTACTTATAACCCCGATAAACCGCTCATCACGTTTAAAGAAGTGGTATTTGTGGGTTACGGCATCGACGATCCGGCTTACAGCGATTACGAAAAGGCGGATGTAGAAGGTAAAGCCGTTATTTTTTATGAAGGCGAACCCGAACTGGCAGACGGCAAATTCGTGATCACCGGCGAATCGCGGCGCTCGGGATGGTCGATGGACTGGAAAAAGAAGGTGCAGATAGCCAAGCAAAAAGGTGCGGTGATGGCCTTCATCATCGACCAGAAATTTGAAGAAAATGTCAAGTCGAATAAAAAAGTGTTGTCATCCTACGGCTGGCGAACCGTGAATGTCGACGAGGATAAAACGGCGGAATCTTTCCTGAACAACATTTTTATTTCCGCTGAACTGGCAAAAATCATCCTTGGCAACAAGGCCGATAAAGCCGATGCCGCCATCGCCGAACTGCGGGCTGGCAAAAAAAGTAAGGCGGTAAAAGTAAAAGCGAAAATCGAAGTGCGCCTCGACAAGGAAAGTAAAGAACTCAGCGGCAGCAACGTGATCGGTTTTATCGAAGGCTCCGACCCCGTTTTGAAAAATGAATTTGTGATGGTAACCGCCCACTATGACCACCTGGGTTCGCCTGACAGCACGGTGATTTATTACGGCGCTGACGACAATGCATCCGGCACTTCCGGGGTCATCGAGATCGCGCGGGCATTTGCCGAAGCCAAGGCCAAAGGCGTCGGCCCCAAGCGGAGCGTCGTTTGTATGCTGGTGAGTGGTGAAGAAAAAGGCCTGCTCGGGTCGAGATTTTACGTCGATTTTCCGATTTTTCCGCTCAAACAAACAGTGGCCGACATCAATATCGATATGATCGGCCGCACCGACGACCGCCACCCCGGAAATGGAAATTACATCTACGTCATCGGTTCCGATCGCCTGAGTACCGAACTGCACGTCATCAACGAGTTCAATAACCAGACGTATACCAAACTGGAACTCGATTATAAATACAATGCCAAGGACGACCCCAACCATTATTACGAGCGCAGCGACCACTATAATTTCGCCGAACGCAACATCCCTTCCATTTTTTATTTTAACGGCTCACACCCGGACTACCACCGCCCGACAGATACGGCCGATAAAATCAATTACGAGGCGCTGGCCAAACGTGCACAACTGGCGTTTTACACCGCCTGGGATATTGCCAACCGCCCCAATCGCCTGCGTGTCGACGTAAGGGGCAAGTAACAAAATTTGAACAATTTTTGAAAAGAGCCCTTCCGGAAAAGAAACTTTCTCTACTTTTGCGGTCATTTTTGAAAAGTGCTCATCTAATTTTGAATTAACGCCATGGCAAAACGTAAAGTCGCCCAAACTGAAGAGACGATAGTAGTACAGGAAGTGCAACAGGTATCCGCACCCTTCTGGGAACGGTATCAAAAACAACTGCTTTATGCACTCGGCGCTCTGGTAGTGGTCGTTGCTGGCTGGTGGTTGTATAAAACCCTCATCGTAGCACCCAAGCAACAGGAAGCAGTCGCTTCCATGTGGCAGGCGCAAAATATGTTTGAGCGCGATTCTTTCCGCCTGGCGCTGGACGGCCCCGGTGGCGGTTTCGACGGTTTCGTTGCACTGGCTGATAAATACAGCGGTACACCTGCCGGAAATTCCGCTAATTACTACGCGGGTATTTCCTACCTTCAACTGGGCGAATTCGACAACGCCATTCAGTACCTGGAAAAATACGATGCCGAAGGCTCGCTGCTTCCTGCTATGAAATACGGCGCACTGGGCGATGCTTATTCCGAAAAAAAGGATTTCGGCAAAGCGATGGACCTGTATGAAAAAGCAACGGATGCAACGGACAACGAACTGCTTTCCGCAATTTACCTGAAAAGACTCGGCCTGCTGTACGAGCACGAAGGTAAAAAAGAGGAAGCCGTTAAAGCGTTCGAACGCCTGCGTCGCGACTATCCGAACCAGCAGTCGCAGGACTGGCGTGAAGTTGAAAAATACATCTACCGCGCAGGCGGTGTGAAATAGTGTTAGGTATGTAGTGTTTGGTGTTTAGGATTTGGTTGACAGATAATCCTTTACGAAACACGAGACACAAAAACCTATACACGCTCATGAAGCAGGCCGTTAAGGTTTGTTTAAAGTTTGATCTTTTGATCCCGAATTCTCCGGTCCGGAGGGTTCGGGATTTTGTTTTTGTGGCCGGATTGCGAAGTATTTGCGAGGCCGGAATAAAGGTGTTTATGCCGTGCCGATTACATTTTGGCGCCACAAATGACGTCTTCCCGACAGCGGAAAGGCCATGCTGCCGGCAGGTCCCGAAAAAAAACTGGCGCGGTATTACATTGCAGTGTACTTTTGCAGCACCTTCACTCAACTGATAGTCTCTCCACTATCCTCCATCGTTCGCAATAACGAAGTTCATCATTCGTTTTTGCCACTGTATGAGGGTGTTTCGTCATGTTCATCGCTGATGTATGGCTGAAGCACTATGCTTTTCGAAACCAAACAGTTTGATTTTTAAAACCATTACTGCTCTATGAACACGACTTCTCGTGCCGGGTGGTTGTTGGCGGCCTCGCTCCTTGCTGCCAGCTGGCTCACTGCTCAAAATTCAGTGCAAGACGATCTGCAACGCGCTGACAAACAATTCGATCTGTACGCCTACAACCTCGCCCTACGCACCTACGAGCAAGTTCTCCAAAAAGACCCCAACAATGCCCGGGCCCTTTCGCGGACAGCCGATTCGTATTTCCAACTCAACCGGATCGAAGAATCGCTGCCCTGGTACGACCGCGCCGCGCAGCAGTACAACGTCGAACCGCTTACTTTTCTCAACTACGGTAAAGCGCTCATGCAAACCGGCGATTACGTAGGCGCCAAAAAATGGTTCCGCGTGTACGGAGAAAACAATCCTTCCGCAGCACAGCAGTACATCAACATGTGCGACTATGCCATCGAGGTTTCCAAAAAGGAGGCGATTTACACCGTTAAAAACGAACCGCTCAACACGGAATCTGCCGATTTCTGCGCCACATTCATGGGAAGCAGGGTCGTACTCAGTTCCTCCCGCACCGACATTGTGCGCAAAGCGCAACCCAAGTCGTCGAGCGACTGGTCGGGCGGCGCATACAACCAGTTGTTCGTGACCCAGCGCAGTGCCGAATCCGGTTCCCTGCAAAAACCGACTTTCCTGCGCAGCGACCTCCAGAATACCTTCAACGAAGGGCCGGTGAGTTTTTCCGCCGATGCCAGAAAAGTGGCTTTCTGTCGGAATAACTTCATCGATGGTACTCGCCAGATCGCAGACAAAGGCATCAATATGAGCCTTTATTTTGCAGAAGTAGTAGACGGCAACTGGCTAAACATCAAGGCGTTCCCATACAACGGCTCCGATTATGCCACCGGTTTTCCGGCACTGTCGCCCGATGGCAACACCCTCATTTTTGCTTCCAATCAGCCCGGCGGTAGCGGTGGCTGGGACATTTACGTATCCAACTGGAATGGAAATTCCTGGACAACCCCGCGCAATATCGGCGAACCGCTGAATACGCCCGGAAACGAAGTAACGCCGTTTTATGACGGGAAAGACCTGTACTTCTCGTCCGACTGGCACAAAGGGCTGGGTGGATTGGATGTGTTCCGCGCAGAACTCGGCAAGGAAAAAGTAACCAACGTGTATCACCTGGGCCCCGGCGTCAATTCCTCCCGCGACGATTACGGTTTTGTGTACGACGCCAACCAGAACATCGGTTACGTGACCAGCACCCGGCCTACCGGTCGCGGCCATGAAGACATCTGGCAGGTGGTGAAAAAAGGCTCCGCAGCACAACCTGTCACGTATTCTACAACACCGGCTTCACCGTTCAGTCAGCCGAAAACCAATACCACAAGCGGCATTGCAAATACACCAACGCCTGTGGAATACAGCACTGGAACAACCGTTACCAACTACGGCTCCGGCAGCGGAACGCTGTACCTGCTGGTGACGGATAAAACCGGTAACCCGGTTCAGAATGCCGATCTGGATTTTTCCGACTGTAATGCCGGATTCGGCCAGACGGACTATGAAGGAAAATATTATTTCAGCGCACTTACCTGGCCGCTGCGTTGCAACGTGGTGATCAAAAAGCAAGGCTATTTTGACGAATCGGTGCTGCTCGAAAACTATGGTAAAGGCAATCTGCTGATCGCTATCACTGCCGACGACCGGAAAGAATATATCGGCGCGGTGCGAGATGCACAAACACGGATCTTGCAGGATGCTGTGAACATCGAGATCAAAAAAACGGAAACCGGCCAGATAATCGTTACCAACACGGATTATGACGGTCGTTATTCCCTTTTCCTGACGCCATACAGCGCTTATGACGTTTCTTTTGCCAAACCCGGCTACAAAAGCAAAACGGTTCGCATAAACGCCGGCGCCGCAGGTACGGGCATTTCGGACATCAGTCTCGACCCGATTGTCAGCACTATTTCGGCAGCCGAACGGCCTGCGGAATACAGCACGCCGTCCACCGCGCTGATCTCTTCCAGAAAAGTGGAAACGGCGCCGCTCACGCAAGGTGATTTCAACGGTTACGCTGTTCAGGTGGCCGCTTACCCGGACGAACTGACAGAAGCCAAATTAAAGAAATACGAAGAACTGTCCAGTTACGGCAACCTGTACGCCAAGGCGGAAGGTGGTCGCAATAAGGTGCGGCTGGGAATTTTCCCTGACAAATCCGATGCGCAGGATGCCCTGAAAAAGGTGTTGAAAAACCCGAAATTTAAAGGCGCTTTTATAACGGAAGAATATGGCGCCGACCAGGCACTCGTGCTGAACAACAACGCCGCCGCCGTTCGGCCAACGGAATACAGTACCGTTTCTAAAGGTGTTCCGGCTGCTCCGGTCATCAAATATTCGGTCCAGCTCGGTTCCTTCGCTGCCGACCGGCCCATCGAGATCGGCGATTTTACCAAAGCCGGTGGAATCGGGCACCTCTATACCAAACTGGAGAATGGAATGAACAAGGTGCGCCTCGGCGTTTTCCCATCCCATGATGTAGCCGAACAGGCACAGGCCGAAGCGGTTTCCCGGGGCTATCAGGATGCCATCATCGTGACGGAAAAATCGACCGACGAGTCGCTCAAAGGCTTTATGCTCACCGACGCTTCTCCGATACAACCTGCCACTGCAACGCAACCGGCTCAGTATTCCACGCCAGCCGGTGGGCCTAAAAAGGCTAAAACAGGTGCTGATAATGTGATACGGCCTACGGAATACTCCACGCCGACGACAGTGAAGCCCAAAAATTTCCCGTACTACGTTCGTATCGCTACGCTGTCCAATCCGGAGCGTTTCGACAACACACCGTTTGTCGACCTCGGCGGCATCGAACGCAAAAAATCGGAAAGCGGCTCCACGATCATCCTGCTGGGTGGTTTTGAAAGAATGGAGGACGTTACGACAGCGCTTAATGCCGTCAGAACCCGCGGTTTTGAAGAGGCTTATGCTGTGAAAAAAGATGAAAAAGGGAATCTGGTGCGGATGAAATAGACTGTAGATTTTCCCGGAATATGCGATCCCGAATTTTCACTTGTGAGAATTCGGGATTTTTATTTTTGATTTGCCTGGGATGTTTGTTCGGCTCCGCCGAACGTAGCGTGATGGGGACGCTGATTTTGCGGATCGGGCGGATTAAAACGGATTTTTGGTGGC